>JBBSBS010000145.1:0-13335 GCA_038251045.1 Aggregatilineales bacterium | reverse complement strand
GTGTGTGAGGGGGTGAGAAATCAGTTGGCTGAAAATACACCAGAATCGTCGGCTGTTTCAGGCGCAAGCATAGCATCTAACAGGGTGACTTCACGGCGATAGATCGTACGCAAGTTCGTCAGCAGCTCATCAGCCGTTTCGAGGTTGAGGAGATTTTGCTTTTGCTCGATGGGCACATTGAGCAAAAATGAGGCCAGATGAACCAATTGCAGCGGATCGTCGGGAAGCTGTTGATCGTCAAACTTGGTTTCGCTAGCCTCTGCAAGGGTTTGCAGATAACGCTGCACCCACGGGCGAAGCGAACGGCTGATACTGGTCATCGAGAGCGACTCGGCATTGAGCAGCGGGAATGTTTCAACCTCTGCCACGAGGTAAGGCTGGTCATACTTGAAGTTGCGGGCGACAAAACGGTCCCGACCGACGGCGACAATATTCATGCGCCCACCGGGTAGGGATTCCATTTCGGTGATGACGGCGGTACAACCAATCATAAAGGGTTCAGCACGTCCGCCGTTTTCTTGACCGTTTTTAATCAGCGCGACCCCGAAAGGTTCGCCACTTTGATAGCAGCGCCCGATCATGAGCTTATAACGTTCCTCAAAAATATGCAGCTTAAGCGGCATTCCGGGGAACAGGACGGTATTCAAGGTAAAAATGGGTAGATCATACATGGTTTTATGGGTGTCACTTTCCGATAAGTCTATTTTAGCACAATCGTCCGGCTGTCGACTATATTCTCACTAAGCGCACAGATGAAAACCTCGTCTTAGCGCAACATGCACAAATACTTCATAATAAGATGTGTTACGACCTCATTTCAGGAGTATGATGATGCCCCCTTCAACGCGCAGGAGCCGCAGCCCCTTCTTACAAGCAGCGGGTGTGAACGTCTTGACACGGCGACAACAACTGCTCCGGTTACAACTCCGGCAGCCCAAACCACCGGTTCTTCCGCCGCCGCCGGAGCCGGATGATTTTTTCAGTACACAAACACTGCCGGCAGATCCATCCCACCGATTCGAGGCAACGGCAGAGGGCAGCGGCATTTTTGGACAGTGGACGAATGATGGGGCAGGGCTGCCTGCTTATGATTACACATTCGACCAATACAGCGATCCACGGGCATTGTTCCCCAACAGTGAAAAACTGGATCGACGCGATCACTGGCACCAAGTTGGAAACCAGCGTGTGACAGCACTGGCTTCTAATGACGGGACAGTACAGGTGTATTTAGGGGATCGCGGCGGGACATTCCTGAACAAATTCGAGGCATGGCAGTCGGAACGGGCAGTCGGTGGCTTGAGTGTGGTGCTGTCATTACTCATACGGGTGGTGATGGTAATCATCCGCTTTATCGCCAACTTGAGTCGCCCGCGCCAGACTGATAGTGCTCAACCGTTTGCCGCCCAAAGTGCGGCGACCCAGAGCATCCGCACCGATACCGCCGAAAACCCGCGTAACACATTATCAATCGAATGGCTGCAACAACTCAAAGAAGAAACCAATGACTCGCTGCTGAAATCCTATAATTTACTTTCAGGGCAGAATGAACCGGTCATCAAAGCGGCAGATGCGCCCGCGCCGACCACCCCTAAACCCCGCAATAAATCAGCAACTGAATATGCTTACGCCGGAGGGTTTGGATACATTGACGACGGCGAACAGGTATGGGCAACAGCCTTCCGCTATCGTCCGAGCGGAACAGAGGTCAAACGGCGATTCGGCATTGGGTACATGGAAACCGAGATGACTCATCGCGACATCAAGGCGACACGGCGCGTGTATGCCCCACATGGCGATTATCCGCTGGTGCTGGCAGAAGTCACCCTCGAAAATACCGGCAGCAAACCGCTGACGATCCGACATTATGAATATTGGGATGTCAACGTGCAGCAGTTACGGCTGGAGTGGCTGCGCGGCGCACCATTCGGGGCAGCCAACGACGAAGAACGGCGCGGGTTAAGCAAACAATTCAGCAACAGCATCAATTATCGGGCAGAAGAAGGCACATTGGAGTTCCGGCAAGACCCGCCGCCGGATGCACCACCGCCCGACCAACCCTCACCGATTGACTGGTATCCTGCGCCGGTGTTCCTGACCGATTTGGATGGTGAACCTCAGGGACACTACATCAACAAAGCGACCTTCTTCGGGGCAGGGGGCGCACAGCAACCGGATACCGTTCGTCAGCGCCGTGAAGATGGTGCTCTACAGCCAAACTCAATCCTTGAGCCGATGCCATACTGCATGGTGCTGCGGCGCGATGTGCTGCTTGACCCCGGTCAAAAACAGACGCTGCGCTATGCTTACGGCGCGGCCTCGCCAGAAGCACGGCGGACGATGTTAGCGGAGCTTAAGGCTATAGATGCGTTTATGGAAACACAGGAATATTGGCGTGATGAGCTGGCTTATTTCGACACGACACAAGACCCTGTGCTGCACCGTGAAATGGCGTGGCACAGTTATAACTTGCTGTCGGCTACGGTTTACAACGCCTACCACAAACTGCACTTGATTCCGCAGGGTTCAGCCTATTTATACCTGCACGGCGCAGATGGTGCACCGCGTGATCAGGCGTTATTCACACTGCCCATGATTTACCTGCGGCCTGAATTGGCGAAAGATATGCTGCGGCTGATTATGCGGCTGACCGATGGAGCAACGGGGCAGATTCCGTATTCATTTTGCGGGCATGGCTATACCAGCAACGGCTTGAATATTCATACCACGCCATCCGACCTTGATTTGTTCTTCCTGCTGGCAATGTCCGAATATCTGGCAGCCACCCGTGACTTTTTGTTCCTGCAAGAAAACATCCCATTTTCGCCGCCGGATAAGCCACCCCGCACACAGGGGATAACGGTTACAGATCATATTAGGTTTGCCATCAAGCACCTATTCGAGATGATCGGGATTGGCGAGAACGGCCTGATCCGCGTCCGCACCGGAGATTGGTCAGACTCGATTGTGCTGGAAACAGCGGTCAAAGATGGTTTATTTGGGGTGGCTTACCAGAACTCCAAAGCACATGGCGAGTCGATCCCTAACAGCCAGATGGCATTATATGTGCTGCCGTTGATGGCGAACCTGCTCAAAGATGATGCACCGGACATCAGCGCCATGCTGGAAGATGGGCGGGTAGACCGGCTGCAAACGGCGGTCGAAAATCAGTGGAACGCCAACGGCTGGTATAACCGCGCTGTGCTGCGTGGGGTATCCAACCAGCCGATTATGCTGGAGTCATTGTCATTAGAGTCACAGGTATGGGGGTTAATCAGCGGGTCAGCCAAAGCGGGCGACCACGAAAATAACCTACTCGAACGGGTAGAGGCATCGCTTGACGCACCATCACCGATTGGGGCAACACTGACCGAAGGCGGCATGGTATGGCCTGCGGTCAGCCAACTGCTGACATGGGGTTATGCGCGGGCAGGCAAAGCGGCGCTGGCATGGCGTTCGCTGAACCGCAACACCTTCGCCATGCACGCACACCAGTATCCGGCAATCTGGTTTGGCATCTGGGGCGCACCGGATGGCATCAATGGGGTGGCGGATGCGCTGCCGGGCGGTACATGGTCAAGCGCCCTTACGCCGATGACCGATTTCCCGACGATGAACGCCAATGCCGATGCAATGGCGCTGCTGGGTTTGATTCGGGTGTGCGGCATCGAGCCGGCAGAAGATGGCAGCGGGTTGGTAATTCGTCCACTCGTGCCGCGCAAACGGTTTGTGTTGGATACGCCGCTGCTGCGAATTGAAGTCGATGGGAAAACCATTCGTGGTGAGTACCGCGCCCATTACGGCGGCTCGATTGATTTGTTTGTCTATACAGCCGGAAGTACTGTTCCGACGATTATCCCGCTGGCTTTCCATGCCGGTGAGCGTGTGCCGTTCAGAGTGAACTAAAAGACGCGTCTTCAAAAATACGAAGCGTAAAGCTGACGTTGGAATAGACTTCAGAGAAGCGCTATGCTTAGGGGGTGAATTTCAACACATCCCAAACATCTCGACCCCACTCTGAAACTCCGGACGCGCTGGCTGGCATCCGCGTGATTGATTTTTCGCGGGTGCTGGCAGGCCCATATTGTACGATGCTGCTGGCTGATCTGGGCGCAGATGTCATCAAGGTCGAAAATCCGGATGGCGGTGATGATACCCGCCGCTGGGGGCCGCCGTGGCTGGATGGCGAAAGCGCCTATTTCCTGAGCATCAACCGCAACAAGCGCAGCCTTACCCTTAACCTGAAACATCCGCGCGGGATTGAGATTGCGCATCAACTGATCGCGCAGGCTGACGTGCTGGTCGAGAATTTCAAAGTCGGCGGCATGGCGCAACTGGGCTTGGGCTATGAGGCGCTGCATACACACTATCCTCGGCTGGTGTATTGCAGCATCACCGGTTACGGACAAACCGGACCAGATCGTGACCGACCCGGTTATGACTTCATCCTGCAAGCCGAAGGCGGATTGATGTCGATCACCGGCGCGGCGGACGGGATGCCACACAAAGCCGGTGTCGCGATTGTCGATGTGACGGCAGGGTTATATGCCACGCAGGCGATTCTGGCGGCGCTGCGTCACCGTGACCGGACGGGTGAAGGGCAGTATGTGGATGTGGCGTTGTTCGATTCGCAGTTGGCATGGCTGGTGAATGTGGCACAAAATTATCTGGTATCCGGCGACACACCGCAGCGCTATGGCAATGCGCATCCGAATATCGTGCCGTATGAGGTGTTCCAAACGGCGGATGGCTATCTGTCGCTGGGGGTGGGGAACGACTCGCAGTATAAGCGCTTGTGCGAGGTGACAGGGCAACCGGCACTCTGGGATGAAGCGCGTTACCAGACCAATCCAGGTCGGGTGGCACATCGGGCAGAACTGATTCCTTTGTGGCAGGCGGTTTTCAAGACACGGACGACCGCCGAGTGGTTGGCGCTGATTACGCCGCAGGGTATTCCAGTGGGGTCGATCAATGATATTCCGGCAGCGCTCAATCATCCACAGGCAGCAGCACGGGGGATGGTGCAGCATGTGGCGCGTGAGGGTGGTCAGGATGTGCCGCAGCTTGGAGTTGTCGCCAAACTTTCTGCCACGCCCGCCCGCATCCAGCGGCCACCGCCGCGACTGGGTGAACATACAGCCGCGATATTACAGACCGAGCTTGGTTACAGCGACGAAGAAATCACAGCACTGGCGGCGGAGGGTGTAGTTGGTGGGGTAGGGGGTGAATAATGACAACACTATTTGAGGGCAGTAAGGTGCGGCTGCGTGCCGTCGAGATTCGCGATTGGGAAATTCATTATGAATGGAATTTAGACAGCGATAATGGACGCATGACGGATGAGGTGTGGTTCCCGACCTCGCCTGCAAACGTCCAATCGTGGGCGGAACGCGAAGCACAGCGCGGCGCACCAGAAAATAATTTCCGCTTTCAAATCGAGAACCTCGCCGGAAAATTGGTGGGTACAATCAATGTCCACAGTTGTAATCTGCGCTGCGGGACGTTTATGTACGGGGTAGCGATTCTTCCGGCACATCAGCGGCAGGGGTATGCGACCGAGGCGATGGGGCTAGTGCTGCGCTATTACTTCAACGAACGGCGCTACCAGAAGGTCAACGCCGAAGTGTATAGTTTTAACAGACCGTCTATCGCGCTGCATGAACGGTTGGGTTTTATGCTTGAGGGACGGCTGCGGCGAATGGTGTACAGCGCCGGCACTTTCCACGACAGCCTTAATTTTGGTATGACGAGTGAAGAATTTATGGGTGTGATGTGGAATCCAGACCGTGTTGGATAACCTCGATTGATGCGTATATTCCTCTGTATAATTGCGGTATAAGTGACCTGATCATCCCAAATATTCGGAGAAATGTTTATGAAAGCAGAAGTATTAAAGTCATTGCAGAGTCCACTTAAAGAACAGTACCGCGAACAACCCGAAGCGGCATTCATCACCCTAAAAGCACAGGGCAAATTGGGTGAAGATGTCACCTGCAAGATACAGACGGGCAAGGCTCTGGTTGAGGCCGGGTTACATCCGGCAACCGGTGGAAATGGACTCAGCGTTTGTTCCGGTGACATGCTTTTAGAGGCGTTAGTCGCCTGTGCAGGGGTGACGCTCTCGGCGGTGGCAACTTCGATTGGGGTGGATCTGCGTGACGCAGTTGTACGGGCGGAAGGTGATTTGGACTTTCGCGGTACGCTGGGTGTTTCTAAAGAAGCACCAGTCGGGTTTCAACAGATTCGGCTGTACTTCGATCTGGATACGGATGCCAGCGACGAACAATGCGCGACCCTGATCCGCTTAACTGAGCGTTACTGCGTGGTTTACCAGACGCTGCGGCAAAGCCCACCCATTGAAGTCACACGCACAGCACTTTCAAACTAAGGTCAGTAAAGGTTTGCTATGCAATTAAGTGAATTTCGCCCCAACTTGTGGTTGACCGAATTGGTGCTGGACGATTTTGATGTGCGCGGTGCGGTGATTGTGGGTGAGGAACGGGTCGTCGTCTGGGATACGCTGTCGCATCCCCGCGATATGCTGGCGGTACGCGAACTGGTTGGCAGCAAGCCGATTTATGTGGTGTACAGCCATGCCGATTGGGATCACTGCTGGGGAACGGCAGGGTTGAACAGCCGCTTGGTTATCGCCCATGAAACCTGTGCCAAACGTTTTGAGACCGGGAAAGTGGCGGATGGCTTGGCGAAGATGAAAGCGGAATCAGCGGGAATATGGGACGCGGTGCGGTTGATTCCACCGACGATAACCTTTGCCGAAAAGCTGACACTTGATCTGGGCGGGGTCATGGTCGAACTGCATTATCTGCCGGGTCACACCCAGGATTGTCTGGTGGCGTTCGTGCCGCAGTGGGGGGTGCTGCTGGCAGGCGACACAATTGAAACCCCGCTGCCTTATTTGCACGAGAGCAGCATCCAAATGCTGCCACGCTGGATCGGTGAGCTTGAGCGGTGGGGTAGTGATGAGCGCGTCCAGACGGTTATTCCCGCACATGGTGAAATCGGTGATCGGGCGCTCATCGCCCACAACATCCGCTACCTGAACGATTTACGCGCTGGCAAAGCAGCCGATGTGCCCGCCCAAATGACCGCGTTTTATACCGAAACACATGCTAAGAACGTGGCATTGGCACAAGCCGGAAATCAATAAACCCACAAGTGCTTTGCGTTGGAGCGTACCCTTTTTGGTTGCCACTTCGTTGTATAGATGAAGTTCAACATACAGGAGAGGGTAACGATGAACCCATTAAGCAGCAAAACAGCATTGGTGACCGGCGGCAGCAAAGGTTTGGGACGCGGGATTGTCGAGGCACTCGCCGCCGAGGGAGTCAATGTATGGGCGATGGCGCGCGATGCAGGCAATCTGGATCAACTCAAACGGGATGTGAAGGGTGTACAAACGCTTGCCGCTGATGTCACTGATCCGCAAACCGCAGCACAATCCTTACAAGAAATTTGCCCCGATATTCTGGTGCTGAACGCGGGCGCAACACCCTTGATGGAACCGATATACGAGCAGTCTTGGGAACAGTTCAATCGGGTGTGGGAAACCGATGTAAAGTCCACCTTTTTCTTCGGCAAACAAGCCTTATTGACACCACTTTCACCGGGAAGTGTGGTGGTGATCATTTCCAGCGGTGCGGCTTTAGGTGGATCGGTGCTTTCCGGCAGTTACGCCGGTGCAAAACGAACCCAGTGGTTTCTGGCACAATATTTGCAGCGGGAATCGATTACGTTGAATCTTGGCATCCGCTTTATTGCCTTAGTACCGCGCCAAATCGTCGGCACGACCGATTTGGGTCGTGCTGCCGTGACGAATTATGCCGCTCTAGCCGGGATCAGCAAAGAAGCTTATCTGGAGCGCATGGGATTACCACACCTTACACCGGAAATGGTCGGTCAGAGTGTGGTGTCACTCCTTACAGATGAGACCTACCGCGAAGGCATCGCGTTCGGCGTTAACAGTCAAGAGATATCTGCCCTGAACTAAACCCGGTAGTTGAATCAGAAACAGGATGTTACATGGCGACCCCAACATCAACCGAGTTTGAGCAGTTGATACAAGATATGCGTCCGGAACTGCATCGTTATGCCACACGCATGACTGGCTCGGTCATTGATGGCGAGGATGTGGTGCAAGAAGCATTGTTCAAAGCATATTCTGCGCTGCCGTCACTGGCACACAACACCAACCTGCGCGGCTGGATGTTCAGGATCACCCACAACAAAGCGATTGACCACATCCGGCGCAGCAGCGATGAACCGTCGGAGCTTCTGGATGAATATCCCATGACCGAAGAAACCGACCTGCCGCTTGAAGAAAAAGAGCTTGCAGCAGTCGCCCTGTCGATGTTCCTAAAACTCGCACCCCGTCAGCGAAGTTGTGTCATCTTCAAAGATGTGTTGGGTTATTCGCTTGCCGAAATTTCAGAACTGCTGAACGCAACCGTCCCCGAAATCAAAGCCACTTTGCATCGGGGGCGTGCCCGTTTACGGGAAATGTCCGACAGCGCTGAAGTTATCGCGCCCATGCTTGATGCGCATGAACAAGAATTGTTGGCACGATATGTTGATCGCTTTAATGCCCGTGATTTTGATGCGCTGCGTCAGATGTTGACGGATGAAGTTCATCTGGACCTCGTGGGTCGAACGCAACTGCAAGGCGCGGACACAATCGCCAATAATTACTTCCATCGCTACAGCGAAGTACACGATTGGCGGATGGCGGTGGGCACGGTCGAAGGGCATCCGGCAATCATCGCTTATGATCTGGATGAGTCGTCGTCTCAACCCGCCTATTTTATTCTCCTTGCATGGGACAAGGATCAGGTGTCATCCATTCGTGATTTCCACTATGCGCGTTATGTGTTGCGTGATGCTGTTGTGACGCTTGAGCAATGAGCAGAAACTAATAGAGGCATTCCATAGAGAGTGCCTCTATTAGTTTCGCGACGAAAACACCTGAACCACTAGGATGCCCAACCCCGCCAGCCCGAAACCAATCACTTGTTTGATGGTCAACCCTTCGCCTAGAAAAAGCCATGCGAGGATCGGAATCTGAATGAGCATGGCATTGTTAATAATGCTCGATTCCATCGCAGACAGCGTGCGTAAGGTGTGATTCCAGAGTGTGAAAGCGAATGCCGTATTGACCAGCGCCAGCCAGCCCACAATACCCCATTGCGGCAGGGTCAGCCGAGGAAATCCCTGAGTGATAATTCCGATCACCAGCAGCACCAGCGAACCAACCCCCATGCTGATTGTCGTCACCACCAGCGGATGGAAATGTCCCTCGCGGTTGATTTTGCGCCCGATTAGAGTCGCGCCCGCGTTGGACAGCAGACCGCCAATGACCACCAGAACGCCCAGAATTTGATCAGGGGGCAGCGCTACTGGATAAAAATAAGTCACCGCGCCAAGCAAATACAAACCCACGCCGATCCATTGGAGTCGTGTTGGCTGTTCCGAGAGCAAGACAATACTGAGCAGCGTGACCACAACTGCCGCGAAACTCAGCAGCAGATTAACCGTCGTGGCAGGCAGCAGCGCCAAACCCACAAACTGCGCCCCTTGGTTAGCCGCATAATAGACCAACCCCAGCACAACCATCGTCACCCATGTGCGCCCATTCATCTGGCGGATGGATGCGACCAACGCTGGACGGCGCAGCACAATCGGCAGCAAGCACAGGAACGCCAATGTATAGCGCAAGCCAGCGAACGTCAGCGGCGGCAGATCATCTTTTAAGCCAATTTTGATGAAGACCCACGATGTTGACCACAAAAAGGTAACGAAAAGCGCTTGAAAAACAGCCCGCGTATGAGGAGAAAGTCGGGTGAACAAACAGCACCTCCGGGTGAACAAAAAAAGAGACAGGAATGGCAAAATACACCAACCTGTCTCCTCCAGAATTTTGTTCCTTGAGATGCCTACCGCCCCGGCGGTTTTACGTGGCGCTCGGACCAGACCCGGAAAGCTCCGGCGGAACCCTAGCCACCTGCATCGGCTGATACACGAATTATACCAGAAAGTCCTCCGCGCTACGAAGTGAGCAGGGCAGTGTTCAGCACACCAAAAAATAGAGGCACTCCCTATGGAATGCCTCTATCAGTTATCAATCTTTAGACTTAAATCAGACGATTAGGCGATTTCGATTTGCGGCACGGTGGCAAAGGTCAAGCCTTCGCCGTTGGCATCGGCATCCGCCACGATATGATCGCCGTCCTCCACACGTCCTTCAAGAATGGCGGTCGCCAGCGGGTCTTGCAGATCGCGCTGAATAGTCCGCTTGAGAGGCCGTGCGCCGAACACCGGATCGTATCCTCGCTCGGCTAACCAAGCACGGGCTTCAGGAGTCAGCTCCAGCGTCAGGTGTCGGTTTTGCAGCCGGTCGGTCAGCCGGTTCAACTGAATATCGACAATCCGCATGATGTCTTCTCGCGTCAAACTCTGGAACATGATGATCTCGTCCAGACGGTTGAGGAACTCAGGCCGGAAAACATTATCCAGCTCGCTCATAACCGCGGCACGCAGTTCAGCTTTATCGGCATTTGGCCCCATCTGCTTGATGTACTGGCTGCCGACATTGCTGGTCATGATGATGACGGTGTTGGTAAAGTCTACGGTGCGCCCCTGACCATCGGTGAGGCGACCATCATCGAACACCTGCAAGAAAACATTGAACACTTCGGGATGGGCTTTTTCGATCTCATCGAACAGCACCACCGCGTATGGACGGCGGCGCACGGCTTCAGTCAACTGACCGCCTTCGTCATAACCGACGTATCCGGGCGGCGCACCGAGCAAACGGGCAACACTGTGACGTTCGCCGTACTCGCTCATGTCGATGCGAACCATCGCGTTTTCGTCGTCAAACAGATCATCCGCCAGCGCACGCGCCAGTTCGGTTTTACCCACACCCGTCGGGCCGAGGAACAGGAACGTTCCAACCGGACGGTTGGGGTCTTGCAAACCGGCACGGCTGCGGCGGACAGCCGATGATACGGCACGTACCGCGTCTTCTTGCCCCACAACCCGATGATGTAGGCGTTCTTCCATATGCAGCAGCTTGGCGATTTCACCTTCCAGCAGGCGGCTCACCGGAATACCTGTCCAGCGCGAGATCACTCCGGCGATTTCGTCGGCATCCACTTCTTCTTTGAGCATCAAACCGTTGGCTTGCAGTTCACTCAAATTGGCTTCACGCTGGGCAAGCTGCTGGTCGAGATCGCGCAGTGTGCCATAGCGTAAACGGGCAGCCGCTTCCAGATCGCTGCGGCGTTCGGCCTGCTCAAGCTGGATTTTCGCCTCATCAATTTGGGTCTTGATAGTACGGATAGACTGAATCGCGTCTTTCTCGGTTTGCCAGCGGGCGCTGAGGCCGCTGAGTTCTTCGCGCAGGTTAGCGATTTCACCTTCGATGACTTCCAAACGCTGTTGGCTGGCTTTATCACGCTCTTTCTTGAGCGCCTCGCGTTCGATTTCAAGCTGCATCATCTGGCGCTCGACTACTTCTAAGGCCAGCGGCTTGCTGTCGATTTCCATCTTTAAGCGGGCAGCCGCTTCGTCAATCAGGTCAATCGCCTTATCGGGCAGTTGACGATCCGCGATATAACGGGCGCTGAGCGTTGCGGCGGCAATCACGGCGCTGTCCTGAATTCGGACACCATGATGCACTTCGTAGCGCTCCTTCAGACCACGCAAAATGCTAATCGTATCTTCGACACTCGGTTCATCCACAAACACCGGTTGGAAGCGCCGTTCGAGCGCCGCATCCTTCTCGATGTATTTGCGATATTCGTTCAATGTGGTCGCACCGACGCATCGCAGTTCACCACGCGCCAGCATCGGCTTGAGCATGTTGCTGGCATCCATCGCGCCTTCGGCAGCACCCGCGCCAACAATCGTATGCAGTTCATCCAAGAATAGGATGATCTTGCCGTCACTTTCGGTCACTTCTTTCAGGACGGCCTTGAGCCGTTCCTCAAATTCACCGCGAAACTTGGCCCCTGCCACCAGTGATGCCATATCCAGCGCGATCACTTGCTTATCACGCAGACCTTCCGGTACATCCCCGTTGACGATGCGCTGGGCAAGCCCTTCGACGATAGCCGTCTTACCGACACCGGCCTCGCCAATCAGCACTGGATTATTTTTGCTGCGGCGGCTGATAACCTGTACAACACGCCGGATTTCTTCATCACGCCCGATCACCGGATCAAGCTTGCCTTGACGGGCAGCGGCGGTCAGGTCACGCCCATATTTTTCCAGACTCTTATAGGTGCTTTCGGGATCTTGGCTGGTCACACGCTGACCACCACGAATGGCAGCAAGCGCCTTTAGAATTGCGTCGTGGGTAATACTGTGACGTTCCAGCAAACCTTTCAACGAGGTTTCGTCCGCCAATGACAGCAGCATATGCTCGGTGCTGACGTAATCATCATGCATCTTCTTGGCTTCGGACTCAGCCTGATTCAATACTTGCACCGTGCCACGCGCTAAGGTCGGGTCAACATTGCTGCCCGATACGCGCGGACGATCCTGTATCATCTGTTCCAGTTCCGCTTGAAGGTTAGCCGGACGACCGCCAATCTTGGAGACAACCTCCGGCACGACCCCTTCACTTTGCTGCATCAGCGCCGTAAGCACGTGCAGCGGTTCGATCTGGCTGTGACCGAATTCATTGGCTAATGTTTGTGCGCCGACAAGCGCTTCTTGAGCCTTGTTGGTATAACGTTTCAAATCCATAATATTTAATCCCTGTAATCATAATCTACTATCAGTTTAAGCCGGGGGCGTATGAGGGATATTAGAGAAGCATCAGAGCGCTGTATGCAGAATCGCGCCGCGTGCCATCCCCATTTCATCATATGGACTTTTGCCGAATTAAACAAGCAAGTATAGGTGAGGAAAGTTATTATTATTCTGGTGACAAACGCCAGCGCAGTCTAACAGAAACAGGTCGTGTAAATTGAGCGAACAATTAGCAGTCGGTGTGGATATTGGCGGCACGAAAATTGCTTACGGGTTAGTCGATAGGGCAGGGCAGGTACATGCTTTACATCGGCTGCCGACTTTACCCGAAGAAGGCACAGAAGCCGTAATCGGGCGCATCGTAACCGGCATCGAGCATATGCTGGCGCAAACCGATGCCGAAGTAGTCGGAATTGGCATGGGTTCGCCGGGGCAGATCAACCCCTACACCGGCACGGTATATCTGGCGACCAATTTGAATTGGCACAATGTCGAGTTGGTGCAGGGCGTTCGCCAGCGGTTATCGCGCGATATACCGGTGTGGCTGCACAATGATGCCAATGC
>JBBSBS010000144.1:0-13336 GCA_038251045.1 Aggregatilineales bacterium | reverse complement strand
GCTGCAGGCCATGGATTACTTTTTAAATGATAAGTTCTTCTTGACGCCAGATTTGTTTGATCGCTACTTTACGGAAAAGATAGTTCGCTTGCCTGCTAGCGTGCCATTTTTACCTTCCGATAAAGCTCCCCAGCTAAATGATTTACCCGCATTGAGTAACGGCTATGTGACTTTTGGTAGTTTCAATCGGCCAAGCAAGATCAGTCGGTCCGTCGTTGCTTTATGGGCGCAACTTTTGCGTGCGGTTCCCAGTTCGCGAATGTTATTGGGGGCAATGCCCAAGGGGGGCAGCTGCGGTGATTTGATCGATTGGTTTGCTTATGAGGGTATTCCTCGGGAACGTCTGGATGTTCATGAGCGTTGTGATATGCATAACTATTTGCGTTTGCATCATCAGATAGACATATGCTTGGATACCTTTCCTTATAACGGGGGGACGACTACGTTTCATGCTCTATGGATGGGGGTTCCGACGCTAACTTTGGCTGGCGGTACTCCGGCCGGTCGTTCAGGCGCCTCGATTCTCGGTCAGGTTGGTCTGAGTGACTTCGTATCAACTGATGCGGCGGATTTCGTGCAAAAGGGGGTGGCGTGGACCGCTAATCTTGGTGCACTTTCTGCTATGAGAGGGGGCTTGAGGGGGCGGCTCGTGCAGTCGGCGGCAGGCCAGCCCGAGAAGATAGCGAAAGATATCGAACAGGCGTTTCGGATTATGTGGAGACGTTGGTGTGAGGGGTTGCCGCCGGAATCGTTTGAGTTGATTTCTAGTGTAGATTAGCACTCGAGTTACAAGGAGGCAGGTTGTCGAGTTGGACAGGTTGCAGAATCTAAGTAGTTGGACTCGATGTGGAGCGTGTCGGGTGGGTATGAGCCAAGGTTGAATTCGATTGTGGGGTAAGACGATGAATAGGCGGCAAAAAGAACATATTCATGTAACGCAGCCCTTGTTGCCAGCGCTGGAAGACTTCATCCCCTATCTGGAACAGATATGGGCGAGTAAATGGCTAACTAATGACGGGCCCTTCCATCAGCAACTGGAACAGGAACTGTGTGAATATCTGGGAGTAAAGTACCTTTCTCTGTTCGCCAATGGTACGTTGGCCTTGATCACTGCCTTGCAGGCATTTCGTATTACCGGCGAGGTGATTACTACTCCGTATTCTTTTGTGGCAACCGCTCATTCGTTGCTATGGAACGGTATCAAGCCAGTGTTCGTTGATATCGATCCGGTTACGTTAAATCTTGATCCGGACAAGATCGAGGCGGCAATCACGCCGCAAACGACAGCCATCATGCCGGTGCATTGCTATGGACATCCCTGTGATGTTGAACGCATCCAGACGATCGCGGATAACTATGGACTCAAGGTAATTTACGATGCGGCCCATGCGTTTGGTGTACAGCGTCATGATGGCAGTATTTTGAATCATGGCGATATGTCAGTGCTGAGCTTCCATGCCACGAAGGTGTTCAATACCTTTGAGGGCGGAGCGATCGTCTGCCATGATGCGAAAACAAAACAACGCATCGATCATCTAAAAAACTTTGGTTTTGTTGACGAGACGACCGTGATCGCCGCCGGGATCAACGGCAAGATGAGCGAAATCAATGCCGCATTTGGTTTGCTGCAACTTAAGGGCATCGACCATGCGTTGCTGCAACGCAAGGTGATCGATGCGCGATATCGAGAGGGTTTGCTGGAGGTGATCGGTATTGAGTGTCTGCCTGACAAAGGGGAGCGCACCTCCAACCATGCTTACTTCCCCATACTGGTACAACCTGACTACCCATTGAGTCGCGACGCCCTGTATGAAAAGCTTCGCGACAACAGGGTTTATGCGCGACGCTATTTCTATCCGTTGATCAGCGACTTTCCGATGTATCGCGGCATGCCCTCGGCTACGCATGCGAATTTGCCTGTTGCGAGGAAGCTGGCGGAGCAGATCATTTGCCTGCCGATCTATCCGGGGCTGGAAGATGTTCAGGTCGATTTCATTCTGGGGCTTCTCAAGGGGTAACTTTCGAGGATGAAAACGATTGCGATCATGCAGCCTTATTTTTTGCCCTATATCGGTTATTTTCAATTGATGGCCGCGGTCGACAAATTCGTGGTGTTTGACGACGTGAGTTTCATCAATCGCGGCTGGATAAACAGGAATCGGCTGCTGCTCAATGGAGCTGCGCATACCTTCACTGTGCCATTGCGCGGAGCCAGCCAGAATCGGCTGATTTTCGAAGTGGAGCTGGATGACAGTCAAGTCTGGCGTGAAAAGCTGCTGCGTACCATCCGGCATACTTATGGGAAAGCGCCTGGTTATGCTCAGGTCATGCCGTTGCTGGAGCGGATCATTACTTATTCTTCGAATCGGCTAGATGAGTATCTGTTGAACAGCTTGCGAGAGGTTGCAAGCTATCTATCGCTGTCTGTTGAAATTGTTTCGAGCTCCCGTATATATGGCAATGCCGGTTTGAAAGGGCAGGAACGTATTCTTGATATTTGCCGACAAGAGCGAGCGGACACCTACATCAATCCGATTGGTGGCATCGACTTGTACGAACGTGAAGTTTTCTCGACGCGAAATATTGCGCTTAAATTTTTACATTCTCGTCCGATAGAGTATAGGCAGGAAAAGTACGAACATGTTTCTTGGCTATCGATGGTCGACGTGTTGATGTTCAACGAACTGGAAGTGGTGCGGCGTTATTTGATAGAAATCGATCTTGTCTGAAAGTGTGTGTGATCTTGCTGAGATGGTCTCGGGTAAAGTTGTTTAATTGTTAACTTTGGTTTGAAAGAATAGAGCAAATGGAGCTGGATAATAACGTCCGACATGGCCAGTCTGAGCGCACGACATTGGTATTTCCGGCTACTCATCCTGATGGTTTGAAATATCTTGAGGCCGCGCGAGAACGTGAAGAGAGCGTTGTTGCAGCCACGTCCGAGAGCGAAGCGAAATTACCGGGGGATATGGGTGAATTGGTTGTGTTGCCATATGTTCATGTGGACGCATTTCCGGAGCAGTTCCTTGGCTTAGTATATCAATGCAATATCACACGCATATATGCCCCCGTCGCTGCGGTTTATTCTTGGCTGGAACATTTCATTGCTGAACATCATTTGGCAATAAAGCTTGTAGGTGAATCGCCTATCAAACGCGAAATGGGTCGTTTCAACAGACTGATGGAGAAGGTGAGGGAGTACCGGCGTTTTATCGATGAGTGTGCAGGTGACTCAAGTGATCTGGGCGATCTTGAGATCGCATCGATCTTCCGGATGGCAGATCACATCTATGGTGAATCGAATGAGCAGAAGATTGCCGCAATGATGGCGATCTTTTCCAGTGCGCCCAAGGGCGATATCGTGGAGGTGGGCTCTTTGGTGGGAAAATCGGCCGCGGTTCTCGCGGTGCTGGCGAGGCGTTACCAGATTGGCAATGTGCTGGCCATCGACCCTTGGCAGGCGGCGGCAGCCACCCAGCATGATTCGCCCTATACGGTGCGGGTAGGTCTGGTCGGCGAATGGGATTATGAAACGCTACCACAGGATTTTTTCATCAATACCTTTCCAATCGGGCTGGGCAGTTTCAATTACCTGAGGCAGGACTCCGCAAGCGGTTTCGAGCGTATTCGCAACAATCCATCGGTCGAGACTGCGATGTTCGGGCGAGTGGACTATCAGGGGCGTATTGCGGTCATGCATATTGATGGTAATCATGATTATGCACAGGTCAAGCAGGATTGCGATCTGTGGTTATCGCTGATGCATCCAGAGGGGTGGCTCATTCTTGATGATTATGTTTGGGTGCATGGAGACGGCCCGCGTCGTGTTGGCGATGCGCTGCTGGAAAAGAGTAGACGGAGTATTGCGCGTGCTTTTGTATGCGGGAAAGCGTTGTTCGTAAAACTGGGCGTGACTGCCTGACAAGAGGTTCTATGCGGGACTGTGTCGAAGCTTTTGAAGTCCGATAAATTCGGGCCAGAAAAAATCATGAGAATTCATCTGCGATTTTTAAACCCTGGATAAGTTGATCGTTAAATGAAGAAACACCGTAACCTAAAAGATTGCCCGTGAGTATCGCCCCCATAGTGGCTTCACTTAATCTTGCATTGGCATCCTTCATGTCATCCACGAAATATTTTGTGGGTATGGCTAAGGCATCCGCTGCACTGAAGCACTTTAGTACATTTACGGCATTGTTACTTTCGTTATCTACCTCCATTAGCGAACGCAGTTCTCGTTCTAATATGGATTCTGGACTCAGAGCGGGGTGCCATTTTTCTAATAGATCACTTCTTGCCTCAACTACGACCCGATGCCATTCCGGGTTCATTGCAGCCATAGCATCCTGGTCTGTCAAACGATAGATAGAGTAATTTTCATCAACCACCATTAAACACCCATGTGTTCGACCAATTGCACTCGCTTTCACCAGGGCAAATAGTAATGTCACTGATGCAGTTTGGCCGAGAGCGGTCGGCGCTGTACCAAGAAGAGTGTGTGCTTGTGTAGGGGGGATTCCCAAGGCGAGTCGCTCTCCTGTCCATATTTGCCCGCCGCTGACGTTGGCATGCCAATGCTGCCCATCATGTTTTAAAGAGAGAATGGGTCGATTAACCAGTGTGACGTTTGATTGCTTTTCCAGCCACACACAGAGATTTTTTACTAGCTGTCCAACAAAGCCATTGTGTGTAGTCCAGAACGGATATTCAGGCAAAGAAACATCCCCGCGAAGCGCTCCAGTCAGTGTCTCTGGATAAAACAGGGGGGCCCAAGCGAAGCGATGATATCGCGCCAGAAAATCATTTGAGGAGATGCCCAAAGACTTGCGAATGTAAGGCTCAATAAACACTGAATGTAGCGCCTCGCCATGATTAACCCTGGCAGCTTCGGCGTAGGTCAAGGTGTCGTATGTGGAGGAAGACGTCTTTTGGGCGGCGTGAAGGATGTTGTTGCGCGAAAGCGGGGCGGGTGCCGCTATGTCAACATCGGCAAAAACATCCAGTCGATTTGTGATGAGATAGTCTGGTACAAAGCTTCCCTGTATCAAGCATGTCGGAGTAGGGACTCGACGCAAGCAATCCTGATCATCAAGCCAGCTGGCGGCGATATGGCCAAAACGGACCCAGTCGTTACGTGTGTTTGCCTTGTAAGTCTGTAGGTTTGGGCTGGCCGTATCCTGTGTCTGCTTCTCCAGCATAACCATCCCAATATCAAAATCATGGCCATTGATATGCATGCCAGCAAAGTGTCCCCCCAACTTTTTTTTATCTGTCAGCAAGGTTACATGTGAACCGCTACGTGCCAGTTCATAAGCCCCGACAAGTATGGCAAGGTTGCTGCCAATCAATAATGATTTATTCATCGATTTATCCTGGCGTTTACCCAGATTTCCGAGCCTAGCTCAGGCAAAAAATCAACAAGATTATTGAGGCCGTCGAGCATGGATTGCGTCATGAATCCGTCATCAATCAAGCGTTGCATTTGCATGTGAGTGAATGGCTTCACAAACAGGCTGCCATTCTCGAAAACGGAGAAGCTGGCGCGGGAGAGTTCATGTAGAAGACTGGCCATGTCGTAAATCATGGCGCGTTGTTGCATTCTGCGCTGAGTGTCTGACTGCACATCAGGAGCGGGGATGAGCTCCATTGAAACTGCCAGCAGTCGATGTAGCGATCTGGCATTGGGAACGTTGACGTGCAGCACGGTATCAGAAGTGCACAAATTTCTGACCGAGGCGAGTAGCGCCAAGGGGTCATTCACTTCATGGAGTACGCAACTGAGCACGACCATGTCGAAGTCTGCATGCGAGTTGGTGTAGTCCTCGATACGACACTGAACGATATTGATTTGACTGCGCCCCTCTGCCAGCTTGCGTGCATTGGTGGAAAATTCTACGGCTGGCTCAACTACTGTAATCTCAACTTCATTCCCCAAGTCTGTGAACAGAGGCAAGTTGCCGCAGCCAATTTCAAGCAGATTTCTTGGCGCTATGCGCTCAATTTCGCGAAGTACCAAGGCACGGCGATAGCTGGCTTGAATAGGTTCAAATGGTAGTGCATGGTACTGTTCGGTGTAATCGCTCATATTGCGGTTCATCACAGGTGTATTCATAACGATTTGCGCATGCGAACCTTGATGGATTCCGTGAAACCAAGGCCTCGCTTGAATTGAATTAAGCCTAAATTGGGCGCGTCTCCCATGGTGGATGTGCCAACATCCAGCAGGCTTGCGTCAGTTGTTTGACAGTATGAATAGATGGCATCTGCCACTGCCACGACAGGGCTTAGCGACTCGTATCCAGGCAGGTCTCCCCAGTAGAAGACGTACAATACAGTTGGGCTAAGTCGGAAGCAGATGGCTGAAGCGACCAAGGACTCCCCGTCTCGACAGCCGAACAAAACAACGGCGCTTGGAAATGCATCGGCCATTGTTTGAATCTGTGCCAGCGTCATAGACAGGGTGCGATTTTTACGGGCACGATTGTGGGCCAAGGTGTGGTAAACGTCGGCCAAGGATGACAGTGGCATTTGTTCGGTGATCAGTCCATCCCTCTGGCACTTGCGTAATCGCTTCAGATTGCCATAGGTCATACGCTCGAAAAGGCTGCGCGAATCAACAGTCAAGCTGTGGTTCAAATCGCAATGAGTCATCTTGTAGCCACGTGTACTCAGTAAATACAATTGGTTTGAGAAGGCTGTCGGGTCATGAGCCATTGGCGCTGGAAGGACTTCAATATGCAGGGCCCCATAAGATTTTAGATTTGCTTCAACTTCATCAAGAAAAGCAAACAAATCCCCAATGGGTAAATCGTTCCGAAAAGTGAAACCTGAAAATGTGCCGCGTGCAGGACTGCGCCAAAGCCCATTGCCAACATTTGTAAAATGCACTGTGGCAGCAATGCGCTCACCATCAATCCATTCGAAGTAGTTTCCTTGTCCATTGGCGTGCAAATTAAAAAAATCAGCTTGCTGAAATAGTCCTCCCAGCCCTTCTCCTGCAAACTGATTGTTCAGGCAACGATAGTTACGCATAGAATCTCCCAAGAGCAATGGCTCTATTCAGGGGCCCTTCTCATTTGGATGCAAGCTTGAATAACAAGATTGACTTGGTCATCAGTTAAATTTGGGGAGATGGGTAGGCTGATGATTTCATTCGCCATATTTTCTGTCAGGGTGCTGTTTATTATTTTGGTGTCTGTTGGTGTGTTGTATGCCATCTGGAGATGGGGAGGCACAGGATAATGGACATGCGTGCCGATGCCCGATTTTTCGAGACTTTTTTGAAAAGCATCACGCTGTTTTACTCTGATCACGTAAAGATGCCATGCTGGATCAGCCCAGTCAGGAATTGCAGGTAATCCGAATCCGCAATGTATGAACTCTTTTTGATACAGGGCTGCAATATTTTTTCGGCGAGCGTTGGATGCGTCCAGAGAAGGCAGCTTTGCGCGAAGAAATGCGGCTTGAAGTTCATCTAGGCGTGAATTAAAACCTTTCACCTCATGCTGATATTTTATCTTCGATCCATAGTTTCTTAACACTCTAATGGAATTGGCAAGTTTTTCATCATCGGTCGTGATGGCACCACCATCACCTAGTGCGCCAAGATTCTTGCCGGGGTAAAAACTAAAACCGGCTGCGTGACCTAATCCTCCGGTTCGTCGTCCTTTGTAATGAGCGCCGTGAGCTTGTGATGCATCTTCCAGTACTTTAAATCCGTGTTTCTGGGCAAGGAGCAGGATGGCATCCATATCCGCGGGCTGGCCGTACAGGTGTACAGGAATGATAGCCTTTGTGCGCTTTGTAACAGCCTGTTCAATGCGATCAGGGTCAATGTTGTATGTGAAATTGTCGGGCTCTACAGGTATCGGAACTGCACCCGTATGGCTCACGGCAAGCCAAGTCGCAATATAGGTATTTGAAGGAACAATGACTTCGTCACCATGCCCAATGCCCCATGCTTGTAATACTAAGTGAAGCGCCTCAAGGCCATTGGCAACTCCAATGCAATGCGCCACGTCACAGTAAGAGGCGAATTCGCTCTCGAACGCCTCAACTTCCTCCCCCAGAATAAACCTGCCTGAGTCGAGCACTCGATCCAGTGCCGCACGATAATCATCGCGAAACTGGATGTTGATCGACCTTAAATCAAGGAAAGGAACACTCATTTTTTCTCTACCTTGGTTAAAAAGGAATCATAGTCGCGAATATAATCATCTTCGTCATAGGGTTCGGATACCAAGACGAGGCATACAGCCCCAGAAGAAAAGTTGTCAAGCAACCGCCAAGTCATTGGGCAGATGTATAGGCCATAATGTGATCTATTGAGGTGAAAACGCTTTACCTGCACGCCATCATCCAATGTCACATCAAAGCTTCCTGACATCGCGATGATGAACTGATGTAGCCCTTTGTGTGCATGTGAACCGCGCTCGGAGCCGCCGGGAACATCGTACAGGTAGTACACCCGTTTGATGTCAAATGGAATGTGGGTTGAGTTTTCAATGAAAGTCAGGTTACCTCGTGGATCGTGTATCTTAGGCAAATCGAGTATTTTGCAATCGCTTATTGACATAATCCCCTCTATATCTGCCTATCTGGGCAAAAAATGCCTACGTCTAAACATGCCGCCAGTGCGACAGAGAAATATGCGACCGGCAATCCAGTTGAGTAAAGAGCTGCGGCGCCTGAGATCACACTGTAATTCTATACGGCACTAAATTGAAATGCCCCTCAATCTATAACGATGAAAGCCCCTTGCCCCGAATAAAGTGGTGAGCGTTGAATAGCGTAACGGCTTAAGCCCAGCGTTTCACGCAAAGCAATAGTTTCACCCGGTGCAATGGGTGAATTCAATTCATCAAATGCGATCACTGTGCCCTTCGTTATATAAGGCACAAGTAACTCAAGGCAGCGTTTTGTCGGGGTATAGATGTCCATATCGAAATAAGCGAGTGCGATAACCGTTTCAGGATGACTCGCCAGAAAGTGTTCAAATTCGATGCTTGCATCCCCTTTGATCAGGTGGCAACGGTCGATGTTTGGCAGAGGGTCGAGCTGTCGACGGCATTCGATAGTTTGATTCAGCTCGCTGGCATATCCCTCAGTAACATTAAGGGCGCCCGGAGTCATGATCGCATCATTGCCATCTTGTGGATGGACAGAAGGAAATCCTTCAAATGTGTCAAACCCTACGACCCTGCGGGATATATTGAACGGTTCATAAATTGTTCTTAGCGCGTCAAAGGTAGCGATATCCCTTCCCCACCTAACACCGAACTGGATAACAATGCCATGAACGCCAAGTATTTTTTGATAGAGTTCATCGAGAAACAGTGTCCGCTTAAGTGCACGAGGAGGAAGGAATACCCCTGTATTTTCTGCGAGCTCCCCATCCGGAATTGACGTGTGACGGAGCGCCCTTCCGAGGCGAGCCTCAGAATCCCGCACGGTTTCCGGGACGAGTTGTTGACACAGCAATGCGTATTCAGCGTCCATGGTTGTTGCTCCATCCAAGATTGTTAATGTTTTTTTGCGACGACCGCGATGTTGGCCAGAATATTCTTGGATATTGCTGGTGAAATTGTATTTAACGCCAGAAGCAACGCTTCTGAATAATCGAGCATCATGGAGTTGGGTAATACTTTGAGGAAAAATCCTGAGGTATCTTTAATTTCAAAATTTGCACTTTCAATCAAATTCTCCAGGGACAGAAGCGAGAAGACGCGCTGGTGACCTACCATTAAGTCACGTTCTGACAAGGAGTCAAGCTCGGGTTGTAGTCCCATCAGGACGGCCAGCTGGCGATGCACCGAATTTTTATTAGGGACCACCGCGATCAATTGTCCTTCATCAGATAGCCAGTGATATATACGCTGTATAAGCAAGGACGGATTGTCAACATGCTCAAGCACATGGGATGCAAGCACCAAATTAAAGTGCTGATCAGGTTCCGGATTATAGGATTCAAAAAGGGTGTGTACGCAATTTAGTTCGGGGTGTTCTCTGCGAGCCACATTAACCAGCTCGCTCGACCCTTCGAGTACGGTTAGTTCGACCCCCGCTTGTAGCAGCGCTTGCGTCACGAGACCATCACCATAACCAAGTTCAAGAACACGCATCGTGGGGGTTACATGACACAATAGCCACTTCGTAAAGTATTCCTGACTAATGTTTTCTATGTGCATATCGGGAATAGCCTTGTTAAGGTGGTACTCCTGAGCGATTTTATTGAGTTTGTTCATCGACATAATATATCTTCTAGGTTAATTGTCTGTGAAACAGCTGGTGCTTTCTGCGAGTGCAGAAAATGCACATTGAATCGTCCCCGATTCAAAATTTCAAGAGTCAACGCTATATTGCAAGAGACATCTAATTCTATTCATATTCATTCCTTGCATGCGGCGGAATCAAAGTATTTTTCGTAAACATTTTTGAGCATTAAATGCCTTGCACTAATGACGCACGACATAACATACTTGATGGACTTGATTTTGGTGGGATTTACGAAGGAAAACAACTGATCCACGCGAAAGTATAAGGTGTGTTTTGAAAAGTCGCACCATTTTACATTAAAGATTTTTAGGAGAGGTGATGTCCCAAAACTGGGTCGAGGCTATTGAACAGGGAGAGAGTATTCTGTCATTGGCGGAGCGTTTTAGCTTGCCAGAAAGGGATATCGTACTTGGTGTGGCGAATACGCTTTGGGATTGGGGTGAAGCTGACAAAGCAATCCCAATTTTGGAAAGGCATCTTGCGCGGGATTGTGATCATTATCTGCAAATGGCCTATCTGCGATGTTTGATTTCCTTGGGTAGAGAAGACAAATCGAAAATTCAGGATGCTGTCAGTAATTTGCATTCATCATTTAAACGACGCGAGGGTAATCAATCTGTTTATAAACATAGTTCAGATGTTCAGCAAAAAGACAGGCCGCTGAGACTCGGATTTATATGTACCTATTCCAATCTTAAACCGGTTGAATTTAGCATAGTGCCGATGCTGCGCGCTCTGGATCATGTAAACTTTCGTTCATATTTTTTCAGTCTGAATCAGGAAGGGATGCCACTCCTCGATGAGGTGTGTGATGAACATGTCGTCTTGATGAACATGGATGTGCACGATATCTGCAATGTGATTCGAGAAAAGAAGATAGATATTCTGTTCGATCTTAATGGTATCTTGCGAGAGGATTTTCCATTCGAAGTTTTCGCAATGCACCCGTCACCTATTCAAGCTGGCTGGTGGAATACGCCATTAAGTAGTGGGCTAGAGACTGTGAAGTATTATTTCATGGATCGGTCAATATTGACGCCGGACTATGATGATATGTTCAAAGAAAAAATCATCGATATCCCCGGGGGGGCTACGCTTTGTTACCAGTTGCCGGACAAATACCCATTGACCCCCCCCCCTTTTGCAAGGGAAGGGGTCTTTACTTTCGCCTCGTTTACCGCGTTGTTCAAAATCAATGATTACGTTCTTCATACATGGGCGCAAATCTTAAGTGGATCTCCAAACTCTCGTTTATTAATCAAATGTCGGGGTGCAACTTCGTTGAGATTTCAAAATCGGCTCGCTCCTATATTTGTTAAGCATGGAGTTGATCTAAAGCGAATTTACTTGATGGGGGAGGATGTCTTTGATGTAATGATGGAGTGGTTCGCAGGGGTTGATCTTTGCCTTAACACTTATAGTTATGGCTGTGGTACAACCGCATTGAACGCGATATGGCAGGGTATACCTACATTGACCATCGCTGGGGGGATTCCCCATGCTCGTGGAACTGCAAGCATGATGAATGATTGTGGCCTTGATGCTTTTGTGGCGGTTGATCAAGCCGATTATGTTCAGAAAGCCATCTGGCATTCAAAAAATCCTGCACTTTTGTCTGAGATTCGTCCGATGCTGCGTGCGCATGCCATTGATCATTCGACCTGGTTGAATCCAAATCGGTTTGCACGCAATTTTGAGCGTGCATGCCGATCAGCTTGGCATGACTGGATTGGTGAGATATAGCATCATTCACGTTTTATGTGAATCTTTTCGTGCCCGCTTTGGATGAAGGTTGATTATGAGGTGTGCACTATCATCTTCTGGAGCATAACTTTCGGGAATGGCGCGTTAGCGGCGGAGGATGTTCCCGTAGATTAGGTCGATAAAGGGGGGAGGCAATGCGTAAAGTTGTGATTTTTGGTTTGAGGGATTATGCGGAGCTTGCGCATTATTACCTTACTCATGATTCCTCGGATGAAGTGGTGGCATTTAGTGTGCACCGCGATTATCTGCCTGAAGACGGCCTCTTCAGGGGGCTGCCGGTCGTGGTCTTTGAAGAGGTCGAGTCCACGTACCCTCCCGGCGAGTTTTATTTCTTTGCGCCGATGTCGCCCAAGAATATGAATCGTGATCGTGAGGCGGTTTATCTCGAAATCAAAAGAAAAGGCTATGAGTGCATCAGCTATGTGAGCAGCAAAGCGACAACTTTTGATAACGAGATTGGCGAGAACTGTTTCCTGCTTGAGGACAATACGATTCAACCCTTTACCCGGATAGGGAACAATGTAACGTTATGGAGCGGCAATCACATTGGGCATCATGGTGTTATTCATGATCATGTGACCTTTACTTCTCATGTGGTGATGTCCGGGCATTGCGATATCGGTCCTTACAGCTTCTTTGGCGTAAATTCGACGTTGAGGAATGGGTTGAAGATTGCAGAAGGCAGCTTTGTCGCAATGGCTGCGGCAGTCATGAAGGACACTGATGCGTGGAGTGTCTATAAGGGTAATCCCGCAGTAAAACTGGATATGCCAAGCACCAAAGTGAGGATGTAGGCGCGAGTATTTCGCTGCAAGAACGACAGGTCTATCGCCTTGTTAATGATCGGATTACCCTAGGGAGATGCGTTGAACTCTAATCATAGGCAGAGTGATGCTGAGCAGGCGGTTGCAGGGCTTCTGGCAAATGCGGCAGCACTTCACCAGACCGGACAGATAGCTGACGCTATAAGGTTGTATCAGGAGGTGATGAGGCGTGATTCGCTGAACTTTGATGCGATCTATTTGCAGGGGATGGCGGCTCATCAGCTTGGCCAGTCTCAGCTCGCCGAGAAGTTGATGCGGTTGGCGATCACCGTCCGGCCGGATTCCGCACCAGCGTTGAATGAGCTTGGTCATATTCTGAAAGAGAAGGGGGAGTTGGCGCAATCGCTGGACCGCTATGTTGCCGTGTTGCGCCTGTGCCCGGATTCGGTAGCGACTCAAGTCAATGTAGCCATGGTCCTTTCCGATATGGGGCATATGCATGAGGCTATGCAATATTGTCAGGTGGGGTTATC
>JBBSBS010000143.1:0-13620 GCA_038251045.1 Aggregatilineales bacterium | reverse complement strand
TACTCACGGCTGATGAAAGTGTGTGGGATAAAACATTGGATGTGAATCTGCGCGGTTACTTCCGGCTGATTAGGGCTGCGGTTCCGTCGATGATCGGGCGCGGTGGCGGCAAGATCATTAATGTCGCCTCGGTAGCAGGCATCTCGCCCATGCCGGGGGTCGGGCTTTATGGCATCTCCAAGGCGGCGGTGATCATGATGACCAAAACGCTGGCGGTCGAGTTAGGTGCGCATAACATTCAGATTAATGCCCTTGCACCCGGTTTCGTCAAAACACGTTTTAGTCAAGCCATCTGGGGTGATGAGACCGTCAACGCGGCAGTTGTCGCCAGCACACCTGCCGGACGCATCGCTACCGTCGAAGAATTGCAGGGCATGATGCTCTACCTCGCCAGTGATGCCAGTAACTTCCTCACAGGGCAGGTGATCGTCATTGACGGCGGCCTGACGCTCTCACCCAGCAACTACGGCGGGTAAGTCCATACTGGCTTCCGATTACACAACGATTTCCCTTTGATCTATAAAGATATTCTCCAATATCAACTCATGTATGGTAAATTTCCCCTGTGCCACATGGAGAACAAGATTTATGGCTGAAATTCTGAATACGAGAGAAGAAACCAACCATAAGGTTAACTCAACCAATCTGCGTCGGTATTGGCGTTTCTGGCTGCCGATAACCATTATTCTCGCCCTGATGGTGAAATTCCCACTGCGTATTGATCTTAGGGAATCATTCTTGGATGCACTTTTCTATGGGTCAATTACTTTGACGGGCATTGCGACAGCCGTTCGAGTTTATCGGCGTTTTGGTGAACAAGGTCGTCGTCTAATCGCTGTAACTTTATTGTGCTCCGTATTATCTGGTTGGCAGATATTTGACATGGTTGTTTTGCGGCAAGAAATTTCTCCAGCCCATTCATTCGCTTCTGGGTCTAGCCCATTGGAACCGTTGCATAATGGTTGGGCTTGGTACAACCTGCGTTTCCCAAATCCTAATATCGTGTGTAATTATGCTCTCTTTGAACGATATGTTGGAAACCATATGATCGCTATTGTTTATGAAATTAATCGGGACGCAACGTGGTTTTCCTGCGGTGGCTGATCTTTACCGCCTTACTGCAATACATCGTTCATCACTATCACAAACCTTCAGGTTGGATTACGGTTAGAAAGTATGCCCCATTAGCCACTCATAATAAAAGTGAACCTTTGAGGACTCTAAAAACCTCGATTTTACCTGATACCACCTGCTTATCAGGTCGTCCCCAAAGGTTAGAATCTTGATTGGTGAACTTGCCACTTGCTGCTCGTAACTTGAAACTCTTTTAAACCTCGCGTTTGAAAATCTTGGTCAACTTCTCGAAGTCGATGTTGCCACCGGATACAATACACACCACTTTGCCACCGCCTGCTTTGCCTGCCAAAGCCGCTGCCACTGGTGTTGCACCAGCACCCTCGGCAATCACCCGGTTACGTTCTGCCAGCAGACGAATCGCTTCTGCCACCTCTGCCAACGACATCACCAACGACCCATCCAGTAGCATTTTGGCTAACGGCCACATATCATCCAAGACGCTGCCACTGCCGATGCCGTCCACAAAACTCGCCTGATAATTGATCGCCACTTTTTCGCCTGCTGCCAATGCTCCGGCAAAGGCCGCCGATGTTTCGACCTCACCCGCAAATATTTTGGTATCCGGTTTTAAAGCCCGTACCGCTGTTGCAATCCCGCAGCTTAAACCACCGCCGCCGTATGGAATCACAATCGTGTCCACATCCGGCAGATCTTCCAATATTTCTAACCCAATTGTCCCGTTACCCGCCATCACTGCCGGATCACTGACCGGATGCACAAACAAGCCATCCAAGCCTGCATATTGATGTGTCACCATTACGTTCCACCACTCGTCAAACGGCACTTTGATGATCTCGCCGCCCAGCCGCTTGATGGCTGCTAGCTTGGTTTCTGGTGCATGGTCAGGCACTACCGCCGTTGACGGTATGCCCAAACGCCGTGCATTCCACGCCACGCCCTGCGCCATGTTTCCGGCACTACAGGTATACACACCCTTCGCCAACTGTTCTTTGGTGGCTAACCCAATTGCATTCGCCGCACCGCGCAGCTTGAACGAACCAATCGGCTGTAAATTTTCCAGCTTTAAGTAAATTTCCGCAGGTGCAGCATCGACATTCAGCTTAATCAACGGTGTACGGATGACCGACCCCGCAATCCGTTCTCGTGCCGCTTGAATATCGGCTAAATTGATCGAATTAATCGTCATGACGGCTGCCTCCCAGTTCAACGGCAGTACCCATGTTACGCTCCAATGCTTTGGTGTAGACGTGATGTGCCGAAGCGACATCTTCGACTGCCAAACCCAGTGACTTGAACAGCGTAATTTCGTCGTTCGATTCGCGTCCTTTTACTTTACCTAGCAGTATTTCGCCCACCTCACCTTTGATATGGTCGTCATTGATCGCACCCTCTTTTTTCGGGAACAGAAAATCACCCGCCTCGTTCAGGGTTGATTCACGCCGGTCAACAAACAACTTCGACTTAACAACGGTTGCTGTATCCAGCTCCCGTGTAAAGGCCACACTCGAACCCACCGCGTTGATGTGTACGCCTGTTTGCAGCCATGCACCCTGTAAAATTGGTTCCGGTGATGATGTTGTCGTGCAAATAATATCTGCACCTTCAACCGCCTGCTGTGCATCGGCAATTGCTTCTATGGTGATGTCATATCGCTTTGACTCACGCTCGGCAAAGGCTCTGGCATGGTCAGCATTACGACTCCATATCCGCACCCGTTTGATGTCCCGTGCCACCAGCATCGCCGCTAGATGTGATTTAGCCTGTATACCCGCACCCATAATGGTTAGGTCGCCTGCATCTTCTTTCGCCAGCAGCCGTGTTGCCACACCGCTGACGGCTGCCGTCCGTATTGCCGTGATCTCGCTGGCATCGACAATCGCTAAAAGCTGCCCGTGTTTGGTTTCGTAGAGCATCACCGCACCAATATGTGAATCGTATTCTGTGCCGTGATTACCAGGAAAAACACTCACGACTTTCAAGCCCATCATGCCGATGCTGCCCAGATACGCTGGCATCATGCCCAACGCGCCGATCTTTTCCGGCAGCCACATCACCGGACGCAGTGGCAAAATCGCATTGCCTTCCGCCAGTGTTTTTAGCGTTTCGGCCATCACATCCATACATTCATCCATCGGCAATAGCTGCCGGACTTCAGTCTGGTTAATCATCAAAACTTTCATCAATAAGCCCTTTCTGTGTCTTTTTAGAATCCCGGAAACAGCGCCGTTAGTTCATCACGTTCTTCAATCGTCAGGTGTAACGCCAACGCCTCGTGTACAGGTTGAAAATGTGATGGTTTACGTGGCCCGATGATTGGTGCCGTCACCAGCGGATGACTCAGCACCCACGCCAATGCCAAACCGCCCATGCTCACGCCGCGTTTTTCGGCCTGTGCTCTGAAGGCTGCCAGCCCATCAAATGTGCTCTGGTTGACCAGCTTCTTGTAAGGCTCAGGCCGCATCGCCATCCGTGACCCTTCCGGAAAATCAGACGCTGATTGGTACTTGCCTGTCAGCCAGCCGCCCGCTAATGGGCTAAAAGGTGTGTAGCCCAAGCCTTGATCGGCACACAACGGCAGCACTTCACGGTCGTCGCTGCGTTCTAGTAGGCTGTATGAGTTTTGTACCCACTCGAAGCGGCTCAGGTTATATTTGTCGCTAATCCATAACGCTTTCGCCATTAGCCAACCGGGCATATTCGACGCGCCGATGTAATGGACTTTGCCCTGCCGCACCAGATCATCCATCGCCCGAATGGTTTCTTCTATCGGTGTCGTTGGATCAGGCTCATGCATCAGGTACATATCAATATGGTCAACACCCAGCCGTTGTAAGCTGCGTTCAACCTGCCGCAGGATGTGCCGCCGTGAAAGTCCTATGTTGTTCGGGCCATCGGCTACCCGATTAAAAACTTTCGAGGTCAGGATAAGATTGTCACGGACGGCTGCGCCTTTGCCTTTGAGCCACTTGCCGATAGCAGTTTCGCTGCGCCCACCGCCATAGGCATCCGCCGTGTCGAAGTTGTTGATGCCCATTTCCCAAGCGGTATCCATAATGGCGAAGGCATCTTCTTCGGTGTCACCCTTGCCGAAGAACCCGGGCATACTGCCGATGCCGCCGAAGTTGCCGCATCCCAGCCCGATTACCGAAATTTGCAAACCTGTTCGTCCCAGATTGGTATAGCGCACGTTATTTGCCCCTTCATTGCCGACTCAAAATATCCGCAGAGTATAGCTTGTTGGTCTTTTAACCCACAGACCATCTAAGCCAGTTTGTGTGATTTCGAGCAATTTTGTCGGCAAATTTGCGTCGTTAGTCATGTAACGGTATAACTTTAAGCCTGCTGATTATAAATAAATCAGATCAGGTCGTTGGTAAAAGGTTCATTCTTTAAGAAAGGTAAGCATCGTCATGTTCAAGTTTAGAAAGTCGCTTATTGGAGTTATGGCTTTGGCTGTCGTGCCGATGGCTTTTAGCTCAGTCGTCATGGCACAATCCGTTCCCGATGTGCCGATCAAAATTGGGGTCATGGCTCCTATCACCGGCCCGGCTGGCTCTATCGGCACCGAGCAGTTGAATTGGGCAAAGTTGGCAGTTGAGGACTTCAACGCTGCTACCGGTTGGAGTGTCGAATTGGTCGAAGGCGACACCCAGCTTGACCCGGCTATCGCGGTCACGGTCGCTTCATCGCTGATTGCAGACGCTGATATTTATGGTGTCGTGGACCCGGCAGGCAGCCAAGAAGTCGAAGCTACCGCGCCAACTTTCATGGAAGCCGGTTTGGTCACCATATCGGGTTCAGCAACACGCCCGTCGCTGACCACCAGTGGTAATGACACATTCTTCCGCGTTGTCCCGACTGACGCGGCTCAAGGCCCAACCGATGGTAATTTCATCGCTGAGCAGCTGGGCGCAACCAAATTATTCGTCATTGATGACCAAACCTCGTATGCGGTTGGTCTGGCTGATGAAGCCTCGGCGGCATTTGAAGCTGCTGGCGGCACGATTGTTGGACGTGAGTCGGTCAAGCAGGATGACCAAGACTTCTCTACACTGGTGACCAAGGCCAGTGGTGCAGGCGCAGAAGTGATTTTCTTCCCCGGTCAGATCGCCTCACAGGGTGCTTTGCTCGCCAAGGCAGTCGCTGAACAAGGTGCCGACATCATTGTTTTCGGTGCTGATGGTTTCCAATCGGTTGATGATTTCATCAAGGGTTCTGCCGGTGCTGCTGAAGGTGCATATGTTTCTGCCTTCGCTCCGGATATTCATAAGCTGGAGTCTTCGGCAGATGTGGTCAAGCGCTTTACCGACGAATATGGTGAATTTGGCACATTTGGCCCACCCACCTATGCCGCTACGACAGTTGTGTTGGAAGCCATCCAGCGTGCTTTTGAAGCTGGTACACTCAGCCGTGAAGCGGTTGTTGCCGAAGTCGCCAATACCGACCAAGAAATGAGCGTAATGGGTGGCCCCCTGGCCTTCGACGAAAATGGTGATGTGCTGGATGCAGCTTTCTACATCTTCCAAGTCCAGGGTGATAATTTTGAACTCATCCCTGCTGAATCAGAAATGATGGCGGAAGCCACACCAGAAGCATAATTGCTCTGTTCATCGTCCGGTTAGGTAACATTGGAACATTCAGGGTGATGCACTGCGTCACCCTGATTTATTGCAGACGTAAAATGGATCATTCATGGATGTTTTTCTCAGTCAATTTCCGCAACTGCTGATTAATGGTTTAACGATTGGCGCGGTTTATGCGCTCATCGCCCTCGGTTATTCGATGGTTTACGGTGTATTGCAACTTTTGAACTTCGCGCATGGTGATGTTTACATGATCGGCGCGTTCATCGGATACTTTGTCATGGTAGCGCTGCTGCCCGCCGAGGGGTCGCTCATCGCTCCGGTTCTCATCATCATTTTTATGCTGCTGCTGGCGATGCTGGGTTGTGGTGTGCTGGGTGTAGTAATCGAGCAGTTTGCGTACCGCCCGCTGCGTAATGCACCGCGTATCGCTCCGCTGATTAGTGCGTTGGGCGTGTCATTTTTTATTCAGAACGCAGTTCAGTTGACGCTTACGGCTAAGTTCCGCACTTATGAAACTGAAAAGCTGATTGCACCCGCATTGGGATTTGATCTGGGCAATGCGCGGCTTTCGGCAACACGAGCATTGGTCATCGTCACGGCGATTGTATTGATGATCGTGCTGCAATACCTGATTAAGCGCACAAAGCTGGGTAAAGCCATGCGCGCGGTTGCTATCGACCGTGAGGCGGCAGCCATGATGGGCGTGAATGTTGACCAAGTGATTGTGTTCACGTTTTTCATTGGCAGCGCGCTAGCCGGAGCAGCCGGCGTTATGACAGGCATTGTTTTCACACGTATTTATCACTTCATGGGTTTTTCGGCGGGGCTAAAAGGTTTCACAGCCGCCGTTCTGGGCGGTATCGGGAACATCCCCGGTGCGATGTTGGGTGGGTTTATCCTCGGCCTTACCGAGACCTTTGCGGTGGTTTTCATTTCATCCACATACAAGGATGTAGTCGCTTTTATTGTCTTGATTATTGTCTTGCTGTTACGTCCGCGCGGGCTGCTTGGCGCACGCATCGCGCAGAAGGTATAGGCCATGTCGCGCGATAAAATAGGCGTTGACCAGTGGGTTGAACAGTATGACCAGCGCGTCATCCGTGCTAAAGGGATACAGGGATTCGTCCAACAGACCAGCCGCCGCCTGCCGGTTTGGGGTTGGTTAATTGTACTGGTGGTTATCGGGGCACTGCTGCCGGTAGCGACCGACAATAGTTTTGCTATTCGTATCGCCGGTAATATCGCCCTGATGGGTATATTGGCGCTGGGGCTTAATGTCGTTGTGGGTTATGCCGGATTACTCGATCTGGGCTTCATCGCCTTTTACGGAATTGGCGCGTACACCTATGCTTATCTATCCTCGGATTTTAGTGGTGTACATTTGCCGAGTTGGGCAAGCCTGCTCATCATCATCGTGGTTTCGGCTCTGTTCGGGCTGCTGCTTGGCTCACCATCACTGCGGCTGATTGGTGACTATCTGGCGATTGTGACGTTGGGCTTCGGGCAGATGTTCGTGCAGTTAACGACCAGCCTGACCCGTGTTGATTTACCGGGGATTGAGAAGCCGGTTAATTTGACCGGCGGGCCGAATGGTATCGTCAACCTTGATCCTTTAAGCATATTTGGGTTTGAGGCCAAGACGGTCGTCCATTACTATCTGATTTTGCTGGTGGTGCTGGCACTCTCTGTTTTGATTATTTATCACCTGTATCATTCACGGGTGGGGCGGGCATGGCGGGCGCTGCGCGAAGATGAATTGGCTGCGGAAGCGATGGGGATGCCGACGCGCCGCCTGAAACTGCAAGCCTTCGCGGTGGGGGCGACTTTCGCGGGATTTGGTGGGGCATTGTTCGCGGCATGGCAGGGCAGCGTGTTCCCCGGAAATTTTGATACGACGCTGCTAATTACCATTTATGCGATTATCGTCCTCGGTGGCTTAGGGAGTTTGCCCGGTGTGCTGCTGGGCGCGGTAGTGATGATCGCCGTGCCGGATATTTTGCGTAACGCCCCGTTGGCGGGTACGTTATTTTATATCGGTGTAGTCGTCACATTGTTTTCGGTGATTAAACCACGCTGGCAGGCTGTCGCGCTGGTTGTCGCCGTCGCCCTATTTGGTTTCATCGTGCGAGCGGTTGTCGTATCGGCTGATCCAGAGGCATTTGCGGTGCTGAAGCCCACGGGGGCGTTTATGACTGATGCTGTTCGGGGTTGGCTGCCGATCCCAAGCAATGCGACTGTTATCGGCAACTATGCTTTCGTTATCCTGATTATCATGGTGCTGGGTGTCAGTCGTATTAAACATACCCTGTGGCGTTTGGTGGGGTTGGTTCCCACGCTTTATTTGCTGCTGTTTGTGTGGGAAACACGGTTGGTTGCCGAACCAAGTGTGACACGCTTGCTGTTTGTGGGGGTGCTGTTGATTGTGCTGATGATTTATCGCCCCAACGGTCTGGTCGGTCAGCGTCGCGTCGAGATTGCTTAAAGTGAGTGAGTAGTAAGCGTATGGCTTTATTTGAAGTTCAAGATGTTTCCAAACACTTTGGCGGTTTACAGGTCGTCAATAGTTTGTCGTTTACGGTCGAGAAGGGTGAAATCGTCAGCTTAATCGGGCCGAACGGCGCGGGTAAGACGACCATTCTTAATTTGATTACCGGACTTTACAAAGCCGATACGGGCAGCATCCGGTTCGATGGGCGCTCGATTGCCGGCTTAGAAGTTCACCAGATTACACGGTTGGGTATTGCCCGCACATTCCAAAATTTGCGCTTGTTCTTGAACATGAGCATCATCGAGAATGTCATGAGCGCGGCATATGCCCGCAGCCGTTCCAGTTGGTTCCAGATTGTGGCACGAACGCCGGGATACTGGAAGGAGGAGCGGCGCATCCGCCAGCTTGCCGAGCAGAAGTTGGCATTCTTTGGTGAGCGCTTGGTGGGCTACCGTTATGATCAACCTGCTTACAGCCTGTCATACGCAAACCGCCGCCGCCTCGAAATCGCACGGGCAATGATGACCGAGCCGAAGCTGCTGCTTTTGGATGAACCGGCGGCTGGTATGAACCCCAAAGAAACACAGGAAGTCACGCAGCTTATCGGAAAATTGCGTGACGAACTCGATTTAACGATCATCCTGATTGAGCACGATATGGGGGTGGTGGGTGGTATATCCGACCGGGTGATTGCACTTGATCATGGTGAAAAGATCGCGGAAGGTTCGTACGAGACGGTCGCGACTGATCCGCTGGTGATTGAGGCCTATCTGGGTCGTAACAAAGAGATGGTGCGTAAATGAGCAGCACTGGAAAAGGTGCGCCGCTGCTGAGCCTGCGCGACATCAATACCCACTATGGGCAGATTCACATTCTGCAAGATGTTAACCTCGAAGTGTATGCGGGTGAGTTGATTTGTTTGCTAGGAGGTAACGCATCCGGTAAGTCCACGACGCTTAAGACGATTTTGGGCATCGTCAAGCCGACCAGTGGTATCGTCGAGTTTGCGGGTGAGGCGGTGCAAATGCGCCCGACGGGTTACCGTGTGGAACGGGGGATGGCGGTTGTGCCGGAAAACCGGCGTATCTTCGGCCCGATGAGTGTGCTGGAGAATTTGCAGATGGGGGCTTACCTGCGCCATGATAAAGATGGTGTTCAGTCGGATATGGATCGTGTGCTGACGTTATTCCCGCGGCTTAAGGAACGGTTACACCAACTGGGCGGGACGCTGAGTGGTGGCGAACAGCAAATGCTGGCGATGGGGCGGGCGTTGATGTCGCGCCCGAAGCTGCTGTTGATGGATGAGCCGTCTATGGGATTAGCGCCGATTCTGGTGGAAAATAACTTTGAACTGATTAAACAAGTTAACGAGCAGGGTACGACTGTTTTTATGGTGGAGCAGAACGCCAACATGGCACTTTCGATTGCAGATCGTGGTTATGTGGTGCAAACTGGACGTATCGTGCTGGCGGATGACGCAAAAAATTTGTTGGACAACGAACAATTACGCAAAGCCTATTTAGGACGTTAAGAGGCACATTATGGTTTCTATTCGTGATCGTTTCCCGATCTTCAAAAACAAAATCTACATGAATACCTGTTCGCAGGGGGCGCTTTCGATTGATGTGCAGGAAGCCTATGCCAGTTATTTGAGGGACTGGGACGAAAAGGGATCACCGTGGGAATACTGGTCAGACCGTAATGAGGCAGCACGGCAGGCGTTCGCTGGTCTGGTGAATGCCGAGGCGAATGAGGTGGCGGTGACCACATCACTTTCGGCTGGGGTGAGTGCCCTTGCCAGCGCGATTGACTTTAGCGGCGAGCGTAACAAAGTGGTCGTCAGTGATTTCGAGTTCCCGACGGTGACGCAAATCTGGCACGCGCAGGAATCGCGCGGGGCGAAGGTTGTGCATGTGCCGGCTGCCGGTAACATCATTCCGTTGAGCCGCTTTGCGGACGCGATTGACGAGCAAACGGCTATCGTTTCGATCAGCCATGTGTGCTTCCGCAACGGCACGATGCTGGACATCGCGGCGATTATCGAAATGGCACATGCTAAAGGCGCGTTGGTGCTGGTGGATAGTTATCAAGCGTTGGGTACGACCCCGATTGATGTGAAAAAGCTCAAGGTGGATTTTCTGGCAGGGGGTGTGCTGAAGTATCTGCTGGCTTCAGCAGGGCTGGCGTATCTTTACGTCCGCAAAGAATTGATTGCTGACCTGAACCCAACCGCGATGGGCTGGTTTTCGCAGGCTAATATTTTCGCGATGGATATTTACGCTAATACACCGCATCCTACCGCGCGACGCTTCGAGTCCGGCACACCGCCCGTACCGAATACCTATGCAGCGGTTGCGGGTATCAAACTGGTGCAATCGGTGGGGGTGGAGAACATCGAACGCCAGCTCAAGATCTTAACGGGTGCGCTGAAAGAGGGCATCATGAAGCGCGGTTTCAACCTCGTTTCGCCAGTTGACCCCAGTAAACATGGGGCGATGATTACGGTGCGTTCTCATAAGGTTGATTTGCTGACCAAGTGGCTGGCGAATGATGGCATCATTGTTTCGCACCGTGACGACAACCTGCGGATTTCACCCCACTTTTACAATGACCTGCACGATGTGGACTGCGTGATTGATGGGTTGAGTAAGTATCACGAGCTGCTGGTTTAGGTCGCCAGCGATGCGTTTCTATAGGTGCAAAACTTGTTGCAGTTTGTGTTATTTGTGACGATTTTTTCGCTGAAATGACAGGCGGGAAGTAGGGGGAAATCCGCTGAATATGCATTTTTTGTGGGCAGGTGTTCCGGCTGTATCCGCTGAGCGCCGCGATTGGCTGCCGTGTGTCCACCGCTTTGTCACAGTTGTGTCATTTCGGCGGATGTGAGGGAGAGAAGCGCTGAAATTGCAAAGTATTTTTTACCACAATGGCACAAAGAAAAATCAAGATTAAATACCATCCAGCATAATTCACAACCTTGATCGTAGAACACTTATTCTTATTTGTCAATGCGAAATTTTAAGAGGATTTACTGATGAGCAAGGCAGTTAAAATAGCGGTGATCGGTGTTGGCATTATGGGTAAAGCCCATATCAAGGACATTGCCAGTCTGGAGCATACGGAATTGGCAGCAATCTGTGATGTTGACCACCCGACTGCCGACAGCACCGCCGCTGAAATGCATGTCCATGCTTATCATGACTTTAATGAGTTACTCGATAAAGAAGCACTTGATGCCATTGTCGTCAGTACGCCGCATTATGACCACATGCCGATCAGCATCGCCGCCCTGCAAAAAGGCATTCACGTTCTGGTCGAAAAGCCAATAGCTGTGCAAGTCAAAGACGCGCGTAAGATGATCGCCGCCTATGAAACCGCGCGACAGACCACCCCGAACCTAGTATTTGCTGCCATGTTCATGCAGCGCACGTACGGCTTCTGGCAGAAGATCAAAACGATGATAGACGAGGGTGAATTAGGGCGATTGGTACGCACGACATGGCTGATTACGGATTGGTTTCGCACACAGAGCTATTATAACTACGGCGGTTGGCGGGCTACTTGGAAAGGCGAAGGCGGCGGCGTGCTGCTGAATCAATCCCCACATAATCTCGACCTGTATCAATGGTTTGTGGGAATGCCGAAGCGGGTTACCGGTTTTGCGGCGTTGGGCAAGTATCACGGTATCGAGGTTGAAGACGAAGTCACTGCCTATTTTGAACACGAGAATGGCATGATCGGTCACTTTATCACCAGTACCGCCGAATCCCCCGGCACAAACCGGTTGGAAATCGTCGGTGAACAGGGCAAGCTGGTTTACGAAAACGGCAAGCTTACGTTTTACCGCAATCAGCGTTCGATGTTTGAGCAGATCGAACATGCGCCCGGTGGTTTTGATAAAGTGGCGTTTTTAGAGGAGAATGTGCCGTTCGAAGCACACGTACACCCCGGTCATCGCACCGTCATCGAAAACTTCGCCAACGCCATTTTGAACGGCGATAAGCTGATTGCACCGGCGGCGGAAGGTATCCATTCGGTAACGCTTGCCAACGCCATTCTGATGTCGTCGTTTGAGCGCAAAACGGTTGATCTGCCGCTTGATGAGAATGCCTATGAGCAAAAACTGCTTTCGCTGATCGCGGCATCCAGCAGCGCGATATCATAACGCATGCGTAAATCAACTTGGTAAATTATTTTTAACCCTTTGTACAGGACTAGCATTTATGAAAATAGCTTTTACCACGCTCGGCTGCCCGAACTGGGATTTGGATACGATTTGCCAAAAAGGTCGTGAATACGGTTTCGACGGGGTGGATTTCCGCGGTTATCTGAATGAAATCGATATTACTAAGCTGGCACTGTTCACGACTCAAGGTGCTGAAACCAAGCGGCGCTTAGCTGAGGCAGGATTGGCGGTCAGCGGCATTAGCTCAAGCATTAAGGTTTGCGAGGCGGAGCGCAAAGTAGAAAATATTGAAGAGGCCAAGCGCACCATCGAACTGGCTAATAAGCTGGATTGTGAGCATGTGCGGGTCTTTGGTGGCGGGATTTTAGACGGGGCGAACCACGAAGAACTGGCGAAAATCGGGTTGGACTGTGTGCAAGCGGTTCTCGATTTGGACGGGGCAAGTGGGCTGCATTGGCTGTTTGAAACCCACGACAACTGGGTGACATCTTCCAATTGTAGGCTGCTGCTGAACCACATCGACAATCCGGCGTTCGGCGCATTGTGGGACATGGGGCATACTGCCCGTGTGGGCGGCGAGACACCCGAACAAACATGGGCGGCGATTGGTTCGCGCGTCGGCTATACGCATGTGAAAGATGCTATCTATGACACCAGCCACCCTCAGGCCATGAGCGATGGTTGGCGTTATGTTTTACCGGGTACAGGCCAACTGCCACTGGTGGAAGCGATTGGCGTTCTCCGCCAGCATGGGTATGACGGTTGGATAATGTACGAACTGGAAAAACGGTGGCATGCCGACCTTGAAGAACCAGAAATCGCCTTCCCAGCTTTCGTGCAGTGGGTCAAGCCGCTGATTGCGTAGGATAGATTAATGGCACTTATTGCTATCACTCTTCAGTATTTTGCCCTGACTTATGCGTATCGGGATCGGAAGCCCACTCCAATAAATCATCCTCGATAACTCGGTGGTCTTGAGGAGTGCTTCGGCTTCTTTTAGAGTCATTGATTTTATTTTCATGCCATTCCCTCAATCGAAAGAAACAAAGTTTCCTCTTAAAGTGGTTCTAGCCGAGCATTTTGCTGACGGCCTCGACATCAAACGGGACGGTGGGCTGCTGACCGATACGTTGAGCATCTTCGGCGGCGAGGTTTGCATCCTTGAAGCCTGCACCACTCATGACACAAACAATGCGTTCGTGAGGCAGAATGTCACCGCGTTCGAGCAAGGCGGATAAGCTGGCGGTGGGGGCGGCTCCGGC
>JBBSBS010000142.1:0-13728 GCA_038251045.1 Aggregatilineales bacterium | reverse complement strand
GTGGCACGGGTGAGCGCCGAGGGCGGCAGTGTCCAACCGATGCGTGTCCCGCTGAGTAATCCGTTGGCGGCAGTTTCGGGCGGGACGAATGCCATCACCTACTCAACTGATTTGCTGGGGGATGTGACACTGGTGGGGTCAGGGGCGGGCGGGGTACAAACCGGTTTCGGGCTGCTTTCTGATTTGCTGGATATTGCGCGGGCGAAATAAGATGCGGGGCGAGACGCGGGAGCAGGGGATTCACCTATTGACGAATATTTGAGGTGATGCCATAGTAAACTATAGGGATTAAGGTCTTTTGCAGCCCCGGACAATGGAATTTGGAGTAGTTTAATGGATAAAGCTAAGGTTCTGGTCGTTGAAGACGATATTCATCTTTTAGAAGGTATTCGCGATATTCTAGAACTGGATGGATATTCGGTGCTGACGGCTGAAAATGGCCTTGATGGTATTGAAGTGCTGCACGCCCAATCATCACCGCCGGATTTGATTGTTTCGGATATTATGATGCCGAAAATGGATGGCATCCAGTTCCTTAAAGAAGTGCGTAAGGAAAACCGCTGGTTTAGTATTCCGTTTATATTTTTGACGGCTAAAGGCGAACGGGCGGATGTGCATCGGGGGATGCGGCTGGGCGTGGATGATTATGTAATCAAGCCCTATGATCCGAGTGATTTGCTGGTGAAGATTGAGTCGCGGTTGGAGCGTCACCGTGATTTGAACCGGATGCATAACAGCGGCATGGCAACCCTCAAGCGCCAGATATTGACCATGTTGAACCATGAGTTCCGCACCCCGTTGACCTTCGTTGTGGCCTACGCCGATATGCTGAATAACCCCGGCGAGCAAGAACTTAGCAAAGATGAAATGATCAGCTATATTTCAGGGATTACGGCGGGTGCTGACCGGCTGAAAAACTTGATCGAGAACTTTATCCTGCTGGTGGAGTTGGAGACAGACTCGGCTCAGCAAACCTTTGATTGGCGCAAAGGGCCGATTGCCAGCGTGGAGGGGATTTTTAAAGAGGCACAGGAACGGGTTAAGGAACTCGAAAGCCGAAAGCATGTAGTGACGCTGGAAGTTCCCGCGGACATTCAAATTTTCACAGGGGATGTGGAGTATTTGACGGTGGCAATCGCGCTGTTCCTCAATAACGCCTGTAAATTCTCCGAACCCGGATCACCGATTTCGCTAGGGGCATCGGTGCAGGGTAAAGAGATTACGCTGTGGGTGAAAGATCAGGGGCGGGGTATCCCTGAAGCGGAACAAGCCCACATTTGGGAGAGTTTTTACCAGATTGACCGCGCCGTAAATGAAGACCAAGGGGCGGGCGCGGGGTTGGCGATTGTGATGGCGATTGCCAAGCTGCACGGTGGACGTGTGGGTTTGGAGAGCAAGGTCGGGGAAGGCAGCACCTTCAAGGTGATTGTTCCGGTGACCGAGGTCGAAGCTGTTAGCGCGGTTTAGTTATTTTTGCAGCATTAAACAGGTCATCAATGCAGGCAAACGACATCCGTTTGCCTTTTGTTTTTTGGATGGGGATTTGCGATACACGGTAGGTCGAATGAGCCGGAATCGGGTTCATTTGGGGGTGAATATCCTTATTGTTTAGGGGTAATCGGATTTTAGCAACTTGCGGTATACTTAACACGTATAACGTTTCATTCATCACATCTGTGACTTAAGCAGGAGAATAAGGATTTATGGCTCCCTCGCTCTTTGAAAAAATAAATACGCTGATCAGCGCCAATTTACACGGCATTGTTGACCGTGCGCTGCAAGCAAACTCGGTTCAGGTCATGGATGAATACATCCGGCAGGTTGAAAGCAATCTGGGTGATCTGGAAGAATCGACAGCAACCGTTGGCGGAACGGTCAAGACACTCAAGCGTAAATATGAAGAATTTGCGGCAACGGCTGAAAAGCTCGACCGTGATATTGATACGCTGATCGTCAAAGGTAAGGATGATCTGGCGGCGGCGGCACAAGCTGAACTAAACACCAAGCAGCAGCTTTCGCAGGAATATTATCAACAGTGGCAGGAGCAGGATACGCAGTACCAGAAGATGCTGGACATGCGCCTGAAACTTGAAGGCCGTTTGACGACCATTAAGCAGGAACGTGAACATCTGCGGGCGTTGATTGAATTGGCAGAAGCCAAGAAGGTGACAACCAAGACGGTCAAGAGTCTGGACGCACTTTCCAACGTGGGTGATGCGGAAATCAGCAGCCTCAGCGACCAGATTCGGCAGCGGCTGGATCAGGAAGATGCGCGGTTGGATATGGCAACCCGTAACCTATCCGAAGAGATTGATTCGGCGGTTCGGGGCAGCGAAGTGGAACGGCAGCTTGATGAACGCAAGCGTCGTTTGCTGGGTGGCGCGGGCGGCTCCGGCGGGGCGAGCAGCGCGGGTGGAGAATCCAGCAGCAGCAGTAACTAACGCTTCGGGCGAACATCATTTTAAGGATACTTACGCGAGGGCGAGCCATTGGTTCGCCCTTGTGCTTTTAAGCGATAAGATGTTTGGTCATTCCCTTGATTTCACATTCCCTGTAGTTGCGAGTGCGTCAATCTCTCTATATGATTTTGGCTAGCTAAATATTTAATAAGGCAACTTTTTTACAATTATGAGTGAACAACCAGAGATGCCTGACGAGGGGCTGTTGCTGTGGCAGCCCGGTTATGAGGATGCGACCGGGAGTAATGTATCGGATTACATGCGGTGGTTAGCCGAGCATAAAGGACTGCATTTTGATGGTTATGCGGCGCTTTGGCAGTGGTCGATTGAGGAGATCGAGACCTTTTGGGAAAGTCTATGGGACTACTTCGATTTGAAGTATTCGCGAGGTTGGACTTCGCCGCTGGCTGAACGCAGGATGCCGGGTGCGAAATGGTTTGTGGGGGCGCGGCTGAACTATGCCGAGAATATTTTCTCGAGGATGACAGACGAGCGCCCAATGCTGCTTTATATGGCAGAAGATCAGGTGTTGGTTGAGTTTAGCTGGCAGGAGATCTATGACCAGACTAACCGATTGGCACACGCTCTACGGGGAATAGGCGTTCAAGCAGGTGATCGGGTGGCGGCATATATGCCCAACTGCCCGGAAACGGTTGTGGCGCTGCTGGCGGTTGCCAGTATCGGCGCGGTGTGGTCAAGCTGTTCGCCGGAGTTTGGCGTGTCCAGTGTTTTGGATCGGTTTAGCCAGATCGAGCCTAAGGTATTCATCGCAGTTGATGGCTACCAATACGGTGGAAAACGATTTGATCGCCGACAGGTCATCGGGGAAATTCAAGCCGCGATACCAACGTTGGAGATGACGATTCTTGTGCCTTATCTCCTATCCGACCCTGATCGGAAAGCCGTCAACCTGCCGAATACGCGCCTGTGGGATGATGTGCTGGCGGAGAGCGTATCGGACGCGACACTGCATTTTGAGCAGGTTCCTTTTGACCATCCGTTGTGGGTGGTGTATTCATCCGGCACGACTGGCTTGCCGAAACCGATTGTACAGGGACACGGCGGAATTCTGTTGGAGCATATCAAATCAACGGTTTTTCACAACGATTTGAAACCGAGTGACCGGTTCTTTTGGTATACCAGTACCGGCTGGATGATGTGGAATTATGTGGTTGGCAGCCTGCTTTCGGGTGCGTCGATTATCCTATACAACGGCAGCCCGTTTGCGCCGGATGTGAATGGGCTATTTAAGCTGGCTGAACAAAGCCGAATGACCTATTTCGGGATTTCAGCCGCATTTATTAATGCTTGTATCAAGGCGGATGTACATCCAAACCAGTCCTATGACTTGAGCCGGATTCGTGCCGTGGGTTCAACCGGATCACCGCTGACAAGCGAAGGCTTTCAGTGGGTTTATACCAACATCAACAGCAGGCTGGCGTTGGAGTCGATGAGCGGCGGCACCGACTTATGCACACCGTTTGTGGGGGGCATCCGCACACAGCCGATTTACGCGGGCGAGATTCAAGGCGCATTGTTAGGCGCAAAGGTGCAGGCTTTCAATGACGCGGGGCAAGCTGTGGTTGATACGGTCGGTGAGCTGGTGATTACCGAGCCGATGCCATCGATGCCACTTTATTTCTGGAATGACCCTGATATGAAGCGTTACCGCGAAAGTTATTTCGAGATGTTTCCCGGTATCTGGCGGCATGGTGATTGGATCAAGTTCAATGGGCGCGGCGGTTGTATTATCTATGGGCGCTCGGATTCAACCATCAACCGTCAGGGCATCCGCATGGGAACTAGTGAAATTTACCGCGTGGTTGAATTGGTGGATTTTGTATCCGACAGTTTAATCATCGATCTTGAACTGCTTGGTCGTGACTCGCACCTGATTTTGTTTGTGGTGCTGCGTGAACGGCTTGTTCTGGATGGGGTGCTGGCTCAAATGATAAAGCAGCAGATACGGCGTGAACTTTCACCGCGACATGTGCCGGATGATGTGGTGCAAATCAATCAGGTTCCGTATACGTTGAGCGGGAAGAAGATCGAAGTGCCTATCCGCAAAATCCTGTTGGGTATGGATGTGGATGCATCGGCTAATCGCGGCTCGATGCGTAACCCTGAGGCGCTCGATTTCTTTGTCGACTATGGCAGACAGCTTTCCTCAACGGCAACTTGAACGGGTGGATGCCCCTAAGTACAGGGGGTATGGGTGTGCAATTGTAAGTTATTCGCCCTATACATATGTCGCTACAACGTCAGTTGGGCTAGAATAGAGTCAAGCGACCCGCAACCTGAAGCCGGGTACGCCGTATACAGAGCAGTCTATGCGGAGTCAAGGTTATTATGTCACGAGATTCACTTAATCCGGTACAACAGCGTGCATTCGGGGCAATTCTGCGCAACGCGGTATTCAGCTGGCAAACTGGCCTGACACTGCTGGTTACGCTGGTTCTTTTTTTCGGTGTGCCGATTGAGACGATTCCCGGTTGGCAGCAGTGGTTCTGGTTGGCGCTGGGTGGGGTAGCGGAAGCGGCTTTCATCGCGTCCAACTTATCCGACCCGAACGCGGCGACTCAAGCGGTCGCCAAAGCGTTTGAAGGCCAGTATGACCTGAGCCAGATTCGGAACGCGGTGTCGCGGCAGCGGTTGCAGAGTGCGTTGGAATACCGGCGCAATATGATGACGCTGGCAGGACGGCACAAGGGGGCGATGCGGGCGAATATGCAGCAGACCATCGCCGACATCAACGACTGGATTAAGCATATGTATGATCTGGCGCAGCATATTGATGCGTTCGACAATAATGATCTGGTGGAGCGTGACCGGAAGATGGTTCCGCAGCAGATTGAAAAGACGCAAATCCGCATCAAGAATGAACCAGACCCGACGGTGCGGCGTGATCTGGAAGAACAGCTCAAGACGTTGACACAGCAGCGCGATAATCTGGACGCGACGGTCAACAGTGTGAAGCGGGCGGAAATCCAACTGGAAAGCACGCTGTCATCGTTGGGAACGATCTACGCACAGATGTCGCTGTTGGGTACAAAAGAGGTGGACAGCTCACGGGCGCAGCGGTTGCGGTTGGAAATTCAGGATGAGGTTTCCAGCTTGCAGGATACGATTAGCGCACTGGATGAGGTGCAGACGCAGCGCTTGCAGTTGCAATAGGTAGTCGTCAGTCTATAGTCGCAAGTCATCAGTCAATACAATCAATCGTAGGTGGCTGATGAGGTGATGGTCACAGTAGGCTGTCTGACAGATATAAAACATAAAAGCCACGTTTACAGGCCGTAAGCGTGGCTTTTTTATTGGCGTTGATGGGGCGTGTTATTTAGGTTTGGACGTTACGGGTCATGGAGATGATGATAGATTTACTATCAACGGTGATAGCGGTGACGTTGAAACGACGCTGACGTTCACCAAAGCGACCGGGTACAAGGTTGACGACACGCTCTTTGAAGAGGTCGATTTGCTCCTGCGCAGCGGGCGTTCCATCGATTGTCAGGCTGTCGAGTGTCCATTTGACGTGCCCCTCAACCAAGCTGGGCGACACTATGGCGACGATGGCTTTGGGTTCAGTGTCTTTCCGGCTCACTTTTGTCGAGAAAGAAACAGTGATCTGGTTGTCACCGAGGACGATGCTGAGGTCTTTGAGGCGTTCACCGCGGCGATTTTCTACGCGGGCGTTGATTTGTTCCTGCGTCAGAGTGATGGTGACCTCGACGGTGGGTTTAAGCGGTGGGGTGTCCTGCGCGAAGGTGGGGGTTATGACCAGCGCTGTGGATACCACGACCATGAGACCGATTAACAGGTTACGAAATGCTTTCATGATACGAATCTCCTTTAGAATTGCATAGACGTTCGCGAGTTATGGATTCATCATAAAATGCATTTGTAACCGAAGTGTGATCTGCTATGAACAAATTGTAAATTTATGGCGATTCTTGCAAAGTCCTACCGAATGGTACGGCAAAAGAGCGTCCGAAGGTGGGCGCTCTTTTGTATAAAGGTGGGATTCAGTTCAGTTGGGTGGCTTAAACGCCCAGAACGGTTTGGACGAGCAGGTAGATGTTAAGGACGACGATGAGGGCGGTTACTCCCCAAGCGGTGATTTTCATCCATCGGGGGTTGGTGAAGACACCCATCTTGGCTTTCTCACTGGTGAATTGAACCAGTGGGATTACAGCGAAACTCAGTTGCAGCGAAAGGATGACTTGACTGAGGATCAGCAGTTGTCCGGTTCCCTGTTCACCATAAACGGCGGCGACGATGACAGCCGGTACGATGGCAATGAGTCGTGTGACCAGACGACGCATCCACGGGCGCATGTGGATATTCAGGAAGCCTTCCATGACGATCTGACCGGCGAGTGTGCCGGTGAGGGTGGCATTTTGACCGGAGGCCAGCAGCGCGATGGCAAACATGGTGCTGGCGAGGGTGACACCCAAAACAGGCGCAAGGAGCTTATAGGCATCATTGATGTCCGCCACGCTTTCGTATTGTGTGCCGTGAAAAGTAGCGGCTGATACGATCAGGATGGCGGCGTTGATGAAGAAGGCGAACAACAGTGATGCGGTTGAGTCGATGGTGGCGAACTTGATGGCCTGACGTTTGCCGGCTTCAGTCGGCTCGATGTTGCGGGTTTGGACGATGCTGGAGTGCAGGTAGAGGTTATGCGGCATGACGGTTGCGCCGAGGATGCCGATGGCAATATAGAGCGCTGAGGGATTAAAGACGATTTCGGGTTGAGGTATTAACCCGCCGAGAATGCCAGTCAATGAAGGATTTGATACGATCAGTTCATAGGCGAATGCGCCGAAGATCAGCAAAATTAATCCGGCGACGAGTGCTTCGACATAGCGGAAGCCTTTGTGTTGCAGGAATAAGACGATTAGCACATCGGCGGCCGTCAGCAAGACACCGACTACCAGCGGTATCCCAAAGAGCAGGTTGAGGGCGATAGCCGAGCCGATTACTTCTGCTAGATCGCAGGCGGCGATGGCGATTTCACACAGCACCCACAGGAATAGTACAACCGGACGAGAGTAATGATCGCGGCAGGCCTGTGCTAGATCACGTCCGGTGACGATTCCGAGTTTAAGCGAGAGATGCTGTAAGAGCATGGCGATGATGTTGGAGATGAGAATAACCGAGAGCAGCAGATAACCGAAGCGTGCCCCACCTGCCAGATCAGTCGCCCAGTTGCCGGGGTCCATATAACCGACGGCAATCATCATGCCGGGGCCAGCGAATGCGAATAGGGTACGCCAGAAACCGGCGTTTTTGGGGACGGCGATGCTGCCGTGTACTTCATGGAGTGAGGGCGTGCCGCGTTCTAACCGCCATCCCTCGGTCGGGGTGGCAGGGGGTTTGAGTTCATTTTGCATGAGTGATCGATCCAAATTTTAGGTTTGTCTAAACTTTTTCGAGTATAGACCTAAATCTGTACAGTGTCAATTGGACAAATGAGTCCAATCAAGGCCAAAAGTGATGTGCAGTTTGCATCAGGCATGGATTGGTAAAAAGGTCTGTCCACGCGTAATTTCCTTGAAAATGAAAGTCGCTGTTTGGTAACACACCCCACAAATTCGATGTACACATTATGAGGAAGTGCAACCCAACCATGAGGAATTGCGTAGTAAGAATCTGGGCATTACAAAGCCCGTTACACAAGGAGAAACACAATGAATCGTATTTTATTGGCTGTGCTGGTACTGGCACTGAGCATGGGGGCAACTGCCGCGCAGGACGCGGGTATTACACTTACGCCGTACACAGACAGTAATTATGGCTTTAAGAGTGTCGCGCCGGAGGGTTGGACTACTGCTGGACCGGGGCTGCTTGCGCGTGGCAATAACGCGGCTGACCCCACGCTTATCGCCCAGCAAAGCGCACCGGTTTCGGCGGATAAGGTGATTCAGGCTTTGCTGCCACAGTTGAGCCTGACCGAAGCGCCCGACAGTGTGGGTACGTATGAGTCGGACAGCTTGAACTGGACGCTGTATAAGGTCGATGTAGAAGTCGGTACTTCGACGATTGCAGTGGATCTGGGATTAGCAGAGGCCGGTGGCAAAACCTATATTGCGCTGCTGCAAACAACACCCGACGAATACGACGCGCTGCACGCGAGCGTGTTTCTGCCCGTCTTGGATGCGCTGACTCCGTATGTGGAAAAGGTGGATGTTCCCTATCAACAGGAAGAAGTTACCTTCAAAAGTGGTGATGTGACTCTGGCGGGTACATTGACCGTGCCGGAGGGCAAAGGGCCATTTGCGGCGGTGGTGCTGATATCGGGCAGCGGGCCGCAAGACCGCGATGAGTCGATTGGCGCGATGAAGCCCTTGGGCATGGTGGCAGATGCGCTGACGCGGGCGGGTATGGCGGTACTGCGTTATGACGACCGTGGCGTGGGTGGTTCGGGTGGCGACATTTACGCGACCCTAGAGGAAACGACTGCTGATGCTTCGGCAGCACTGGTGTATCTGAAAGGGCGAGCGGAGGTCAACTACGATCAGATGGGGGTGTTGGGTCACAGTGAGGGCGGCATTGTCGCGGCAGCGCTGGGCGCGAATGATCCGAATCTTGACTTTATTATCGTGATGGCGGGACCTGCTGTTAGCGGCAAAGACATTTTATTGGAACAGGGCAAACTTATCCTCAAGGCAGAAGGTGGCTCCGACGAAATGGCCGCGCTTCAGGCCAGCTTACAACCCGCGATTTGGGAAGCCATAGCAAAGGATGATGAGGCAGGCTTTAAGAAGCTGGCTGAAGAAGCCACAGTAGCTGTTTTGAGTTTGATGCCGGAAGACAATATCAAAGAGTTGGGTGATCTGGAAGCCTATGCGCAAAGGTCGGTTGAACAGCAAATGGAGGGGTATTTCAACCGTTGGTTCCAGTCGTTCTTGGTGAGTAATCCAGCGCCGGATTGGGCAAAGACAACCGTGCCTGTTCTGGCGGTCTTTGGTGGCAAGGATGTACAGGTGCCAGCCGCCCAGAATGCTCCGGCGCTCGAAGTGGCGCTCCAGCAAGCAGGAAACAGTGACTATGAGATTGTCACGCTGGCGGATGCTAATCATCTGTTTCAGAGCGCGGAGACCGGAGCGATTACCGAATATGCGACGCTCAAAGCGGAATTTACGTCGGATTTTGTTCCGACATTGGTGGAATGGTTGCAAACCCACGTGACGTTGCAAGGGGAATAAACGCTGCTGTATGGGGCGGGTATTGATATGCCCGCCCCATTTACGATGCGGCATTACGAGAACGGAATAGATATTACAGAAATGGGACTTGATTGAACCTTTATTAAATTATATAAGTAGAATTAATGTAATTCTCATTAGATATACATGTTTCGCCCACAAAATTTACAGATTGTTTTTATAAACTACGACCTTTCCGCGGGATAAATCAATTTATGATTGGCAATTGGTTGTATGACTGTGATTTCGACACGCCCTCAACAACGCCTTGCGTCTAATCTTTTGCCTTTGCTGGCATTGGTTGTTTTTTTGCTGTTTGCAGGCTGGCTGCGTACGGTGCATATTGTCGACTTCTTTGAATGGCCGGATGAGATTTGGTCGCTGTGGCATGTGCAAGGCAGTTTCAGGGAGGCTATGTCGCGCGTGCCATATGATTGGCCGCCGTTGTTCAGTGCCATATCATGGGGGTGGATGCAGCTTGCAGGGCTTACGCTAGAGGCATCACGCTATTTGACGATTTTGTTTGCGCTGCTGTCTATGGTGTTTGTGTTTCGGGCGGCGAAGTCATTGTTTCTGGTGGTTGCTCCAACTGCGGCTGGCAATCGGGGTGCGGCGTGGGTGGCACTGGCGGCTGGTATGAGTATGGGATACCTGATTTTTTCAGGGGTTGAAGTACGCGCATACGGGTTGGTGCTGCTGCTGGGGGCGCTGGCTTTGTGGATGACACTGCGCTGGCTGCGCAAACCGGAAAGCTGGCGGCGGACAGTGCTGGTGGCACTGGTGCTGGCGCTGACCTTCTACAGTACGTTTACGAGCGCGCTTTACGTTTTGTTTCTAACGGTGCTGGTTGTTATTGTTCGCCCTCGTTTGCTGCTGAGATGGATCGGGGTTGGTATTTTTGTCGTGATTTTCACGCTGCCCATTTTGCCACAATTTTTGGGCAACGCGCTTTCACGCTTGGATGTGATGGCGCAGCCGCCGGATGTGTTTGGTGTGGAAATGGTCGATATTTTCACCCGCTTCGGGGGTACGGCAGCTTATGCCGCCATAATCGGCGTGGCGCTGCTGGTCGTGATTTATTATGCGCTGCGCCGGAAAATCAATGCACGTTGGGCGGTCGCGATGATGATATGGCTGATCGTACCCGCCGTGATATATGTCATTAGACCCAACCGCGAGTATTTGAACGTGCGTTATATGTGGTGGGTCGCTTTGGGCCTCGTCATGCTGCTGGGCATGGCGACTCTTTATTTGCCGCGTTGGGGACAATGGGCGGCGATTGCTTTGCTGTTAGGTTTAACTTTCCTTCCGGTGGATTGGCTGCAATTCAGGGCAGTTGGAACCGAAGCCGTCCCAATGCGGATGGTGTTATCGTGGTTTCAGAAACACATCCGACCCGGTGATGTTTTGATTGAAGATCCCAAGTGTGTGTGCGGTACGAGTATGGCATGGGATTATTTCTTGCCGCAGTTTTTCCCACAGGGGGATTTACCGTTTGTCGATGAGCCGGGGGATCATTCACGGGTGTGGTATCTTTCGACAACTGGGTGGCCGCAGGATGAACCGTTGAAAGCTGCCATCATGAAAGGGCGTAAGGAGTCGATATTCGTCGGCCCGTGGAACTTCTTGCTGCGGTTATACGAAGGCCCGCCGTTATGGCAGGGTGCTGCATTTGATAACCAGATTGCGTTGAATGGATTCGAGATCCCAGATGACCGGAAAACCTTCCGCGAGAATGAGGATGTCTCGGTCAAGCTGTGGTGGTCGGCACTGCGAAAACCGGCTATGGATTACAGCTTCAGCCTGTCATTGTTTGATGAGTTTGGTAACCTGATCGCGCAGAGTGATGGCTCTGCATCCGCGCCGGATACACCCCAACAAACCAGCGCATGGGAACCGGGGACTTATTATGAAGATTACCGGACGCTGCACTTGCCGATTGGTATTCCGGGACGTGAATATACACTGATGGTGACGGTGTATGACTGGCAAACGAATCAGCGGCTTGTGCCCGCCGCAAATACATCCTTCAAATTAGCAGGCCCGGACTCCGATTACCTGTTGGTGCAAACGATTGAAGTCGTCGCTTATTAAGCCTCATCACCTTTTCTCCAATTCAACAGTAAGTCATTAGTACTAATTATCTGTCCATAAACTGCCAGATATAAATTACGATGAGAGCGTATCATAGTTATCTGCGATTGATAACTCGCCTGTCATGCGCACATAGACATTAACTAGAATGTAATATAGATCGAAATAATTAATCCTATTGGCGCGTTATAGCCCTATGATAGTGATAGCGATGTAGTACTGTGTAGCCTGTGTCGTTCCAGCAAGTGGGGTATTAATGCATGTTTTTATTACTGAAATTGTAGGGGTTGGGCTGGTCTTTTTTAGTATTACGTGGTTTGGTTTAAGCCTAGCCAGTTTGATTGCTAAAAACCGACGACAGCAGTTTTTGACGATTTTGTTGACTGTTATCGTCATCATCGGGGTGTTGAGTTTTATAGGGCTGACCGCAAGCACCCCATTCAGGCGCGCCTTTATTAACCTGCCGATGCGTGAATTGGCGAGTACGCTGATCCGAGATGGTCTAGGTTTCGTGATCGGCATTGGATTAGCGCTGGGGTTATATGTGATCGCGCGGCGTTGGGGCGGTCAACAGCAGTGGCGTTTCGTGATGATTGCGGCGGTGGGATTGGTGGTGGTCTTCGGTGGTGTAATCCTGTGGCTGTATACGTCAACATTTGAACCTGATTTGGATCAGGTGACGAAGGATACCGATACGTTAACTGATATTACGATTGCCGACAAAATCCCAATCCAATTTTTTGAGAATGAAGTGGTCAAGGCTCCTACGGCACTTGAGGTTGGAGCGCAAGGCGAGTTGTATGTGGCGAGTCTGAATGGTTTTATCTGGGTACTGCGCGATACCAACAATGATCATGTTGCGGATAAAGTAACCGAATTTGCCAGCGGCCTGACGAAGCCGGAAGGTATAACATGGAGCAAAGATGGCCTCTATGTCAATGTGGCTAAAGCGCTGATTCTGATGACCGATACGGATGGTGATGATAAAGCGGACACGACCAAAACTATTATTGATGGATTTCCGTCAGAAAGTTATGCTTTTCACCAGAACAATGGTCTGACCTTTGGCGCGGACGGACGACTCTATTTGGGTTCAGGCTCCACTACCGATCATCGAGTAGAAACGAACCCGAAGGCAGCACGGATATTTTCGATGAATCCGGATGGGTCAGATTTTAGGGTATTTGCCACCGGTGTACGAAATCCTTATGGCATTATTCCTGCCCCTGATGGCAAGGGTTTTTTCGCAGTGGATAACGGTTCATCTGGCTGTTTAGATACGGCTGTTGAGGTTGATGATTGCAGTGACCCTGTAGATGTGCCTGAGGAAGTGAATTACATCTATGAAGGCGGCGATTATGGATTTCCGCATTACTTTGGCCTACCGCCGCAAGAATCGGGTACCGTGCCGCCACTTTTAACCTTGCCCGATCATTCCGCCCCGACAGGGATTGAGTTGTATAACGGCGATAAGCTGCCACAGAAATATTTAGGGCGCTTGATTGTCTCGATGTGGCTGCGTAATGAAGTCGTTTCCATCACGCTTTATAAGATTGACGATCAGCATTACACCGGTTCAATGCGTCCATTTATCAGCGGGTTATTAGGGCCGTCGGCAGTCGTCAATTCCCCTAATGGCGGGTTATATATCTCTAGCTTTACAGGGAATGCCATTTATTATGTTGGCAACAAATAGACTGGTTGCCATCAAAAGTTCGCAGTTAGGGTTTTAGCAGGAAGCGCAGGGCATCCGGCAGGCGGCGTGCCCAAGCGGCTTCGTTATGTTCGCCATCGGTTTCTACGACGTGCAGTAAATCGTGCTTGGGGCGATAACCCTTATCAATGAGCGTCTGCTTCATGCGGCGGGCGCTCTGCTCACGCGTGCCGTTGTCGAGGTAGATTTTACCTTCGACAAATGGGCGCTGCTGGATGTAAGGGTAAATTGCGCCACTGCCGATCCAAAAAGC
>JBBSBS010000141.1:0-13842 GCA_038251045.1 Aggregatilineales bacterium | reverse complement strand
ATCTTCGAGGTTAATCATGGGGTGTGCAGCCCACATAAAATCAAAATCGAAGTCCGATAAGTTGGTCAGCACATATTTTGTTTGTAGGATGTGCGGCGCGGCGAACGACACCACCTTTTCGAGCTTATAGGGGAACCGTACCCCATACACACTCATAGAAAGTTGCTCGCCTTCGATTTTATGATCCCACGTCAAGCTCCACACCTCGCCGTGGTCGGGGATTTTCGTACCCTGCCACGGATACGTTTCATAGAAGCACACATCAATCGTCGGGAACATCTCGTCAAAGCCCGAACATTCGCCCGACTCGTAATGACCATCATACGGTTGCAGCAGATAGTTTTCGCTGGGATTTTGCACCAACACTTCGCGCTGCTGCGGCTTGTAAATCAGCGATGCCATTTTTGAGCCGATGGTCGGCAAAAACTGTACTCGCAGCAGCTCAGATTCTAAAGTAACAGCCGGTTGATCTTTGTATTGTGAGGTGTAGATTGCCACGATTTTTGGCCTTTGTTTGTCGTCTGGAAAGAACGTGAACGGATAAGTTAGAAATGTCAGCGTTACTCCGGTTCGCCCATCCAATCTTTGGCATCCATTGTTTTGACGTGGCTCACGATATCCTCTTTCTTATCGCTTACGCCCAGCAAGATGCGCGTACTGGTTCCACCGTCCACCAGCAAAACCTGCCCGTTCACATATCGCGCATCATCCGACGCGAAAAAGACCACCGCCCCTGCAATGTCTTCGGGATAACCAATCGACCCCACTGGAATTTCATGGTCAAAGGCGTGGGGATCGAATTCAGGGTTATTCACATAATTCTTTTCGACAGCGATTGCCCCCGGCGCGATACAATTGACGTTGATGTTGTAGGGCGATAATTCAATCGCCAGTTGGCGGGTCATGGCGTTTAAGCCGCCTTTGGATGCTGCGTATGCTGTCATCCGTTTATAAGTCTGTATACCGTGTATCGAACTGATGATGATGATCTTGCCGCCACCTGTTTTCATCATTGCCCGCGTTGCTGACTGGGCGCAGAAAAAATTGCCTTTTAGGTTGACATCAATCACAAAATCCCATTGGTCTTCGGTCATTTCCAGAAATGCGACATGCGGATCAACCCCCGCGTTGTTGACCTGAATATCCAACCGCCCGAACGTCTCGACGGTCTTATCAACCATCGCCTGCACCTGTGCTGCTTTGGAAACATCCGCCTGAAAAATGATACTCTGCTGACCCATATCCCGAATGAGCGCCGCTACCGACTCGGCTTTTTGCGCCATATTAGGCGAGGGGTAGTTGATGACGACATGCGCACCTTCTTGTGCCAGTCGCAGGGCAATCCCCTTACCGATGCCCTGACCTGCTCCCGTAACAATAGCAATCTTATCTTTAAGCCTCATAAATTGATCTTTCCTTAGGCAGTATTTATAATATGATTTTTGGTATGGAAATCGCTGCTAAAAGTAGTACTTTCTTTTATTCTGCGAAGGTCAAAATATACCGATTAACCCTCAAAAATCCCGCTACCAATTATACCCATTCCGGTCATATTTGGCGCGGCTTCGATTATGCTGTGGATTGCGGCTAACCCATCCATTGAGGTGGGTTCGTTCGCTCAAACCGACGAGTTATTTACGTTACCGACAGGGGCAGTTTGATGAATACTTATGAGGATCGTTACTTCTCGGCTGAACCCGCGCAACGGGGTGTTGCGCGTAACTTATATGCTCAGGTCAAGGATTTACCCCTGATTTGCCCGCATGGGCATGTAGACCCGCGTGTGCTGGCAGACCCCGATTATGATTTTGGCACACCGGTTGATCTGCTGATTATTCCCGACCACTACATCTTTCGCATGTTGTATGCACAGGGTATCTCGCTGCAATCACTTGGCATCCCGCGCCGTGATGGTGGATCAGTTGAAAGTGACCATCGCAAAATCTGGCAGGTGGTTTGCGACCATTGGTATCTATTTCGCGGGACACCTACCGGCGCGTGGCTGCGCGACGAACTGCGGGATGTGTTCGGCATTGATCAGCCGTTGAACGGGCAAACTGCCCAACCCATTTATGACGCGCTTGCCGAAAAACTCAAGCAGCCTGACTTCCATCCACGCCGCTTGTTTGAGCAGTTTCGGGTTGAAGCACTTGCCACCACTGATGCCGCCAGTGATACGCTCAGTTATCATCAGACCCTTCACGATTCGGGTTGGCAGGGGAGGGTGATTCCCACCTTCCGTCCTGATGGCGTGGTCAATATAGATATGGACGGTTGGGCAGAGAATATCCAAGCCTTGAGCCAAGCCTCAGGCATAGCGGTCAATAACTATACGACCTACATCGAAGCGTTGGAAAATCGCCGTGCCTTTTTCAAATCTCTGGGCGCGACCGCTACCGATCACGCTGCGCTGACCGCCTATACCGAACACCTCAGCACTTCCGAAGCCGATGCAATTTTTCAACGGGCTTTGCACAAACAGGCCTCGGTCGAGGATGCGCGGCGCTTCACCGGACACATGCTCATCGAGATGGCACGGATGAGCGTAGACGATAAGCTGGTCATGCAGCTTCATGTCGGCAGTTATCGTGACCACAACCCCACAATATACCAATCCTTCGGGCGTAATATGGGCGCGGATATACCCATCACGACTGAATTTACCCGCAACCTGAAGCCGCTGCTTGATCTTTACGGCAGTCGCAACGACCTCACTTTGGTGTTGTTCAACCTTGATGAAACCACCTACAGCCGTGAACTTGCACCGCTCGCCGGACATTATCCCGCCCTGCGTTTGGGGCCGCCGTGGTGGTTCTTTGATAGTTTTAATGGGATGCAGCGCTATTTTGATGCGGTGATCGAAACGGCTGGTCTTTATAATACCGCCGGATTTAATGATGATACCCGCGCCTATTTATCGATTCCTGCACGACATGATCTCTGGCGGCGGGCGAGTGCCGACTGGCTGGCGGGGTTAGTGGTGCGGCACTTCGTTGATGAAGCCGATGCGCACGAAATGGTCGTATCGTTGGCGTATGGGTTAGCCAAGCAGACTTATAACTTGTGAGTTCAACTTTAGTGCTCTTGGCATGCAGAAGGAAAACATTATGGCTGGTTTGAGTGATTATGAACTGCGTACCATGCCCGGCATCTGGAAATGGCGCGAACAATCCGGTCAACAATTGGCTTTCAGTGCCAGTTCGCCCGAAGAAGCCGCGCGTTGGCAAACCGCTTTGCGGACACAGGTTTGGCGCTTATTAGGCAGCTTTCCCACCGAATATCCTGACCCGCAACCGGCGCTCGTTGAAACTAGCGAAATGCCGGAGTTCTTGTGCGAATTGATGGTCATCCAAACGCTCCCCGGTGAATATTTACCTTTTTATGTGTTAACGCCACATCAGGCAGCTAAACCTTTAACTCCGGTGATCGCCTTACACGGGCATGGCACATGGGGCGCGAAAACTCTGGTCGGCATTGAAAATAGTCCTGCCGAGGCTGAAGTTATAGCATCGCTTCATGCCGATTACGCACGTAAACTTGTGATCGCCGGTTATCAGGTGTTTGTACCGATGCTCCGCGGTTTTGCCGAGCGTATGGAAGATCGAGAACTAGATGCTTTGCGATCCACGCCTGAGCCGCCACCGTGGTTGTCATCCTGTCATCAGGTGGGGTTGAATGCTATTTTGTGCGGGCAAACCTTGATGGGCTTACGGGTATGGGATGTGATGCGCTTGATTGATTATATTCACACCCGTGCTGATGTTCAGGCCGATCAATTGTCCTGTGTGGGGTTGTCGGGCGGCGGAACACTAGCCATGTATCTGGCTGGACTTGATTTGCGTATCAAACGTGCCTATATCAGCGGCGCGATTAACACCTTCAAACAGTCCTTGATGTCCATTGACCATTGCGTGTGCAATTATGTGCCCAATATTCTTCAATATGCCGAGATGGCGGATGTTGCCGGATTGATTGCCCCCCGCCCATTGATGGTCGAGTCCGGATCACTTGACCCGATCTATCCTCAAACAGGTGTCACGGAGGCACTCGCCACACTGAAAACTATTTATGAAGTGCTCGGTAAAAGTGAACTTCTAACCACGCATACCTTCGTAGGTCAGCATCGTTTTGACGGCGAGCCACTTATTGATTGGATGCAGCAGTAGGCTGATGGAATCTTGTATTCAACCTTCGCGCCGGTAAGGTTTGAGGAGCGCTGCCGGATACGAAGCGTTGCGACCTGTAATGGCCAGTACGATGATGGTCATGATATAAGGCAGCGCCAGAAGCAGCTCATAGGGCAGGGGTACGCCTTCGGCTTGCAATCGCAGTTGCAGCGCTTGGAGTGCGCCAAATAACAGCGCCCCGCCCAGTACCTTTATAGCCGACCAGTTGCCAAAGATGACAATCGCAATCGCCACCCAGCCGCGCCCGTTGATGATGCCCTGTGAGAACGCGCCCAACTGCGCCAATGACAGGAACGCCCCGCCAACACCCATGAACGCGCCGCCTAATATCAATGCAGAATAGCGCATCTTATAGACATTGATGCCTGCCATATCGGCTGCTTCCGGGCTTTCGCCAACGGCTCGTAAACGCAGGCCGAAGGTTGTGCGGTTGAGCAGCCACGCCACCAATGGCACACATAATAATCCAATATACGTCAAGCTGTATTGGCTGAAAATAGGCTCAAAAACGGTTCCCGATAGGACGCTCAACTGCGGGAAACTCTCCGGCAAAGAAGGTGGGGTTTGCTGCCCGCCATAAATCTGCCGAAAGAGGAACAGTGCTAGACCGGTCGCAAACAGCGTAATCCCCAACCCCGCCACATGCTGATTAAGACCGAGCGTAACCGAGAGGAATCCCATCAATAAGCTGAGTACAATTCCGGTGAGTATGGCAGCTATCAGGCCAGCAAATAACGAACCCGTTACCTGTGCGGCGAAGAATCCGGTGAAGGCGGACAGCATCATCGTGCCTTCAATGCCGAGGTTCAGCACACCAGCCCGCTCAACAATAGTTTCGCCAAGTGCGGCGAAAAGAATCGGCGTGCTGATGCGAAAGGTTGCACCGATGAGCGTGAATAGGAAGTCCATCAGCGTGTCCTTCTGAAGCGGTAACGGTTGAGCATCAGCAGAGCTAGGGTCGTCAACAGCAGCACCGCTTGAATCACATCACCTAAATAAACAGGTACATTTAACTCACGGTTAGCCGAAAGTGAGCCGCGTTCGATCAGGGCGATAAACAACCCTGCTAGGGCAATCCCCGGCGCGGTCAAACCGCCTAAGGTAGCGATGATGATGCCCGTGTAACCATAACCGGGTGAAATAGCCTCCACCAGATGATGGTGTATCCCGCCGATTTCACTGACTCCCGCTAACCCGGCAATTCCACCGCTGATGAGCGCGGCGGTCAACATGACACGGTTGACGCGCACGCCCATAAAACGTGCCGCATCCTTACCCATGCCTGCCGCACGCAGTTCGAGACCAAATCGGGTTCGCTTGAAAATCCACCAAAGACCGATTATGGCGGCAATTGCCACAATAAACCCGAAATGAATGCGTGAACGGGCGATCAATATGGGAAATTGGGCACTTTCAGCGATGGTGGGTGACTGCGGCCAACCGGTGACCGGATCTCGCCACGGGCCGTTCAGTAAATAACTGACCACAAATAGCATCACCGAATTTAAGAGCAGTGTGGTTACCACTTCATCTACACCCAGCCGAACTTTGAGTATCGCCGGAGGGAGTGCCCACAACGCGCCCGCCACAAATCCACCAATGAGCATGATGGCAATTGCCACGACCGGCGGTTGACCTTGTAATTGTGGCCCAAGCCATGCTCCGGCAATTGCGCCTGCGTAAAGCTGGCCTTCCGCGCCGATGTTGTAATATCCACTGGCGAATGCGAAGGCTACCGATGCTCCGGTCAGCAGCAGGGGGGTTGCCATGACGATGATGTCCCAGCGGGCAGTCGTTTTGGTCAGCGGAATAATCAGCAGTTGATTGACTGCATCCAGCGGGTTCGCGCCTGCAAATACAATCAGGATGCTGACCAATAAAAAGGTCAGCACAATCGCTAGAATAGGGATTAATCCTCGCAGCCAAAATGGGGCAGACCCGCGCTCAAGCTTAAAACCAAGCATAAAGTGTCCTATGACAGAAGTTGACCGGTCGCTGATTTCGATCCGGCCATTAATAAACTAATCTGGTCAATATCAACCTCGTCAGACCTGAACTCGCCTACGATGTTTCCGGCATACATCACCAGCACACGGTCACTCAGCAGCAGCGTTTCGTCGAGGTCTTCCGAAATTAATAAGACACCCGCGCCGCGCGTTTTCTGCTCCAGTAGTTTTTGATGCACATATTCAGTCGCGCCTATATCTAATCCGCGTGTCGGTTGGGCAGCGATGACGACTACCGGTTGGCGAGATAAGGTGCGCGCCAATATGACTTTCTGAATATTTCCACCAGAGAGTGTGCGCACACGATCCCCCGGCTTGGCTTTTATCTGGAAGTCGGTGATGAGTTGCTGCGCCGTCTGTTGTATCTGTTTATGATTCAAGTGCCCCAGTTGCGTAAAATCACCGATTTGCTCCAGTGCCAGATTATCCGCCACGCTGAGATCACCGACAACGCCTTTCAGACGGTCTTCAGGGATGCGGGCTACCTTCATGCGGTTGAAACTGCGTGGATCACCCAACTCCAGCGGTTGTCCGGTGACACGTACCTCACCGGAAAGCGGGTTGATAAGCCCGCCCAATACCGCGACCAATTCGCTCTGACCGTTTCCTGCGATACCTGCGATACCGACAACTTCGCCAGCATGAACATTGAACGAAATATCGTTGAGGGCAGGGACACCACGCTTATCCGACACACTGAGATTTTTTACGGCGAGCGCGACCGATTCACTTACTTGATGGTCAGTGTTTCGGCTGACTTCCAATACATTGCGTCCCACCATCAGCCGCGCCAATGCTTGTGGGTTGGTTTCGGCGGTCACTTCTCGTCCCACGACTTTGCCCAAGCGCAGCACAGTCACACGTTTGCTGATCGCCATCACTTCTTCTAACTTGTGGGTAATAATGATGACCGACAAATCTTGTTCTTGAAGTTGGCGTAACGTATCAAAGAGGGCGGTAGCATCGCGAGGTGTCAGGACAGCAGTAGGTTCATCCAATATGAGAACGCGGCATTGGCGATAAAGTGCCTTGAGTATTTCTACGCGCTGCTGCTGCCCTACGGAAAGATTACGGATGATGGCGGTCGGGTCTATCGAAAATCCGTGTTGACGTGCCGTGTCAGCTACTCTTTGATTGAGTGCATCACGGTTTAAGATGTGGGCGTTTTCAAAACCAAGCACGATATTTTCGGCAACGGTAAAAGTCGGTACCAGTGAAAAATGTTGTGAAACGAGTCCGATGCCTGCACGTATCGCATCAACGGGTGATTTGAGCGTGACTTTTTTGTCTCGAACGAGAATATCACCCTCGTCCGGTTGATAGAATCCGTAGAGGATTTTCATCAAGGTACTTTTGCCAGCACCATTTTCACCCAGCAGAGCATGGATTTCGTTCGGCGCGATGTCCAGATCAATATGATCGTTTGCGACTAATGCACCGAACTGTTTCGTAACCCCGCGCATTTCCACAACTGACATGAATGATTATCCACCCCGATAAAAATAAAGTAGAGGCGAACTACATGATGTTACCGTTCGCCTCTACAAAAACAGTCTTAATTAGCGCATCGTATGAGGATTACGATGCGGCTGGAACAACTGCGTTATCGGGCGTATTTTCATTGATGTCCACACGGAATAGACCATCTTTGATGTCCTGTTCGCGCTTGGTCACCATTTCCAAAATTGCAGGATCAATTGTCTTCTCAAAGTCGTGCAGGGGAGCCAGTGAAGCGCCGCCTTTACCCATCATCGAGAAATCTTTCAAGTCTTGCGCGGTATATGCTCCGGCTGAAACTGCCTTGACGACATACTCGATGGTTGGGGCCATATTCCACACCGGCCCGCTGACTACGGTTTCCGGTGCGAGTTCATTCTGGTCACTCATGCTGCCGAAAGCCAGCAGTTTCTTTTCCTGTGCGGCTTCGATGACACCAAAGCGTTCGGCAAACAGCACATCCGCCCCTGAGTCAATTTGAGCGAGTGCAGCTTCTTTAGCGGCTGCCGGATCAAACCAGCTGTTCAGGAAAGTGATCTGCACGGTTGCTTCGGGGTTGGCTTCTTTCGCGCCCTGAGTGAACGCATTGACGATACGGTTGACTTCCGGTACAGGATACCCGCCAACCACACCAATCTTGCCTGTCTTGGTCAAGCTTCCGGCGAGCAGGCCGCTGAGGTAAGCCGGTTCGTGAATCCAGTTATCAAAAACCGAGAGGTTCGGTTCTGATGGGCCAAGACCGGAGCCGAAAACGAAGGCGATTTCGGGATAATCTTTTGCCACTTTGCGGACGGCTTCTTCATTACCAAAGGCATCACCGAAAATGATGTCGGGTGATTTTTCTTCGGCAACTTCACGAAGGACAACTTCCATGTCCCCTGAATAGCCGATTTCATCCTGATATTCATACTCGATTGTGCCCGCCTCTTTTTCCTTTTCTAAGGCGGCATGGATAACGCCATCCCAAGGTTCTTCGATGGGTGTAGCGTATGCGGCGAAAACCTTCAGAACTTTTTTGTCCTGCGCGTGTGCGGGCAGTATCGCCACGACCAGAAGCGTCATGAGCGCAAGCAAAATCAAACGGCGTAGTTTCTTCATGGTTCCTCCGTAATAAATAGTCTGCAAAAAAGTTGCAAGAATAAAGTTTAGCGTTTAGTGTAGGTGAGCATATCCTCAACTTTAGAGGGATAACTCTAACACTTTTTGGTTACTTTAACCAATCATTAAAGGGACAGGTCTATGTATGACGTAATTCTTCGGCACTGCCGGATTTATCAAGGGACAGGCTTGGTTGATATTGCGATTGAGGCCGGGAAAATTGTAGCGGTTCAACCAACAATTGATGGTACAGCCGGACGCGAAATTGATTGCGGCGAACAGTTGGTTACACCGCCTTTTGTCGAGTCGCATATCCACCTCGACTCTGTATTAGCGGCAGGGCAGCCACGTTTTAATGCCAGTGGGACTCTTTTTGAAGGAATCCAAATCTGGGGCGAGCGCAAACAGTCCCTGACTCATGCTGATGTCCAGCAGCGGGCTTTGGAAGCACTCAAGCTGATGGCCTCGCACGGCGTACTTTATGTCCGTACCCATGTTGATATAACCGAACCAAAGCTCATTGCCCTTGATGCGTTGCTGGAGCTGCGCGAACAGGTCAAAGATTGGATGACGTTACAAATCGTAGGGTTTCCACAGGACGGTATTTTCTCGCGACCGGAAAATGAAGGGCTGCTCGAAGAATCACTCAAGCGCGGCGTGGACGCAGTCGGCGGTATACCGCACTACGAATTGACCCGCGAGGATGGCGTGCGTTCGATTCAGCGCATTTTTGATTTGGCTGAACAGTATGACCGCCTGATTGATGTCCATTGTGATGAAGTGGATGATGAACAATCACGCTTTGTAGAAGTAATCGTTGCAGAGGCTATCAAACGCGGTGGTGGCGAGCGAGTTGCTGCCAGTCACACGACTGCCTTTGGTTCATATAACGATTCATATGCCTATAAATTGATGGGCTTTATACGCCGCACCAACATCAATTTTATTCCTAACCCATTGATTAACATCACTTTGCAAGGACGTGCCGATACCTATCCAAAACGACGCGGGTTAACCCGAATTAAGGAACTGTGGCAGAACGGGGCGAATGTTAGTCTGGGGCAGGACTGCATCTATGACCCGTGGTACATATTCGGAACGGGGAACATGCTGGGTGTCGCCCACATGGCAGTCCATGTCGCCCAGATGACAGGGTTACAGGAAATTGATGGCTGCTTTGAAATGATCACCCGAAATGGCGCACGTTCTTTGCAAATAGCCGATTATGGAATTGAAGTCGGAAATCCGGCAAATCTGGTCGTATTAGGCGTGGCTGATGCATTTAGTGCCATTCGCTATCAGGTCACACCGCGTTATGTGGTTTCTCAGGGCAAAATTATTGCGGAAAGCGAACCCGCCCAAACTAAATTGATCCTATGAGCAGTCGAGCGCCGGGGTCATTCTTTGCTGGCGGTACTTTTTTGTGCGTACTCTCATTTTCCATTCAGAAAAACCAATTATAGTCACACGCATGTGCAACATAGATGGCACACGTGAGATGTGGCTTTCCAATGGTAATTCCATATCTAGCAGAGCTGACAGCAGAAAAGGGTAGTCAATTTATTGAACAGTAAAACTTGATCCTATAGAGGTGCATTCAACCGGATGAACAATCCCCTTATTTCGCGCTCGGAATTATGGCAACATCGTTTGGGGCGGGTTCGTACGTTTCTTCAAGGTAGAGTGTCTTTTGCGGCGGGTGTATTAGCGGCCTTTCTAGCGCTTTTGTTGTACACCGTTCTTGTTCCTGCGCCACATCAGATTACCCAGAAAGAAGTTGATACTACTGTTGCTCAAGCTCTAGCCTCTGTCACTCCCTCACCTCCATATTCAGTCCTCGTATACCAAGTCATCCAACCTTCACTCGTACTCATCCAATCCCAGCTACTTGATGTAGAAGGGTTGGCAGCAGACGGCGGGATGGGAACCGGTGTCATCATCAATGATAACGGCGACATTCTGACCAGCCTTCATGTCGTTGCCGGCGAATCTGACGTTCTGGTCACATTTGCTGACGGTACACAATCCAGTGCAAAGATCATTGCCGCCCAACCAGAGAATGATATTGCTGTACTTAGTGCTAGCCGTTTGCCGGATCAGTTTTTGCCCGCTACTTTAGGTAACCCGAATGCCATGCGCGTCGGTGACGAGGCTTATGTTGTGGGTCATCCTTTTAGCCTGTACAGCTCAATGAGCGCGGGTGTCATATCTGGGTTTGAGCGGTCATTCCAGATTCCGGATACCGGTCAAACCTTAACCGGCTTGATTCAGGTGGATGCGGCTATAAACCCCGGTAATTCAGGCGGGCCGCTCGTGAATCGGGCAGGTCAAGTCATCGGTATAGTGGCGGCGCTTTTGAACCCGACCAAGCAAAATGTATTTATAGGTATCGGCTTCGCGGTTCCCATAACGACGGCGGGAGGCGCGGCAGGCGCACCGCCTGTATAGGGCATTGAGTTAAGACAACGGTTATGAAAGTATCGGGTTTGCGTAATGCAGACAACTCGTTTCGCTGAACATGGTGCTCGTAATAGTGAAAGTGACGGCTGATGAATCAAAATTCCAATAGTGGGCTGCCAATGGAACGCCTGTTGTATGAAGTCAAAAAAATTATCGTCGGGCAAGATCATTTATTGGAACGCATGATTGTGGCGCTGCTGGCGCGCGGGCATATTCTGGTTGAAGGTGTACCCGGTCTGGCAAAGACGATGGCGATTAAGACGGTGGCGGAAGCGATTGGCGGCGAATTCAAACGCATCCAATTCACACCGGATCTTGTCCCCGCAGACCTGATTGGCACGCGCATCTATAACCAGAAGACAGGCGAATTCAATACATCGCAGGGCCCCGTCTTCACCAACTTGCTGCTTGCGGATGAAATTAACCGCGCTCCTGCTAAGGTGCAAAGCGCTTTGCTTGAAGTGATGCAGGAACATCAGGTGACGATTGCGCGTGAAACCTTCAAAGTGCCAAATCCTTTTCTCGTGCTGGCAACCCAGAACCCGATTGAAACCGAAGGTACTTATCCTTTACCGGAGGCGCAGGTTGACCGCTTTATGCTCAAAATTCTTGTAGGGTACCCAACCTCTACAGAAGAATTTGTGATCGTAGAGCGCATGACAGGGGTGTTGCAGCGTGTCCAACAGGTGTTGACCACCGACCAACTTCTTGGGTTACAGCAAGAAGTTGACAAGGTTTATGTAGATCCTGCATTGATGGAATATGCGGTTCGTATAGTGAGTGCTACACGAAATCCGCAAGAGCAGGGCTTGAAGGAGTTGCAACCGTATATCACCTTTGGTGCAAGTCCCCGTGCTTCGATCAACCTCATACTTACCGCGCGGGCGCTTGCTTATGTGCGGGGACGCAATTATGCGCTGCCGCAAGATGTGTTGGATATGGCACTAGACGTGATACGCCATCGCCTTGTTCTGTCATATGAAGCGCTTTCCGATAATGTGACGAGCGACAACCTGTTACAAAAGATCCTGAAACGTATCCCTGTGCCGGTGGTGCCTTTACATGAACATGCTAACACCCACGCCTGAAAGCATCCTACAGCGGCTAGACTGGAAGGTTATTCGCCGGCTCGATGGACTCTTACAGGGGGATTATCGCAGTCTTTTTTATGGTTATGGCGTAGATTTTGCTGATCTGCGTGAATATCAACCGGATGATGATATTCGCTACATCGACTGGAATGTCACGGCGCGGATGGATACACCATATGTGCGCCAATATGTTGAAGACCGCGATATTACAGCATGGTTTCTCCTCGATCTCAGTCCTTCTATTGACTTTGGAACTGTGGAGACTCTAAAACGGGCTGTCTTGATTGATTTCGTGACGACCTTTGCCCGTTTATTGACCCGTCATGGCAACCGTGTCGGCGCTATTTTCTTCGGCAATAGTGTTGATCGGATCATTCCCGCGCGCGGTGGACGTACTCAAGTGCTGCGAATCGTCAATGATCTGCTTAAGCAGCCGCTTCTACCGCGCACTCCGTTCACAGATTTAACACCACTGCTTCAGGGCGGATTGCAAGCCATCAAGCAGCGCTCACTGGTGTTTATCATCTCCGATTTTATTAGTGCGCCGGGATGGGAGCGTCCGCTGCGTTTTCTCAACCAGCGGCACGAGGTACTTGCGGTTCGTTTATGGGATCAAGCGGAGGTTGAACTTCCTGATATTGGGTTGGTTGTCATGGAAGATGCCGAGACGGGTGAGCAACTGTATGTCGATACCCGCGACAAAGGATTCCGGCAACGGTTCAAAGCAGCCGGGCAGCAGCGCGAGGCGGAATTGAAGCGGATTTTCCAGCGCGCCGGTGTGGACATGGTGTCGCTTTCGACTGATGAAGACCTTGTCCGTGCTATTGTGCGCTTCGCCACCGTAAGGCAACAGCGGAGAAAGTAATTGTAAATTTGCCTATGTCATTCATCTGGCCCTCGATGCTCGTATTACTATTCTTGATTCCACTGTTCGTTATGTTGTATGTTCGGATGCAGCAGCGGCGGCATCAGTTGGTTACCAGTTATGGCAGCCTTAGCTTGATGCGCGCGGCTGTACAAAATGTGCCGGGTAATCGTCGCCACATTCCACCTGCACTGTTTCTCCTATCACTAAGCATCCTGATTATTGGGCTGGCGCGACCGCAGGCTGTCGTAAGCTTGCCACGCATCACAGGTACGGTCATTCTCGCGTTTGATGTATCGGGAAGTATGGCGGCGGACGATTTGAGTCCGTCGCGGCTGGAAGCAGCTAAAGCGGTTGTAACCGATTTTGTAGAACGCCAACCGTCAACCGTCCAAATCGGCGTGGTTGCTTTTAGCGATAACGGTTTTGCGGTACAAACACCGACAAATGACCAAGGGACACTCATGGCGGCAATCAAGCGTTTAGCCCCTGAGCGCGGCACATCACTGGCAAATGGTATTGTAATGTCGCTTAACACGATTGCCGCGGCAAATGGACAAGTTACAAATTATTATAGCAACCTAACGCCTACCCCTGCGCCAACACCAACGCCCGTACCTAGAGGTACATACACATCT
>JBBSBS010000140.1:0-13887 GCA_038251045.1 Aggregatilineales bacterium | reverse complement strand
CCAGCTTTTACCAGAGTCTCGAAAGCTGCACGGATAAGACCCGTGACACCACCGCACAGTATGGTTTGCTCGCCGAACAGATCCGTTTCGGTTTCTTCTTTAAATGTGGTTTCGATGACACCAGCGCGGGTACAGCCAATCGCCTTTGCATAGGCCATGCCCAATGCTTTGGCTTGCCCGGTAGCATTCTGATGCACAGCCAGCAACCCCGGTGTACCTGCACCATCCTTAAAAACTTCACGGACGCGGTGACCCGGAGCCTTCGGCGCAACCATTGATACATCCACATTTGCAGGGGGAACAATTTGACCGTAGTGAATATTGAACCCATGCGCAAACATCAACATACTTCCCGGTTTGAGGTTGGGGCCAATATCCTGTGCGTAAACTTCGGCCTGCTTGGTATCTGGAACCAAGATCATTACAATATCAGCCTGTTTGGTCGCATCTGCGACCGAGAAAACCTCCAGCCCATCAGCTTTAGCTTTGTCGGCACTCTTGCTTCCCGAATGCAAGCCAATAATTACTTTTGCACCACTGTCCTTTGCGTTGAGCGCATGGGCGTGTCCTTGGCTGCCATAGCCAATTACCGCAATCGTCTTGCCATTAAGCAATGAAATGTCACCATCTTTGTCATAATACATCGTTGCCATTTAAATTTGTCTCTCCCTGTATAAGGGCAAATGCCCTTGTGCTTAAAACGAACCTACATCAGGTTCATTAATATGCCGTTATTGTAACCATATTTACTTGTTTCTACGCCCCCGAAACAATGCACCCGGAATTTGAAACCGATAGTTGGTCTGCACATCCATCGCATCGCGGACTTCGGTTGGCGCACCATCAAAAAGCGTTTTGATCATCAGTACGTTGGCATCAGGAGTCGCCATACGAGTTACCCATGAGTCAAAATCCAACGGCAAGTCCCATGTGAATAAGACTTCGGTCGCAAAACCCATATCGCGAAGCATCATGCCCCACTGCGAAATACTGTGGTCACGCACATGTGAAGGGTCACGCAGCAGTTCGATGGTCTGCAAGAATGTATCGAGGGTTGGGTCTTCGGATGCGACAATGTCACTGAGTATGAATTGCCCCCCCGGTTTTAACACACGCCGAAACTCAGCTAATGCGACCGTGGTGTGCGGCCAATGATGGGCGCTATAACGCGAAACGACGCGATCAAACGTATCATCTGCAAATGGCAATTTTTCAACATCGCCATGCTGAGTAGTCAGATTAGAAATTTGGCGTTCCGCTGACAATTTTTCCACTTGTTCCAACATCGAAAGCGTGAGGTCATAAGCGACTACTTCCGCAACATACGGCGCAAAAGCCAATGCCGTATGCCCTGCCCCACATCCCGCATCTAATACTCGTTCCATACCAGACAACTCGGCAAGTTGTACCATTCGGTTCATATCTTCACCACTGGCATGAACAGCGCTGGTAGCATAGTTAGCTGCCACGTTGCCAAATTGATGCTGTACCGAAGCCTTTACATCCTGCATGATTAAGCTCGTTCCCTGTATCTAGTGAATACTCAGTTACACGCCTGTTGCGTCCAGATTTTCGGCAATCATTGGCACATTGACTACGGGTTCATAGTCGCTATCCAATATACGAACGCCGCGACCCATCGCGACAACACCGGTACGAACCATTTCCATAATGCCAATTGGCTCAAGTTCCCCGATTAGCGATTCGACAATGCTTTCTTGCGCCGTAATTTCAATGATCGCCACTTTGGGGCCGATGTCCACAATCCGAGCGGGGTAACGATCACAAATCATGGTCACGCCATTGCGCGAATCCACATCGTCAGTGCGAACCTTTATCAGCGCCAAGTCGCGACTGACAAAGGGTTCTTCCGAAATCAACTTCACGTCCAGTACATTGACCAACTTGAACAGATTGGCAGTTATACGACGACCATTGGCCTTTTCCGCATCAACGACAATTGTCATACGAGAAAGGTTAGGGTTATGAGTACGCCCTACCGTTAAGCTGTCAATGTTGAAATTACGCCGTCGTAACATACTAACCACACGGTTCAGGACACCGGGTAAATTTTCGACCAGCGCCACTAATATCTGTTTGTTTGAATTGGCTTTACTCATTATGCTTGCACCTCACCGGGCTTTGGACGACGTATCATCTGATCCAAATCCGCACCCGCTGGAACCATTGGATAGACAATCTCTTCTTTTTCGATGACATACTCAATCAAGACCGGACCTTCATGGCTGCGGGCAAAATTGACCGATTCTTCAATCTGCTCGCGACTCGTCACGCGCATCGCCGGTATACCATAGGCTTGCGCCAGCATGACAAAATCCGGGTTAAACATGGGAGTAGCCTGATAGCGCTCCTCATAAAAGAACTCCTGCCACTGCCGAACCATACCGAGGAAGCCGTTGTTGAGAATGGCAATATTGACTTTTAAGTTTTCCTGCTTGGCGGTCGCTAACTCACACAGGGTCATCTGGAAGCCACCGTCACCGACGATTGCCCACACCTCTTCATCAGGCTTACCAAATTTCGCACCAATCGCCGCCGGAAAACCGAAGCCCATCGTGCCCAATCCGCCGCTCGTGAGCATTGTTGATGGGCGTTGATGCGGGTAATATTGCGCTTCCAACATTTGGTGCTGGCCCACATCGCTCACGGTGATGGCGTTCCCGCCCGTAAACTTCCACAGGTCATTAATGACCTGCGCGCCCAACAGTTTACCTTCGGCAGTGTGATGCAAGATATCGCGCTCATCGCCGTCTTCTTGCCATTCGCGAATTTGCGCTACCCATTCACCGTGCTTTTGCAACTTCAATTCGGGCAGCAACTGTGCCAATACAACTTTCAAATCGCCAGCAATCCCCACATCTGCGCGAACATTCTTATTGATTTCCGAGGGGTCAATATCAATATGGATCTTCTTAGAATTTGGCGAGTAGGTTTTCAGGTTGCCCGTCACGCGGTCATCAAACCGCATTCCAAGTGCGATTAGCAAATCCGCTTGCTGAATGGCAAAGTTGCACGCCGCCGCGCCATGCATCCCCATCATCCCGACAGTCAACGGATGATTCTCCGGCAGTGCGCCTTTGCCCAACAATGTCAACGTCACGGGGATCTGCGCCCGCTCCGCCAATTCTTGCAGTTCCTGCGATGCGCCGGACATTACAATGCCGTGTCCAGCCAAAATGACCGGCCTCTTCGCTTCTTTAATAAGAGCAAGCGCATCTTCGATTTGTTCATTACTTGCATGAGTGGTTGGGCGATAACCACGTAAGGTAATCTCTGCTTCAGGATATACAAAGTCGATTACCGCGTTTTGAACATCCTTCGGAATATCAATCAAAACCGGTCCGGGTCGTCCCGTTCGTGCAATATGGAAAGCTTCCTTAATGACATACGCTAATTCTGTCACATCCGTAACCAGATAATTATGTTTAGTAATCGGAATGGTGATACCCGTGATGTCAATTTCTTGGAATGCGTCCGAACCGATTGCTCCTCTTGATACTTGCCCGGTGATACAAACGATAGGTGACGAATCCATCATCGCAGTTCCAATACCGGTCACCAGATTGGTCGCACCAGGGCCGCTTGTCGCAATCGCTACCCCTACTTTTCCGGTAGCACGTGCATAACCATCAGCCATATGCGCCGCGCCTTGTTCATGGCGTACCAACACATGCTTAAGCTGCGGGTAACGAGTCATCGCGTCATATGTTGGTAAAATCGCGCCACCGGGATAGCCGAACATGATCTCTACCCCTTCACGGAGCAAACATTCCATAACTATTTCAGCGCCGCTAAGTTTCATAACCTTGTTCTCCTCATCACACCCAGTGCGTTGTTGCACTGGAAATCGTCGTCTCAATCGCCACTAGCAGGCTCTGCCTGACGGACAGGGGTAAGCCAACCATAGCGGTCTGGAGCTTTACCGGAAGTAATCGCGAAAAATTCATCCTGTACGGCTTTTGTAATTGGACCGCGTGTGCCTGATCCCACCGAAATTCGGTCAACCGAACGCACCGGAGTCACTTCGGCGGCAGTCCCCGTGAAGAAAATTTCGTCCGCAATGTACAACATATCACGCGAAATAGTTTCGAAACGTACTTCGACACCCTGATCTTTAAGCAAAGTCAATACGGTATCGCGGGTGATGCCCATTAATATGGATGAACCACCACTCGGCGTATAAACGATACCGTTCAAAATGACAAAAACATTCTCGCCCGCGCCTTCACTGATGTTTCCGTTGTAATCGAGGGCGATAGCTTCACTGAAGCCGTTATCGTGGGCTTCCATGCTCATGAATTGGCTGTTGACATACTGACCACCGATCTTCGCTAGTGAAGATCCAGTGTCGGGAGCCAAACGCCGCCATGAACTAACCTGTACATCTACCCCTTGATCAATCGCGTCTGCGCCGAGGTAGCGTCCCCACTCCATAGTGATGATGACTGCCTCTGTTGGGTTCTTACGACCTTCTACACCAAGAGCGTTCGCACCACGAAACAGTAAGGGACGAATATAGCAAGATTCGTGCCCGTTACGGCGAATAATTTCTAAGATCGCCTCGTTTATTTGTTCCTCGGTAAACGGAACTTCCATCCGTGAAATCTTAGCTGAATTAAATAGGCGGTGAGTATGCGGTTGCAAACGAAATACCGCTGGCCCCTGAGGGGTGGAATAAGCCCGTACCCCTTCAAACACACTCGAACCATAATGCAACGCGTGTGTCATTACATGCACAGTTGCGTCCGCCCATGCAACCAACTCACCATTTTTCCAGATATATTCAGCAGGCATTATTATCTCTCCGATTAAAAATAAAAACGCTTTCTCAATCTCACGGAATTTACCGTATTTGATGCGAGAAAGCGTAGTGTGAACAAGCTTTTAGCATGTGAGGTTCGCACATGCTAAACACCGAGTAACTTGCGGCATGATAAGTTCGACGCGGTTGATAGGTCGATTGTTGTGTAGAGTGATGTGTCCGCAAATTGATAAATGACATTGTGTTACTCATAATTGCTATCAGAAACGAAAAGCCCCCGACTTGGGGGCTTCACTTTTAATCTTTGTAGTGTTTAGTCAGCGCCCAAGCTTTATAACCCGTAGGTAAGTACGAGTACAACAAGGCTAATAAGGCTAATGACAATCGCGATGCTTTTTTGGCTGTTCATTTTCACTGACCATTTACACAATTCAATGTGTATAGAGTAACGAGTCTCACCAAACTTGTCAACCCTTTCCCTCAAAGCCAAATAAGTTCAGTTAGTTTACACTATTCGGATTGGTCAGACTGCACATCCCTGTGTTTGTCCAGCCAACTTTGCGCCTCCAAGATTTGCTGACGAACAGCTTCGGGAGCAGTTCCACCCGGCGCTTTGCGCTGTGCTACAGAAGCAGCAAAGTCGAAAATTAATAGTATGTCTGCCGTGAACAGATCGGAAAGCTCTTGGTAAGTTTCTAAGGAAAGTTCCGACAAGGGTACACCACGTTCTCCAGCAAGACGTACCGCCTGCCCCGAAACATGATGGGCGTTACGGAACGGCATTCCTTTGCGCACTAAATAGTCTGCTAGATCAGTCGCCAACATGTCTTCCCCAAGCGCGGCCTTCATCTTATCGGGGCTGAGTTGCAATGTTTTGATAATGGCAATTACAACTGGCAGTATCAGCGATAAGGTATCGACACTATCGAATATAGCTTCCTTATCTTCCTGCATATCTTTGTTATAGGTGCTAGGAAGACCTTTAAGCGTCGTCAACAATCCGGTCAGGTTTCCCACAAGTCTTCCGGCCTTACCACGCGCCAATTCCATCGGATCTGCATTCCGCTTCTGCGGCATAATGCTGGAGCCGGTGCTGTAACGGTCATTTAGTGTGATGTAACCAAACAGCGGGTTACTATAAATGATAACATCTTCAGCTAAGCGGCTGAGATGGATACCGGTCAAAGACATGTCAAACAAAAATTCGGCAACAAAATCCCGATCACTTACGCCATCAAGACTATTTTGACTATACGAATGAAATCCCAGTTCATCCGCAAGCATTTTACGGTCTATATCAAATGGTGTGCCCGCTAATGCTCCCGATCCTAGCGGAGAAACGCCGGTACGCCGATATGCATCCGTTAGTCGCTCGCGATCCCGCCCCAGCATCCAGAAGAAACTCATTAACCAATGAGCCGCAGTAATGGGTTGAGCGGGCTGAAGATGTGTGTAACCCGGCATAACCGTCGTGATATGTTGTTCGGCTTTTTCCAGAAGAGCTAATTGCAAAGTCAAGAGCAGCGTATCAACCTGCCCTATCGCATCCATCACCCACAAACGGAAATCGGTTGCTACCTGATCGTTGCGACTCCGTCCGGTGTGGAGTTTGCCGCCCAGTGAGCCGACCAGTTCAGTCAATCGACGTTCAACAGCGGTGTGGATGTCTTCGTCACCTTCTTTAAAGTCAAAACCACCTGATTCAAATTCTGTCAGTACATCGCGCAACGCCTTGACAATGACTTCACATTCTTCGGGAGTGAGGATGCCCGCACCCATAATTGCCTTTGCATAAGCGATGCTGCCAGTAATATCCTGCTTGTAAAAGCGTTTATCGAAACTGATGCTGTCCTGTAAAGCTCGCAAATCGGCATCACTCGGTTCGGAAAAGCGTCCTCCCCACAACATATGACTACTTATCCCCCTGCCGATACCGGCTGTGCCCTGTACGTTGTATAGCCAGTTGAGCATCGACTTTTAGCGGAAGACCAAACAGCCGGATAAACCCTTCAGCATCTTTCTGGTTATAGACATTTTCCTCACCAAATGAGGCGTAATCTTGGCGATAAAGGCTGTACTCACTCTGGCGACCGGCAACCATGATGTTACCCTTATACAGTTTTAGGCGTACCGTACCCGTAACCTGTTCCTGAGTGACTTTCACAAACGCATCCAGCGCATCACGCAAGCGGGTGTACCACTGACCGTTGTAGACCAGTTCAGCATACTTAAGCGCTAATTGATCCTTATATTGCAGGCTGTATTTATCAAGACAGATGGCTTCCAACAGGATATGCGCGCGGTGAAGCAGCGTACCGGCTGGTGTTTCGTACACGCCGTGACTTTTCATACCAACTAAGCGATTTTCAACAATGTCTGCACGTCCGATGCCATGTGCTCCTGCTACTTTATTCAGGTGCATAAACAGTTCTACCGGTGGCATCACCTTGCCGTCTACACTGACCGGAATACCTTTTTCAAAGCCAATTTCAATATATAGACCATCTTCAGGCGCATTTTCCGGACTGGTACTGATCTGATACATATCTTCTTCAGGCTCATTCCACGGGTCTTCAAGCAAACCGCCTTCATGACTAAGATGAAAAAGATTACGATCCCGGCTGTATATCTTTTTCTCGGTTGCTGTAACAGGCACATTAAACTCGGCTGCATAAGCCAACGCGTCTTCACGACTGCGAATATCCCATTCACGCCAAGGGGCAACAATTTTCAATTTAGGGTTGAGTGCCATTACTGTTAACTCAAAGCGTACCTGATCGTTTCCTTTGCCCGTTGCTCCGTGGGCAATTGCATCCGCACCTTCCATCTCGGCTACTTCGACCATATGTTTAGCGATCAACGGACGGGCGAAGGATGTGCCCAGCAGGTAATCACGCTCATAGACTGCGCCCGCTTGCAACGTTGGAAAGACGAAATCGGTCAGAAATTCCTCGCGCAAATCACGAACATACAACTTACTCGCGCCGGATTTAAGTGCTTTTTCTTCAAGCCCTGACAATTCTTCTTCTTGTCCTAAATCAGCACAGAAGCAAATAACCTCAACATTGTCATAATTATTTCTGAGCCACGGAACGATTACGGATGTATCCAACCCACCACTGTATGCCAGAACAATTTTCTTGATACCTTGCGTTTCAGTCATACCCGCCTCTTTTGAACTACGAATGAAAAACCCCGCTGTCTTCGGGGTCAAATACGATAATGGAAGTGAGGATAACGCGGGCTTAATGTTTTCGTCAAGCGACCGTTTAGCGCTTGTGGTGTAACGGCTTTCAATTTAATTGGACAATAAGAGCGTAAAGTAGTAATACTGTGTGAACACCTTCCACACAAGGAAATTATAAATGTCAAAGCAAACTGCCGAGCATAAACGGCTGGCGGATTCAATTAATCGCGAGGCGGATTGGAAACGATGGGGGCCTTATGTTGCAGAACGCGCGTGGGGAACAGTCCGCGAAGATTACAGTGCAAACGGCGATGCTTGGTATTATTTCCCGCACGACCATGCTCGCAGCCGCGCTTATCGCTGGAATGAGGATGGTCTGGGCGGCGTTTGTAACCGATTTCAAAACATTTGCCTCGGCGTTGCGCTGTGGAATGAGCACGATCCAATATTAAAAGAACGGCTTTTTGGCCTAACAAATGGTGAAGGTAATCACGGCGAAGACGTAAAGGAATACTACTTTTATCTAGACAACACGCCTTGCCACACTTATATGAAGATGCTCTACAAGTACCCACAGGTGGAATTCCCATATGCAGCACTCACCAATCATGGCCGGGGACGAGACGAACCTGAACTTGAATTAATTGACGCTATCCCGCAGGCGTTTTCGGAAAATCGTTATTTCGATGTGTTTATTGAATACGCCAAAGCCACCGGGGAAGACATCTTATGCCGCATAACGGCTATTAACCGTGGCGTAGAGGCGGCTCCGATTCATATTCTGCCTCAAATCTGGTATCGCAACACATGGTCTTGGGGATACAACAGCGAACGACCCGATCTTCGGGCAGTCGGCGATGGAACAACCATAGCATGCAATCACCGTCATCTTGGCGAGCGTTGGTGGCATACCCGGACGAACGGGCAGGTTCCCGATCTGCTTTTTTCAGAAAATGAGACCAATACTCAGTATCTATTTGACACCCCGAATGCTCAGCCATTTGTCAAAGATGCGTTCCACAGGGCTGTTGTTCAGGGTCAAAAACATGCAACCAACCCCGAACAATTTGGCACTAAAGCTGCCGCACATTACCAAAAAGTTTTACAACCCGGCGAATCAATGGTTATTGAGATTCGGTTTACCAACAATGCTCAGAAACAACCGTTTGCCAATTTTAATAAAGTTTTCAAACAGCGAATACAAGAAGCTGACGAGTTTTATGCGGCAATACAACGCGCTGGAATGACTGATGATGAGCGCCGTATTCAACGACAAGCTTTTGCTGGCTTGTTATGGAACAAGCAATTTTATCACTACAGTGTCGAACTTTGGCTAAAGGGCGACCCAGCAAACCCGCCACCACCAGAGGCTCGTAAACACGGTCGCAATGCAGATTGGACACACCTCTATAATGTTGATGTCGTTTCGATGCCGGACAAATGGGAATATCCGTGGTATGCCGCTTGGGATCTCGCATTTCATTGCTTGCCCCTCGCCATGATTGACCCGGAATGGGCAAAACGTCAACTGATCTTGTTGCTGCGCGAATGGTACATGCATCCTAACGGTCAGATCCCTGCGTATGAATGGAAATTTGATGATGTCAACCCGCCAGTCCACGCTTGGGCTGTCTGGCGAGTTTATAAGATTACGCGCAAATCGAGTGGTCATGCAGATACGGAATTTCTGGAAAGATGTTTCCATAAATTGCTATTGAACTTTACATGGTGGGTCAACCGTAAGGACAATGAAGGGAAAAACATATTTCAAGGCGGCTTTTTGGGGCTGGATAATATTGGTATCTTTGACCGTAGTATGCCTTTGCCAAAAGGCGGTTTCATCCAGCAGGCGGACGGAACTGCTTGGATGGGTATGTACTGCCTAAATATGCTGGCAATTGCGCTCGAGCTAGCCCGCACAAAGCCCGCCTATGAAGATGTCGCCACTAAATTCTTCGAGCATTTCATCTATATTGCCAATGCGATGCATGATTTAGGTGGAGAAAATGGGTTATGGGACGCTGAAGACGGCTTCTTTTACGATGGAGTCCGGTGGCCTAACGGCGATTATATCCCCCTGAAGACGCGTTCATTTGTCGGGCTTATCCCCATATTTTCAGTGGAAACCATCGAAGCTGATTTACTGGAAAAACTACCGCAATTCGCAAAGCGGGTGCGATGGTTCGTAAAATATCGCCCTGAACTTGTCAGCCGCTTGGCATCAATCACCGAGGCTGGTGAGGGAGGCCGATTTCTGTTATCGATAATCAACCACAAACAACTTCAACGCATCTTAACGCGGATGCTAGACAAAGAGGAATTCCTTTCGGATTATGGGCTAAGATCTGTTTCAAAATATCATGCTGCTCACCCTTACACGTGGCGACTGGACGGTCAGGAATTGACCTTGAATTACGAACCCGCAGAATCAAGCACTGGTTTATTCGGGGGCAATTCAAATTGGCGCGGCCCCATCTGGTTCCCACCAAATTACCTCATGATTGAATCACTTCAAAAATACCATCACTATTATGGCAACAATTTTCGTGTTGAAATACCGACCGGCAGTGGGCATTTCACATCCCTGTTTGGAACAGCAGTCAATCTTTCACGGCGTTTGGAGCATCTATTCGCGAACGATTCAAGAAATCAACGGGCAGTATTTGGTAGTAACAATTACTTCCAGACTGATCCTCATTGGCGTGACTATATTCCATTTTATGAGTACTTCAATGGTGATAATGGTGCTGGCTTGGGTGCGAGCCATCAAACGGGATGGACGGCTCTAGTCGCTAAACTTATTCAGCAGTCTACGGGTGATTAGAAAGGCACTAGAAGTGGTGAGAAAGCAGGGCAACTGCTATATTCAAACCAACTTACTAATTTCACGATCTCTACTTAGGAGAACAAACGATGCAAATTCTTGGTATTGATATTGGCGGATCTGGCATCAAAGGCGCACCTGTTGAAATAGATAGCGGCGAAATGCTCACCGAACGATTACGCATCCCTACACCTAGCCCGTCTGTACCAGAAGCAGTAGCCGATGTCGTTAAAGAAATTGTCAAGAATTTTCAATGGAAAGGCCCCATTGGCTGCACCTTCCCGGCAATAGTACGGAGGGGGGTTGTCGAAAGCGCCGCAAATGTTGACGATAGCTGGATTGGCACAGATGGGCAAACCCTCATCCAAAAGAAAACTAAATGCCCTACCATTCTGATTAACGATGCCGATGCAGCGGGGATTGCCGAAATGCAATTTGGTGCGGGACGGGGCAATGAAGGCGTAATTATCATGTTAACGCTTGGAACCGGAATCGGCAGCGCCATATTTAATAAAGGGCTTCTACTGCCAAATACCGAACTTGGGCATCTGGAAATTCGCGGCAAGGACGCAGAAGATCGTGCTTCCGACCGCATTCGTCAAGAAAAAGATATGGATTGGGACAAATGGGGCGAACGGGTAAACGAGTATATCCAGCGGGTGGAGTATCTCTTCTCGCCCGATCTGTTCATCATAGGTGGCGGGGTCAGTAAAAAGGCTGACAAATTTCTTCCCAATATTCACACAGCCCATGCCCAAGTTGTGCCAGCCCAACTACTAAATGATGCCGGAATCGTCGGGGCGGCGATGGCAGCGTCAGTGTTAGCGAGTTAAAATCAATGGACACAACACTTCTCAAACGGCACGCAGCAGAACGCGCCGTAGAATTTGTCGAGTCCGGAATGATCATCGGATTAGGACACGGCTCAACTGCAATTTGGGCAACACGACGTATCGCTGAACTGCTCCAAAACAAACAATTGACCAATATTCTCGCCGTTCCATGCTCTGCCCATACGGAAGCAGAAGCACGGCAACTGAATATTCCTCTGACAACACTTGAGAACCATCCAGTAATCGATTTAACGATTGATGGCGCGGACGAAGTCGCACCGAATTTCGATGTCATCAAAGGTGGGGGCGGCGCACTACTGCGCGAAAAAATTGTCGCTCAGGCCAGTAAACGTGAAATCATCATCGTAGATGAATCAAAACTTTCTCCGGCGCTGGGCACCAAATGGGCAGTACCGGTTGAAGTCATTCCTTTTGGCAATGGTTCACAACGAGCTTATCTGGAAAATTTGGGAGCGGCGGTCACAATTCGCAACAAACCGGATGGCACACCATTTTATACCGATCAAGGAAATCTAATCTTTGATTGCAATTTCGGTGCGATGGCTGATCCATCCGGATTAGCAGAACAACTCAAGCAGCGTGCTGGAATCGTTGAACATGGTTTATTTATTCGGCTGGTAAGCGAAGTTATTGTCGCTTCCACCAGTGGAACACGGCAATTGCAAAAGCAAAGTTCATAATACGAAAGGCTGGCATATGAAATTCGCAATGGTAGGTTTAGGGCGTATGGGTGGCAACATGGTTAAGCGACTGCTGCGCGGCGGACATGAAGTTGTTGTATGGAATCGCAGTCAGCAACCTGTTCAAGAAGCAGTGGAAGCAGGCGCTGTCGCTTCAACAACGATTGATGACCTTGTGAGTAAGCTGCAAGCACCGCGAGTCGTCTGGGTAATGTTGCCTGCGGGAGAAGTTACTGAAGACATGATTAACACCCTCTCTGAAAAACTTTCACCCGGCGACACGATTATTGATGGCGGTAACAGCAACTTCAAAGATACCATCCGTCATGGGGAAACTTTGACCGCCAAAGGCTTCCACTTCATTGATGTGGGAACAAGCGGCGGCATTTGGGGTCTTGCTGAAGGTTATGCCATGATGGTCGGGGGCGAAGAAGCAGCAGTTGAGCATATTCGTCCGCTGCTAGAAACGCTTGCACCTGCACCGGATTTAGGATGGGGACGTATGGGCCCGTCGGGTAGCGGGCACTTCGTCAAGATGGTACATAACGGTATCGAATACGGCATGATGCAATCCTATGCCGAAGGCTTTGAAATCATGCGTGCCAAGAAAGAATTCAATCTCGATATGGCGCAAATCGCCGAACTCTGGCGCTATGGCAGTGTAGTTCGGTCGTGGCTACTCGATTTGACAGCCAATGCCCTCAAAGAAAATCCCAACATGGATGGAATCAAAGATTGGGTAGCTGACTCAGGCGAAGGTCGTTGGACAGTTTTTGCTGCCATTGACGAAGATGTTCCTGCGCCCGTCATTACCCTCTCGCTGATGATGCGCTTTGTCAGCCGCCAAGACGAAAGTTACGGGGCGAAACTACTGGCATCAATGCGCAACCAGTTTGGCGGACACGCGATTAAAAAGGAGTAGGTCTGTGGGCGATACAAATGGAGTGACGATTGTCATTTTCGGCGCATCAGGCGATTTAACGCAGCGCAAGTTGATACCTGCACTGTACAATCTTTTTCGTAAAGAACGGCTGCCCGACATATTCAATATTATTGGTGTCTCACGAACCGTAATGACGCATCAGCAATTCCGCAAAGACATGCATGATGCTGTCAAGGAATTCAGTGCGGAGACTTTCAAGGAGAAATTCTGGACGGGTTTCGCCAAACATATCTGGTACTCGCCCGGAGATGCCGCGCAGCCTGATCAACTTGCACAGGTCAAAACGTTTCTTGAATCCAAAGAAAATGGCACAAGCAATCGCCTCTATTATCTATCTGTCGCCCCCGGCCTCTACCCAAAGATTGTTACTAACCTCGGCCAACTTGATATGACCGCAGATAACAAGGGTTGGCGGCGTATCGTCATCGAGAAGCCTTTCGGCAGTGATTTGGATTCGGCGCTCAAGCTAAATAAAATCGTTCATTCTCACTTCGACGAGAGTCAGATATACCGGATTGATCACTATCTTGGCAAGGAAACGGCACAGAATATCTTATTCTTCCGTTTTGCCAATACGATTTTTGAAACCGTGTGGAATCGAAATTACGTCGACAAT
>JBBSBS010000139.1:0-13929 GCA_038251045.1 Aggregatilineales bacterium | reverse complement strand
AATTGGAAGCGATGGGCATGAGCGACGAAGCGTTGGAAGACCTGCGGCAGCAGCTACAGGAAAACGCACAGGGCTTATCCGAGCAGATTTCGCAGTACGCGGGGGCAACCCTTGCCGAACGCATGGGTGAAAAAGAGCCAGACCCTAAACCCGATTTGCTAGATGTGCCCTTCTCGCAGTTGAACCAGAGTGAAGTCGATGCCATCCGTGATGAAATCCGGCGGTTGGCGGCACGCCTCCGCAGTCGTGCCTCACTTCGCCAACGACGTGCCAATGCTGGCGAAATGGATCCACGCAAGATGATGCGCCGTAACATGCGTTATGGTGGTGTGCCGATTGAGATGAAATTCCACTCCCACCATGTTAAACCGCGGCTGGTACTAATCTGCGACATTAGCACATCCATGCGTTACTGTGCCGAATTTTTGCTGACGCTGGTCTATGAATTGCAGGATGTGGTCGCCAAAACCGACAGCTTCGTGTTCATCAGTGACATTGTAGACATCAGCATGATATTTGAGGAAAAACAGCCGCAAGAGGCTGTACAACAGGTGCTCTACGAAAATCCACCCGGTTATTACAGCACTGATTTGGGTAATGGCCTCAAAACCTTCCAGCGTGACCACATGAGCAAGGTCGGCAGCAAAACGACCGTCATTGTACTGGGAGATGGGCGTAATAATTACAACAACCCGCAGATTGGCATTGCACAGGACATGCAGCGTCATGCACGGCGGATGTTATGGTTCTGCCCGGAGCCGCAAAGCCAGTGGGGTTCTGGCGACAGTGATATGAACCAATATGCACAGGTTTCCAGCGGTGTATATAAGGTCAGCAACCTGCGCGAACTGGCGAACGCAGTGGATGCGATTTTGACGGATGGATAAGTTAAGGCTGCATAACTAAATAACGAGTTGATAATGAAAGAGGGACTCATATCCCTCTTTTTGTTTGAGTGAATTCAAGGTGAAGATATGGTTAAAAGTCGTGTCGCACGTATCCATATACTGTTTATCAGTGCAATTGTGCTGTTAGGGTCGTTCACGAATGTTTTCGCCGCGCCGAAGGTTGAGTTCACGCAGGGTCAAGATTTATTGGTGCTGGGTGATGATACCCGCCAGTTGGCACTCTATCTATCCCCTACGATTCCCTCTGTTAAATTAGCGGATCTGCCGGGTGGTATCGTTGTCCATGTAATCGGTGAACCGGTAGTATTTGTCGGTGTCACATGGATACGGGTGCGCGGGTATCCGGTGGAAGGTTGGGCATCGATCACCAATAATGGCAAAGACGTGTTTAGCCTATACACCGAGACACTGAACGCCGAAGTGACCTCAGAAGCAGAGGCTGCAATTGAGAAAAACCCTATGGATGGGGAAGCGTTTTTTCGGTTGGGTATCATCCACATGAATCATGAGAATTATGAAGCGGCTGTTAAGGCCTTTAGCCTTGCGGATGCGAATGGCAGCGCGGACAAAGCGCTCATCTATTATTTTCGTGGGTTAGCATATTCCAAGTTGGAGCGCTACGACTATGCGCTTATCGACCTGAGTGTTGCTATTCTGATTGATCCTACGCGATTATTCTTTTATACCGAGCGCGGACGTGTTTATGATGTTTTAGGTGATAAGGGGCAAGCCGTTACGGAATTGGACGAGGCCATCAGCCGCAATCATTATTACCTACCCGCCCATAATAATCGTGGAATTGCCTACTACGATATCGGCGACTACAGCGAGGCAATACGCGAATATAATTTTGTGCTCGATCATGAACCTCTGTATGCACGGGTTTATAATAATCGAGGGATTATTTATTCAGAAATAGGCAACTATAGCCAAGCTATTGATGACCTTGAACATGCGGTTGAAATTGAACCGGATTACGTTGACGCAATTATCACATTAGGAAATATGTATCAAGATGTGGGTCGAGATGTCGATGCATTTGCGAGTTACCAACAGGCACTTCAACTCGATCCGAATGCTGCGCGTGCGTATCGCAACCGCGCACACGTATATCTACATAGAGGCGATACAAACCGGGCAATAGCCGATTTTGAACAATCTATATTACTTGATCCCACAAACGCGGATGCCTTTTACAATTTAGGGACTGTGTATTATCAGCAGGACAATTACGAACCAGCGATAAAGAACCTTTCGATTGCTATCGAGCTAAACCCTTCTTATTTAGCTGCTTATCAGAACCGGGGTCTTAGTTATAAACAGATGGGCGAGTATGACTTAGCCATCAATGATTTTACTCAGGCGATTAGCATTCGGTCTAACTTCTCCCTCGCTTACATCGAGCGTTGTCGGGTGTATTATTTGTTGAAATCTTATACCCTTGCCATCCAAGACTGCACCACCGCCTTGGAGCTGTATCCGAATTCAACATCTGCACTCTGGAGTCGGGCGTGGGCTTATTATTATTTGGATCAGAAAGTTGAAGCGGCTGCGGATTTTGAATTACTGGTCGTATTTGATCCTGAAAATGCTGCTCGGTACTACCGCGAACTTGGTGATTTATATGTCGACCTCAAGCGTTATGATGAAGCGATTGAGGCGTACGAGCAGCGTATTGTGCTTGTGCCTATAGACGCAGAGTTTCTTGCGCCTAAGCTAGAACGGTTGCGCAAATTGAAGGCGGAAGCAGAAGCAGCAAGGACGCAAGTGCCTTAAGCTCGAATCAAAAGGGGCAAGCCAACTGAACTTGCCCCACAATCAACATTCCCTTACCGTTTACTTCATGGTCAGCACTTCACGCGGTTTCGCGCCTTCGACTGCCGGACCGACGATGCCCTCTTCTTCCATACGGTCGATGAGGCGGGCAGAACGGGTATAGCCGATGCGTAGGCGACGCTGGAGCAGCGACACCGACGCTTTGCCCAGACGGCGCACCATCTCAACCGCTTCTTCATACAACACATCTTCCTGATCATCAGAACTACTGTCACTACCACCATTTGTGGTCGTGGTACCGGATTTCATATCCGTATCCCAGAACGCTTGCTGTGCCTGACTACGTTCGTTGCCTGCCACTACCGAGCGTGATGGCTCGACAATCGTGTTATCCACCACAAGGGCGCTGATCGGGCGGGCGCTGACATCATCCGCAGTGATTTGCGACTTCCAGTAACGGGTAATGTTCTGAATTTCTTGATCGGACACATACACACCCTGCAAACGCAGCGCTGCCGGTGCATCACCGCTCATGTAAAGCATATCCCCTTTACCCAGCAGACGTTCCGCGCCGGGTTGGTCAAGGATAACGCGGCTGTCCACACCACCCGCCACAGCGAAGGCGATACGTGCCGGGAAGTTGGCCTTAATCAAACCCGTGACGACATCAACCGACGGACGCTGGGTGGCGATCACCAGATGGATACCCGTCGCACGCGCGAGAGCAGCAATACGGGTGATGACTCGTTCGGTTTCATCTGGCGCGAGCATCATCAGATCGGCTAACTCGTCAATAATGACGACGATGTACGGCATTTGTTCGGTTTCAGGTGGCAGATGCTTGTTATAGTCCTCGATATTACGCGCACCCGCCAAACTGAACTTCTTATAGCGCTCATCCATTTCGCGAGTGACCCATTTGAGCACACCGACGATACGTTCGAGTTCGACAACAACTGGCGCGACTAAATGCGGGATGCCGTTGTATCCGGTCAACTCGACGCGCTTGGGGTCAACCATGATGAACTTGACACGGTCGGGCGGATTCATGGCGATCAGGCTGGTGATGATGGCATTCACGCACACTGATTTACCAGAACCCGTTGTACCGGCGATCAGCAAATGAGGCATCGTAGCCAGATCAGCCGAAATTGGTGTACCGTCTACGCTCTGACCCAAGGCGATTGCCAGCGGCGACTTGTTGAACAATTTCTTGAATTGGTCTGATTCCATCACATCACGCAAGCTGACCAGTGATGCCGTGTCGTTTGGCACTTCGATACCGACATACCCTTTACCGGGTACAGGTGCTTCGATACGGATCGATTTCGCACCCAGTGCCAACTGCAAATCTTTATCCAACTGGGCAATTGCGCCGACCTTGACGCGGTTTTTCTTACCGCTGCGTGTCACCAGATAATCCGGCTCGACACCGAACTGGGTAATTACCGGCCCTGTATTAACCTCAACCACCTTGCCGGGTGCGCCAAAGCTTTGCAGCGTTTCTTCGATGGTGTGCGCCCGCCGCAGCAGTTCGGTACGGTCGAAGTCATTTTCAGAACCGGGCATCAATACTTGGCTGATGCTCGGCATCCGCCATTCTTTATTTTTGCGCGGTATATTTGCCGGTGCAGTTGTGCCAACTCCCGGTTGGCGCACTGGAATCTCTGGTGCGCGACCGATGGGCGTGCTGTTGGGTGTCGGTGATGCACTTGCCATACCCACATTACCACCGGGGTTGATGCTGACACCAGCCGGATCAGGCGGTTTGCCAAATGAGGGCGCGGCAGGCAGTTCTTTCTCACGCGGCGGTTCAGCTTTCTCTGGTTCAAAGGACTTAGCGGGTGCTGGCGCAGCCGCACCTGAGTCTTTCCAGAAAGCAGCAGCCGGTTGCGGTGTTTTATCGGCGGCAGGTGGTACATCCGATCGTGATGGTGCGGGTGGTGGCGTAGAGGGCTTCCCGAACGCGCTGACTGGTGATGCTGTTGACGAAGAACCACTTACCGGAGGGCTGGTTCGCGGCGCACCATTAGCACCACTATATGAAGCGGGCGCGGATGTTCCATTCGCTGGCGCTGCCGAAGCGGCTGCCGGTCTGTTCGTGGATTGATCGTCTGGTTTCGCGGATGAAGGAGCAGGCATACCACCCTGCCGGATTTCGTTCAGCCGTCCCATGCGTTCAGCACTGGCAGGCTGCGCATCAGCAGGTTTGCTCGCGCCAAAAGTGGACGCACCAAAACGGCTGGTTTGCTGACGGGGCATTGGTTCGCCCAATCCTTTGGGCTGCGCTGGTGGCAAATTTGAAAGTTCAGTGCTGTCGTCTAATTCGTCATCATCGTCCAGATCATCGATTATGTCCTCAGGGCGCGTGGATGATGACGCAAACGGCGATGACTTCAATGGAGAAGCGGGTACAGGCGGTTTAGCCGCCCCAGCCGATGATGCCGTTCCCGGTATTCCGGGTGAGCCAAACGGTTTAGCTGCATCACTGCTGCCAAAAGTACGGGCAGGTGGTGACATGGACGATGGCGATGAGCTTGCACCACCGGACGAAAATACTGGACGTGATGGAGGCGCAGCTGGAGATTGAGTACCGGCAGGTTTCATCAAATCACCCAGCCGCGTCGGTGCTGAATCCGGTCTGTTTGGTGCAGATGGGGCAGATGTTGATGGGGCTGTTGCAGGTGAACGAAGCGGCGCGGGCGCTGCGCTCATGGCAGCGCTGCTGGCATTGGCGGTTGCAGCCGCAGGTTGCGAGGTGGCTATTGCCGGTTTATCAGCTGGCTTGGCGGCATCATCTTTACCACCACGATTGAACAGCCGACCGAGACCTCCGGCAACTGCCCCTGCTGTGGCTGCGGCAGCGGTTGTGGCAACGGATGGTGGTCTAGCAGTTGATTCAGGTGTAGTTTCAGCGCTAGCCGTATTGATGGCTGGTTCCGCTGAACGGCGACCGGGCAGCATACTGCCGAAGCGTCCCGCAATACCGCCTGCTGGAGCAGGTGTTGTGTTGGGGGTAGTGGGTGTGCCGCGTTCAACAGGTTCCAGTTCGGCAGCATTAAACCCACCGATCTCCTTTTTACCACCAATATTGATGGAAATCGGACGCTCGGCACGGACAGGTTCGCCTGCCGGAAGTGCTAAATCACGAGCAGCAGGCAAAGCCGCCACCGGCGGGGCGCTCGGCAAGGCTGGTGCTGCTTCTTTCGCCACACTCAACGGTGCGGGGGGAGCCTGAGCGGTCAACTGCTCAAGCGAGATGGCTGCCGCTTGGGCGCGTGCCTGTGCCCGTCGTTGACGTGTATCCTGAAAGCTGCGGACGTTGCTGATGGCAATCATCGCCAATTCCGCCGCGCCAATATCCAACGTAAACATTGCGCCGATAATCAGCAGCAGCAAAATCATGAAGAATGCGCCTGCCTCGGTGACGTTCGCCACCAAGAAGTAGTAGATTTCCCAGCCGATTTGTCCACCGCCCGTGTGGTATACCTTAAGCGACAAATCCATCTGAATACTGAGTTCCTGAAAATTACTCACGGCACGACTGCCCACGAAATTGAAGGTATCCACGTAACTCATGAGCGTGAGAACTGCAATATAGCCGATGACAAGACCAATAATCCGTTTACGCGGGACAACAGGTGCGTTTTCACCGAAATGACGGGCGATCAGCCATACACCGACCATCAGCATGGCAACCGGAATGGCAATTGATCCCCATCCGAAGATGTCAATCAGAAATCCGTTAATGGCTTGTGTCAGCTTGCCTTCAGTTGATGAAAGTCGGCTGAAAATGAGCGCTAAAGAACTCAGCAGCAGCGCCACGCCCAGAATATCAAGTTTGGTGTCGAGCGATAAACCACCACCATCATCTAACGTGGGGGCTTTACTGGTACGCGTTTTCGGTGAAGGTTTGGCACTTGTCCCACCACCCCCACTAAGGAAAGACGGCAGAAAGCGCCCGAGCCCGGCTTTTGATGCGCCGCCCCCTGACCCTTTGGATGTAGAGGAGGCTCCTGTACGCCCTGATTGTCCGAAAGGCGATGTGCCGCTGGAACCGGAACTGCCCGGTCGCGAGCTACCGACAGTCGGGTTTGTGCCGGTGGAGCGTGTGCTGCCATACGGCGATGATGTGCTGGAGCCGAAACTGCTCGAACTGCTTGATGGTGCCGCCGGTTTTTTGTCACCGCCACCACCGAAGCGTCCGGTGAGGCCGCCCAATAAACCACCGGCTTTTCCACCACTGGCTGCTTTGGGCTGCGCTGGTTTGTCTTTAGCAGCGCCACCGCCGCCGAAACGTCCGGTGATACCGCCCAACATACCACCCGGTTTTGCGCCACCCGGTGCTTTGGGCTGTGCTGGTTTGTCTTTAGCAGCGCCACCGCCGCCGAAACGTCCACTAAGGCCGCCTAAAAGGCCACCGGATTTTTTGTCATCGGATTTCGCGGGCGCGCTGGTTGGCTTGGGTGCATTTGAACTGCCGCCAAATGACCCGCTAGAACTACTGCCACTCGAACCAGTGCTACTGCCACCAAAGGATGAGCCGCTGCTGCTCGCCGGACGACTGGTGGGTGATGAACTGCTGGAACCTGATGATGGCGGACTGCTGCTCGCTGGACGGTTACCACTGCCAAAGGGCGATGATCCACTGGAACTACTTGGGCTGCTGGAACTCCCGAAGGAGGAACCACCGCTGCTCGCTGGACGGTTGCCGCTGCCGAATGAACTCCCCGAACCACTACCGGGCGAGCTGGGGGTGCTGCTGGCTGGTCGGCTGCCGCCACTGCTAAACGGCGAACTGCCGCCGCTGGATGTTGAAGGGCCTGAGGGTGAAGAAGGACGTGCGCCTGTATTCCCCGTACCGAATGGACGTGCGCCGGATGACGAACTGCCACCGGGAGGGGGACTGGTACGCGCACCTGCACCCGGTAAACCAGTCGTTGGACGGTTCCCTAAAGTGCTGGTGGAACTGCTCGAACCACCGAACGGATTTACGCGTGATTGAGAAGATGAGGAACTACTTTCTTCGTCATCATCACGTTCATCATCTTCTTCTATCTCTTCTTCTTCATCGTCATCAAATTGGTCGTAATCGCCGCCTACGTAACGCATAGTGGCTCACCTGTTCAAAACTTATTCGACGATCTGGGAACAAACTGCGGGGTGCAAAATACACAAGCGTGTATTCATGACCCCTTACCTGCACATTGCTGCGAGGTCTGAACAGCTATAACCGACATTTATCCACATTAAAATCATACCACAAATGTCGATTCAAGACTCATTATAGAACATTTGTTTATAAAGATCAAGGTAAAGATTGTGTTCTAGGAGTATTTAAGCTGTCAAGCGGGGTGTTTGATTCTATTGAAGTGTAGACGTGATAATGACCGAGTTTATTACACCTTTTTGCCACTAGCTGATCCATCTATTCCTTAATAAGCTCTGTTAGAACCCCGCTAAAATGGGGGGTGACCTACTGGACAGCCCCAAAAAGGCATGTTATAGTGGATTTTGTTGTACGCTCATTGGCATCATTGAGTATAGGTGTTTTATGTCTACCCTCGTGATCGGCGCAGGAATGGCCGGACTAACTGCTGCATCTGATTTACAGACAGCGGGTGAGTCTGTGACCATACTGGAAGCGCGTGATCGGATTGGTGGTCGGTTATATACTGACTACGACTTCGCAGGTATCCCCGTTGAACTCGGCGCAGAGCTGATTCACGGCGATTTGGCTCCGACGTGACTGCTTGTCCGTAAGCTCGGACTCCGTACCCTCGAATGGCGTAAAACTGATGACTCGCTTGTCCGCTTAACGGATGGTTCGCTTTGCCTGATGCAAGATGCGCGGCAGGATGAACAATTCGACATGATTCGCAGTTGGAATCTGCCGGACGAACCTGTGCTGCCCGGTGATGAAGACCTCGGTCATTATCTACGGCGCATTGGTTTCACGGACGCTCAAATGCGTTATGCCCAGCGTATGTTCGTGAATGCCGAAGGCGATGCCATGCCGTACATCAGTGCGACAGCGGCCTTAGGCGAAATCAACGAAGAGTCATGCGGTAAAGGTGACTTCCGTGTGATGGACGGATACGACACGCTGGCGAAGCATCTGGCGGAAGGGCTGGACATCCGGCTGAATACGCCGGTGACACGCATCGAGTGGTCAGCCGACGCTGTGAAAGTGACGACGAACAGCGGCACATTTGAGGCCGACCAAATCATTATCGCCATCCCGTTAGGTGTGCTGCAATCGGACACGATCACTTTTAGCCCGGAACTCCCTGCTGAAAAGCAGGCGGCGATCCGCAATACGCGGATGGGTCCCGGATTGAAAATGATCTACCGCTTCAGTGAGCCTATTCTGCCGCCGGACATCTCGGCACTGTTTGCTGACCGCGTGCCACCGATGTGGTGGTCGCCCTCGTTTGGTCATAATACCGACAAAACGGTGTGGACGGCCTTCGCTACCGGCGATTGGGCGCGTGAACTGATGGCGCTTGGTGATGAAGGAGCTTTAGCCAAAGGGCTGGAAACGCTGCGGATCGAGCTGGATATGCCCGACCTGCAAGCCGAAGCCATGCACCTGATGAATTGGACAGCGGAACCCTATACACGCGGCGCATACAGCGTCGCAATACCCGGTTATCCCGATGCCCGCGACGACCTCGCCCGTTCGGTGGGGCGGCTGTACTGGGCTGGTGAACACACCGCCTCGCACGGCTACTCTTCCACCATACACGGCGCGTACGTCAGCGGTGGTCGTGCAGCAAAAGAAGTCCTATCGGCACGGTAAGTGCGGCAGGCATATCGTAATTTTTATCGAAAGAGGACAATATGAACGCCAACCTAAAGAGCACGTTCCTGACGCGCCCCAGACAGAACCGGGACAAACAGTTTGCTGTCGTCCCGAGCTCAGTCAAGTTACTGGGGCAGATGGAAATGTGCCACCAACTGGCTTATAACTACACCGCAGACGATATTGCGGCTGATGGTGATAGTGAAGCCCTAACAGCGGAAAAGTTCCGCAAGCACCTCGCGATTTTCCCCGAAGGACAGTTCGTCGCGATGGACAAGGCCACCAACCGTGTGGTTGGCTTGACCGTCAGTATGCGCGTGGACTTGAAAACGCACGACGCAGCTATGTCGTGGGCGGAATTGACCAACGACGGCTGACTGACTACACATGACGCACAAGGCGAATGGCTGTACGGGGTGGACTCAGTAGTCCTCCACGACTATCGCAGTCAGGGTATTGGCGGCAAGCTGATTGAAGCACGCTACGATGTGATCCGCAAATTGAATTTGCGCGGTCTGGTCGCGGGCAGCATCCCAATTGACTTCGGCAAGGTCGCTGACCACATTTCGATTGAACAGTATGTTCGTGAAGTGGTCGCTGGAACGCGGTTTGACACTAACCTGAGCAAACAACTTCGGAAGGGCTTTAAGGTTCACGGCCTGATTCCGAATTACACCAATGATCAAAGCTGTGGTAACTACGGTGTGGAGATCGTCTGGGATAACCCCGATTATCGCCCGTTGCGCCGTACACATCCGGCTGCTGTGCCTGCGCGTCGCGCCCCGGTGATACGGCCTATGCCTGCACCGTTGATGCCGCGCACCGCCTAACAGATCAAATAATGAGAACTGACCCTGTAGGGGTTTGCCGCTGGCAAATCCCTACCCAAAACATTTGTGTAGATCATGCCCATAAGGAAAGAATCATGTTAAGCCAAGAAGAGCCTGCCAGTAGCAACACTATTCAGATCGTCCCCAGTGCGGCACATTATGCCGCGCAAATGGAGGCGCTGATGGCAGCCGTTTACCACATCGACCCACAGAATGAAGATGAATATTCCTTTTACGAGGCTCATTTTCGGAAGCATCTTGAAGTATTCCCTGAAGGCCAATTTGTGGCGGTAGATACCACGACCGATACCGTTGTCGGGTTGACCGTCAGTATGCGCATCCACTTTGACCCGCGCCAACCGATGTTGACTTCGTGGTGGGAATTGATCGGTAATGGTTGGCTGACGACCCATGCCCCCGATGGTGAGTGGCTCTATGGTGTCGAGTCGGCGGTTCATCCGGCTTATCAGGGTATGGGTATTGGCAAACGCTTAACCAACGCTCGCATGGATACACTGCGACGGTTAAATCTGCGCGGTATGGTTGCTGGTAGCGCCATCGTGGGCTATCACACCGTCGTAAACACTGTGCCGGTCGAAGAGTACGTGGCAGATGTTATCGCAGGCCGCCGCTTCGATAACAACCTGTCGAAGCAAATTAAAATGGGCTTCAAGCCGATGCACATTATCCCCAATTACCTTGAGGATTTTGACTGTGCCGGTTATGGTGTCGAAATGATGATCGAAAACGCTGGTTATTTGCCCGCCGCCAGCGTGTGGCAGCCCGTTCAACCGCCGATGATTCAACCCGCGATGGGCTAACAGGCACCGTTCGTAACAGATCACATAAAGCGCCCTCAATAGGTTATATTTGAGGGCGCTTTTGATTCAGTCCGTTAGCTGATGGCTGTATTGATTTCCGTCAGGGGCAGCAGCCGCGAATCTTCTAAGGCCGCGGTACGATGTCCGATACCTGCCAGATACGGTTCATGCGAGGCGAACGCCAAAAATGACTCCACACTTTCCTGCTTCACCAGCATAGCCATATCCCAACGTTCGGCTTCCGGCCCAATCAGGAACGCACCACCCGCCCCTAAAAATAACAGATCACCGCCTGTTTCACGCAGATATGGCAAGGTGTGGTCGATGTACAACTGAAAAGCCGCCGCGCCGCTAATCGCGCTGCTGGGGGCTAAGGCCGGAGTTGCCGAATAATCGGCAACCTCGCGAAAACGCATCAGATTCAGCATGATGACACTGCCTTTAAGCTGGCGCATAATCAAGTCGCGTCCGGCTGTTTGGGTGGGTTCGAGATAAGAAATAGTCATTTGGATACAGTCCTTTTGTCAACTTTCCTGTGGTGAAACGGTAGTGTCATCACCGAATGCCAGCAAAATGGCATGGTCGCGCACGTCATCAGGCCATGTGGTGGTGTATTCTTTGAAACGTATGGGGTCGTTTGCGAACAATGCGCGTGAGGCTTCTTCAAAATCGGTCAGGTTGCCAGCCATTGCCGCGATGAAGGCGTAAGCACATTCCTGCGCTTTGCGGATTCTGTCTTTGTCCCGGTTGGCTCGCCGTGCTTCCTCAACCAGTTTACGCAGGGTGACAGACGCACCCCCCGGTTGTGTCGCCAGCCATTCCCAATGACGCGGCAGCAACGTTACTTCGCGCGGGACGACACCCAATTTCGGGCGACCACGACCGCGGCCCAGTGTGCTGTCAGCTTCCAAACTGGAGTCAAGCCCGTGTTCTGGTGCGAGATGTTCATCAGAATCTTGTATATCAATATCGACTAAGCGTCCGGTGCTGTTGTCGAAAATCAATATCGAGGCGGATGCGCTCTGTTCGATACTCTCTTTGACCACTTTGGCAACGGCTTGCAGCGTACCCGTTGCGATGCGCCGATCACCATCAAAACAGGTGTAGGAATTGGAACGTATATCGGTCATTGCACTGGCTTCCCTTATCATTTTAATGAATAGGGTAATTTTATCCGGATAAAAATAACCAGTCAAGTGACAACTTGAATCTGCGGAAGATTTTCGTCCGCTATTCTTTCAACTCGACCGCCACAATCCGCAGCGTTTTATCCCCGACATTTTCCAGCGAGTGCGGAGCCAATGCCGCGCCCCACATCACTTCAGCCGGATTCTGGAGCGCTTCAACCGTGCGCGAGTCCACCAGAATGTTGTCCTTGTCATCCCGCCGCACGAAATGACTCCAACTCATCACATGCAAAACCCCCGCCCATTGGTGGGTATGAATCGTCGTGCGCTCGCCTGCCGGAATCAACGTTTCGACTACCCGCACCTTATCGTTTTCCAACAGCAAGTGGTGATGATTGGGCGAAGCGGTCAATGCGTCCAGCGGGTGTAGTTGGTTCTTATTGGTGTCTGTCATCTTGCGTCCTTTTACTCAAATCTCATGAATGATATAAGTTTTCATTGGGGAGAGAGTGATTCTCTCATCAACGTAGTCTCTGTCTCAATCGCTTCGTGCAAGCACTAGTATCGCGCCCAACAGCAGGACCGCGCCGAAGATGCCCGCTGCCGTCAATCGTTCACCAAACAGTATTGCTGCCAGAAAAGCGGCAGCTACAGGTTCCAGAAGGGTAATAATACCCGTGATGGTCGCCGGTGTGGTTTTCATGCCCGCCATAAACAATCCGTATCCCATTACCGTCGGAACTGCCGCCAGATACAGGAGCAGCAGCCATCCCTCTGCCGGATATCCCAACTTTAACCCGCCTGTTAGCTGTGCGATGATGAACAGCATCACCGCACTGGTGGCGAAACCAACTGCGTTAATTTGCATGGGATGGGCGCGGTTAGCGATAAACCGACCGCACACAATTGCCCCCGCGTATGTCAAACCGGATGCGACCGAAAAGAGTACACCAATCAATGCATTATGCGGCAGTTCTATGCCCAGTTCGATTCCCACTACCAAGACCGTACCAATCAGCGCACAGCCCAATGCCAGCATGATTTTCTTGTTAAATGGCTCGAAGTGGAATAACACCGAAACTAGCGCTACTGAGACCGGTGCGGTACACACCCCAACCAATGTGGGGATCGTCACGCCTGCCAATGGAATAGCAATCAGATAAGCCGTTTGGCTAAGTCCCGTAAAGATACCGATCAGCATCATGATGCCCAGATCACGCCGCTGAATGCGCACACTTTTCGCGCCTAACAGCCACCAGCAAGCCACAAATAAAATCGGCGTAGCAAATGCTACCCTAAAGAAACTGACCGAAAGAGGTGTCGTACTGGATAAACCAAAGATGACCTGTGTAGCCGGGCCGATGGTTCCCCACAATATCCCTGCTAATGCCACCATCCCAAAGCCACGGCGCTGCCCTGCGCCCGAAAGAGATAAGCTTTCCATGAAAGAGATTTCCTCAATATGTTATTGAATATGCGCGAAAATGTGGAAAACGGGGCGGGGATGTGGCAGGGCAAAACAACGTGTCGTGTTATCTACACGCTGCTGATCCAGCCTGTCCGCCAGATTATTGGCAGACGGGTGGGGGTGGAGTGTTGGCGTTGAACAAGCGACGATGGATCATTTTGATAAGCCTTTATGGGTAGAAGTTTGCATTACTT
>JBBSBS010000138.1:0-14114 GCA_038251045.1 Aggregatilineales bacterium | reverse complement strand
TGGCATCTGGCTTTCATACAAAGACACGACGAATCAGGAAATTATCAACCAGCTGCTGGACATCGCCAGCAAGTATCCATCGCATATCATCGTGGAGCCACGTCCACAAAATGATAGTCCGGTTGCGGTCGCGGCATGGAGACAACTGCTAAAAATGGACACCGTTGACGCGGATGTGATTTATGCATTTATTCGACGTTACCGCAAGAATGGGCCGGAAAACGTGGATTGACGTGATGGCTGGTGCGTTATACACCTCCTATCACTACAACAAATATTACGCGGTGCTTTCACGCACCTCTCGTAAACGATTGAATGTTTTAAACCATACAACTCGCGCGACCAATTCTAACGTGCAGCACGGGTCTTCTGGTTACGCTCAACAATGGTGATAACCCGTGCATGGCGGGCAAAAAGAACCAGCGTATCCCCGCCATGCACCGCTACATCACTGGATGGCTGCACCTCAACTGCTCCATTGCGCCCGTGCAGCACAATATCCATGTCGTTAGCATCCTGTAACGAACCAATCGTTCCACCATCGAGGAACGAACCCGGCTCGACTTGCAGGCGGATCATGCTGTATTCAACCCCCGCGATCTGAAGGGTTTGTGTGATTTCTACACCAACTGCCGCTCCTGCAAAGACCGGTGCAGCTAAATCAGAAGCGCTGTGAACCGCATCCACACCCATAAAATTCTTCATCTGCTTGGCGTATGTATCATCCCACATGCGGGCGACAATCCGCACATCAGGGTTCATATCACGGGCGCGCATAATGACTTCCAAATTGGTCTGGTCGCTGGAGGTACAGGCAAGAAATGCCTGTGCATAACGCAGCCCGGCCTGTTCGAGAGCCTGCGGATTGCGACCGTCGCTGCTAATAACAGGAATCCCAAGCGCGGCTAATTCGTTATCCGCATCCGGCTTGAGCTTCTGGTCAATAGCGACCACATCAAAGCCCATACCAACAAGCGCACGGGCGACTCGCAGGCCAACATGACCCACACCCAGAATAATGACATGATTACGGTAGGTCGAAGCCACAGCTTCCTCCCAGGCACTACGCCGTTCACTGCGGTCAAAAAATAGGCGGACGAAATCGGCTGCGCCGCGCCCGACAATCAAAACACCCAAGACTGGCACAACGTACCAGAAAATAATCAGATAAAGTTGAACCGGTACATCATCTACTGGTGGCGGTTGCAAAACCATCATTTCGAGGATGTAAAATGGCAAATGCTGATACGGTACGCGAGGATAACCCGCTAATACCATCAACTCGCCGTATAACCAGCCTCCACCGACCACAAGCACCAAAAACGCCAGCATCGGCAGGCGGAACTCACTCCATAATGCGGCGGTATCGCGATAAGCGGCGCGAATAACACGCCAAATACGCGTGCGCCGGCGGCGACCCTGTGGGAGAACGAGATGAGCAGCAGGCATGACGGGGTAAAAAGTCCTTAGTTGATAGAAATGGTACTGTTGTGAGCAGCGTCCCGCCCACAACACACAGGATACAGCAAAACGATTGATTCGTGATACCTATGAATTGGGGGCATCCGGCGCTAATGATGCTAAACGGAACATTGAATTAGCGCTGCCAGTCGAGGATTCCGGATTGCTCGGCTTCACTGAGGGAAATCGTGCGTGGATCGGTGTCAATTGTCGATGCAATCGCCGCGAGGTCATTCGGCGCAAATAGCGCTTCGGCAGCAGCATCGTCCAGTGCCTCCAATCCATCCAGCACATCAATATCGAAGGGTAGATTTTCGGTTTCGGTCATTATCGGTGTGAGTACCAAGGTTGCGTAGTCCTCCAACTCCTCGTCAAGTTCCGGCATCGGACGAAACTGCGAGGCGAGATCATCAGGGTCATAGCCGGGATAAGTTTGCCAGAAAGATTCAAGCGCTGCCCATACCCGGTCACGTTCGGAGGGCCGCCGCATGGCACGTTCCGCCATCGAACGAATAAAGTGATACTTGTCGGCAGCCGCTCGCAAACGCATCGCTTCCTGCGCCTCTTGCTCATAATCTTCCAGCGGATACCAATCCGGCGCAAAGCCTGATTCGCGAATGCGTGAGAGCCAATCCATTGCCGCTGCCCATTGCGCATGATCCGCCGCATCTTGATAATGCTGAATAGCGGTCATGACATCAAACTGCACGGTTTGCACCTGTGCCATGACCTTCCAAGCATCCAAACGTTCTAGCTGGTGCTCGACGGCGCTCAAAATCATGTCGATGTTATCAAGAAAGTGCCGACCAGAGTCGAGGTGCGCACTGTTATAATCCAGCATCGGGCGCAAATCAGTCGGCAGATCGCGCACATTCGGTATTACAGCTTTCTTGATGCAAATCGGCGCGATAGGCTTTTTGAGTTCAAGCGCCAGCCGGATTTCAGTGCGCACATAATCCTCATCATCGGCATGTTTGACGCGCTCATTCAAGGTATCCAGCCACTTTGTACCAATAATTGCCACCAGTAAATCACACTCGCGCACTTTATCGCGGATAAAATCGGCAAATGGTGTGAAAGGCGGGATGGTATCAAAATCCATGAACACGCTGTCACGCCCATACTTCCACGCGAACCAGTCACGGATGCGCTCTACAAAGTCAGGATTATCCGCGCGGCGGTAACTGATGAAGATTTTACGTTTGGGTAAGGCGGTGGTTTCAACCATAACATCCAGCTAATTCATTCGGCACACACGCCCATTGTAATGCCGTTTTGGGGATTATGCCGCTGAGATAAAAGAAAAGGACGCTTCATCAGCGCCCTTATGATTTCTACTACTGTGTATCCTTATCCTTCTTGACCGATTTGGACTGTGCTTCCCACTCCGGAACCGGACGACAGCACAACACCAGTTGTTTGGCAGCACGCACTTCATCCAAGCGCGATACTGGCGCATTATGCGGCGCACCTGTTAGCAGTTCAGGATTCTCGTGGGCTTCCACCGCAATCTTCTTCATCACGTCGATAAACTCATCAAGCGTGGCTTTGTCCTCGGTTTCAGTCGGCTCGATCATAAGTGCCTCGTGGACAAGCAGCGGGAAGTAATTTGTCGGCGGATGAAATCCGTAGTCGATTAGGCGCTTGGAAATATCCAGCGCATGGACGTTATCCACACCCTCAAAGTGACCTTCCAGCACGAATTCATGAGCGTTGATGCGGTCATAGGGCACGGTATACGTCCCGTTCAGCTTGACGCGGATGTAATTGGCATTCAGCACAGCATGACGGGTGATGTCTTTGATACCTTGATCGCCATGAATGCGGATGTAGGTATAGGCGCGGACGTGCATCCCAAAATTGCCCTGAAAGGACTTCATGCGTCCGATGGATTTTTCGGGCATGACCCAGCCGTACAGCGGCGCATCGTCATCATCTTTGGCTTCTTCGACAATCTGGACAATTGGGCCGGGCAGGAATGGAATGAGTTTCTCGCCCACACCGACCGGACCGCTGCCGGGGCCGCCGCCACCGTGCGGCGTAGAGAATGTCTTGTGCAGGTTATAGTGCATCACATCAAAGCCCAGTTCACCGGGTTTGACCGCACCGAGCAGCGCGTTCATGTTCGCGCCATCCATGTACATCAAGCCGCCGCAATCATGCACGGCCTTGATGACATCAATAATCTTGCTCTCGAACAGGCCGAGGGTGTTGGGTACGGTAATCATCATACCGGCGACAGTATCATCACAGGCTTCAACTAACGCCTTAAGGTCAACATCGCCATTTTCGTCAGCAGGCAGTTCAACAGCGGTATAACCTGCCATCGTAACGGTTGCGGGGTTTGTGCCGTGAGCGCTGTTGGGGATCAAAATCTTGGTACGCTTGGTATCGCCGCGATCCACATGATACTTACGGATCATCAAAATACCGGCTAATTCACCCTGTGCTCCTGCTGCCGGAGTCAGACTAACGGCTTTGAAGCCGCTGATTTCTGCCAACCACATTTGCAAGTTGTACATCAAGGCCAGCGCACCCTGCGAACCCTCAGCGTCTGTCAGCGGGTGCAGTTGGGCAAGACCGGGGAGTCGCGCCATATCCTCATTCAGCTTGGGGTTGTACTTCATGGTACATGAACCCAGCGGATAGAAGCCTTTATCAATGGCAAAATTGAGATTGCTGAGGCGGGTAAAGTGACGCACGACTTGCAATTCACTGACTTCAGGGAAGTCTAATTCATCGCGTAAAAGTTCGGCTGGCAGCGGCGACTCTGGCACATCACAATCCGGCAGCAGCACACCGCGCCGTCCGGCTGCGCCCATGTCATAAATAAGAGGTTCACTCATGTTGTCGCTTCCTTTAAGCCTTCAACCAGCGCGTCAATTTCATCTTTGGTATTCGTCTCAGTCACACAAATCAGCATATGATCTTTCAAATGGGGATAATCCGCACCTAAATCATATCCGCCGATGATGCCCTTCTCGATCAGCTTGTCATTGACTTCGGCAACCGGACGTGGGCACTTAACCACAAATTCATGAAAGAAAGGTTTGCTCGTGTCCACCACGAAACCTTTTACATCGTTGATTTGTTGGGCGGCATAATGCGCTTTGTGATAACACAATTCCGCCACTTTGTGCATCCCATATTTACCCATCAAAGACATATAGATACAAGCCGTGAGCGACATCAACCCTTGATTGGTACAGATGTTGCTGGTGGCCTTTTCACGGCGGATATCCTGCTCGCGCGGACGCAGGGTCATTACGTAAGCGCGGCGGTTTTCTTTATCGACAGTCTCGCCAATGATGCGTCCTGCGATCTTGCGCACATACTCGGTACGAACGGCAAAGAATCCCAGATACGGGCCACCAAAACTGAGCGGGATGCCCAATGGCTGCCCTTCACCGACGACAATATCCGCACCCAATTCACCGGGTGATTTAAGCAAGCCGAGTGCAGTAGGATTAACAACCATCACCAGCAGCGCACCGGCTTGATGTACTTTTTCCGCGAGATGGACAAGATCGTCAATCTGACCAAAGAAGTTCGGATAAGACACCGCGACCATTGCCGTGTTGTCATCCAACATTTCGATCAAATCCGCAATATCAGCACGACCGCTGTCACCGGCAATTTTGACATTATTGCCCTGATGATAGGTGCGCACAACCGCCCGATACTGGGGATTAATCGCCGGACTGAGAATAATCTTGGTACGCTTGTGCCGCCCGACTTCCAACGCCACCGTCACCGCTTCAGCCAAACTGGTCGCGCCATCATAATGGCTGGCATTAGCAGCATCCATTCCCGTGAGCGCACACATCATACTCTGGTATTCATAGATGGCTTGCAAAGTTCCTTGGCTGACTTCAGGTTGGTACGGCGTGTAGGCCGTCAAAAATTCACCACGCAGCACCAGATGCCCAATAGCAGATGGGATAAAATGATGATATGCCCCTGCGCCACGAAATATGGCGAAGTCAGCGGCATGTTCGTTCGCCTCTGCCAGCGCCGATAATTCGGCGGTAACTTCCATTTCACTCAGCGGCTTGGGCAGGTCAAGTGTGGGAAAACGGTGACTGGACGGGACAGCCTCGAAAAGGTCTTCGATGGTCGTCACGCCGATGGCAGCCAACATTTGCTGCCGCTCCAAATCGGTATGCGGTGTATAACTCATAATCTTCCTATTATGTCCATTTGACTGAACGCAACAACGGGCGAATCAAGGGCGTATTCGACTAGCGACTGGCGCAAAATTCGATGTAAGCAGCAGCATCCATGAGGGCGCTGGCTTCGGCAGCATCAGCAACCTTGATCTTAATCAGCCAGCCTTTTTCATACGGATCTGTATTGAGGGTTTCAGGGGTGTCTTCCAATAATTTATTGACTTCAGTGACCGTCCCGCCAATCGGCATGAACACATCGGATGCCGCCTTGACCGACTCGACCACACCAAAAGTCGCACCCTGTTTTAAGGTCGCGCCTACCTCCGGAAACTCAACATAAACAATGTCATTCAGGGCATCCTGCGCATAATCACTGATGCCAATCGTGGCGGTATCACCTTCAATCTTTAACCATTCATCATTTTTAGTGTATTTCAATTCGGACGGGGTCTTGATCTCAGCCATGTTATAAAGCCTCCTCAATCATGAACAAAAAGAGCGCACAGCTATGTTTGCTGTACGCTCTGTCAGTCTACTTCCAGAGAGAACAACCCGCGAATCCTTGAACCTGAGAGTTTCATCGTCCGGCTAGCATCACCCGGCGACTTGCCCCTTCGGTGTTCCTAAAATACTGGAACTCTCTTCACAGGCTGATATTAAATTATCGCACTTCATTGTACCGAAGCTACAAACGATACGCAACACAATTTACAGACGAGGTTGATCTTCACATCATAGACCAGATTAGAACTGTGCTACTAATCCGCGTCTGCCGGAAGCCATTCAAATAAGGCCTGACGTGCGGCGTTACTGAGTGCTAAATTCAAATTGAGGTGACCGGTAGCGTCGCCAACAATTGTCGGGCGTAACAATAATGTGCCGTCTGGTTTCAGACCAACCGCCAGATACGCCTGCCCTGTGCCAACCTGTCGCGTCATTTGCAAACCTTCAACCGCATGTAACCGTCCCAATACCCTCGAAAGTTCTTGAAAACGGGGTCGGATGGCGATTTCAAACGGCCCATATGCTGCCGAGAATGCAACATAACCACCTTCACGCTGAAAAGTGACGATAGGCTTGGCAATAAGTGATTCTTCAGTTGTGAATTGAATCGTGCTTGCATTATTTTCGAACGTGACGACATCAAGGAGTTGGAAATTTCGCATCGGGCTTTGCTCCAATCTTCACAAGCATCACGCGAGAGTATAACATGAAATTGTAATTTGAAAACCGGACATTTCTCACGATATTTTCATGAAAATGGGTTAAAATATTGCCCTGTATTATACTGTTTTTTAGAGGTTACCCACCCAGATGTCTGACAACACCATACACCAGCCACCCGTTAACAACAGGCTTGTCTTGCTGGGCACATTACTGGTTGGCATCGTCGCCACATTCGTCGTGCTGTATGCATTAACCAACCGTCCGCGCACACTCGGCACACCCACGGTCGATCTATCCGAAAATTACGACGGCGTGCAGGCCATTAGCCCGCCGCAAAATTTGCAAGATTTTACCCTGATTGACCAAACAGGCAAACCCACCAGCTTAAGTGATTATCGGGGCAAAATGGTGCTGATGTTTTTTGGGTTTACCAACTGTGAGGATATTTGCCCGATTACCCTGTTCCAGTTTCAACAAATCCGCCAGAAATTAGGCGATCAGGCTAACCAGATGGCCTTTCTGTTTATCAGCGTAGACCCGCAGCGTGATACGCCTGCCGTTATCGGTGACTATTTAACGCGCTTTGACCCATCGATTACGGGACTAGCCGGTGATATAAAAGTGTTTGAGCAAATCAAGAATGATTACGACTTACAATTTATTAAGGTTCCCCGCGAAGGCAGCACCACCCAAACCGATTACTCGGTATCACACACGCCCAATCCATTTCTGATTGACCGTGATGGCAAATTAGTTGCCCGCTATGCTTACGGAACAAATATTGGGTTGATGGTGAGCGATATTAGCCAACGTTTGGGCGCGTGATTAGTGACGCGGGATGCGCGGCAAAATATTGGTCACCACTTCATAGTTGCTTGTACCAAGTTGTTTAGCGATTTCTTCGGCGGTAATTTCATCGTCGCCCTGTCGCCCTAACAATACAACCTCGTCTGCCACGCTCACGCCGGGGATATGCGTCACATTGATGGCAACCTTTTCCATACTGACGCGACCAATCACCGGTGCGCGTTGTCCATGAACCAGCACGTCACGCCATGTATTCGGTGCACGGCGGAAGCCGTCCGCAAAACCCACCGGTAATATAGCAATCCGTTCTTCGCCATCCGTGTAATAGGTGCGCCCGTAACCCACTGGATGCCCCGGCGGCAGGGTTTTCACCTGTGCCACAACGGTTTTCCACGACAACACAGGACGAAACTCTGGCGGCAGTGGCACCGCCGGCGATGGCACCAGCCCATAAATAGCCAACCCTACCCGTACCATATTGAAATGGTTCTCGTCCGAGTCCAGTGTCGCAGCTGAATTAGCAGCATGGGTATAACGGAAGCTGAAACCAGAAGCACGGAGCGGTTTCAGCAAATCTTTAAACGTTTTGAGCTGGTAAGCGGTGTACTGCGGTTCTTCATCCGCTGACGAGAAATGGGTATATACCCCTTCCACATCCAACGACTTCAGATTCAGAATATGCCGGAAAAGATTCATGGCCTCTTTGGGCATGACACCCAAACGCCCCATTCCGGTATCAATCTTAACGTGTACCGACAAACGCTCGCCTAATTCACGGGCAGCACGGTCAAACGTGCGTGCCATATCCAGATCATAAATAGTGACGGTCAACCGTTGGCGAATGGCCTGCCGGATGGTACTGAGCGGCGTATAATTCAACACCAGAATCGGTGCATCCAACCCGGCCTCGCGCAATTGCAGCGCCTCGGTCACTGAACTGACAGCCAGATACTCCGCCCCATTGAGCAAAGCGGTACGGGCCACAGCTACTGCGCCGTGTCCATAAGCATCCGCCTTGACGACCGCCATCAAGGTTACCGCCTCACCAACGATATTCTTCATGCTTCGCACATTGGTTGCTAGTGCATCCAAATCCATTTCGACCCAATTGAGCTGTGAGGGTTGAGTAAGAACAGCGGTTTCACTCAGGGCATCCTGACGGGTTAATAATATCTGATCGCGTTCGTCTTTAAGCAGCGAACTCACAACCAATTCCATCCGCGCGGCTTTCCCACCAGTGACCAGTAAAATATCATGTTCATTTAAACTGTAACGTTCACGGATGGCCTGTACCGCATCCTGAATACTATAGGTCATGGTGACCTGACGGGGATTCATGCTGCTGTCGAGTGCCGCCCGCCCCGCAAGTGCCGCTTCCGTGCCTTCAGTAATGAACACATCAGCGATTTGTGAAGCGCGCTGACCGATCATCCGGTGAGATTGCCCGACATGACTGCCGAGATGATCCATATCGCCCATGACAAAGATCACCCGTTGATGCCCCTCCAGCGATTGTAGGGCGTTCGTGGCTTGTAACCAATCCAGCGCAGCCATCATTGATTGCGGGGTAGCACTATGCGTATCATCGATCATCAAGCTGTTTTTGAGGCCGTTCAGCGGATTCATGCGTCCCGATAAATACGGCAAATCAATCAGCGCCCTCAGGCCGTCATCAAGCGACACATCATAATGAAGGCCGACACACAGCGCTGCCAATGCCGCCCCAATCTGGTGTTTGCCCAACCACGGTATCCAGCGACCGACATGCCGTTCCACACCATAACGTAAATCGAAACCGGTTTTATCCACGCCGTTAAGCACGTTATAAGCAATAACATCTGCGCCAAAACTTTCAACCCCGAAAGTTAAAGCGCGGGCGCGCGTCGCCTCCAACAATTTAGCCGATGACCCATCATCTGCATTCAGTACCGCCAGACTTGTCGGTGACAAGCGATCCAAAAGCAAGCGATTTTCGGCAATAATTTCATCCAGATTAGCGAATCCATCACTGACCACCGGCCCCAAACTGGGTAGTACCACCACATCCGGCTGTACCACCTGTACAATTTCACTCATCATACCGGGGCGCGTCACGTCCAGTTCTAACACGACAAATTGATGATCGGGTGCGAGGTGAGCTAAAGTAGCTGGTAGCTCCAGCCGACCGGGTAAATCCGAATCCACGCCATGTAAAACTTTATATTGGGTTGAAAGTACCTGACTGATGGCTTCAACTGCTAATGATTTTCCTGCTGTACCAGATACGCAAACGACCTGTGCGCCGATTTTATGGAGCATGTAACGCGTCCAGTTCATCAGGGCAGCTTCGGTGTCACGCACCAACACGACCGAAATTTCTTCTGTGTCGAAATCAGGTGGATGGGTACACAGGATTCCGGTTACACCGTGTTCGACTGCCTCACGCATGAACTGATGCGTATCACCGCGTTCTGTTTTCAAGGCAACAAATAACTGTGATTCAGCGGCGTGTCGCGGGTCAAAACAAAAATCCGAGAAAATATGCGCGGCTGCTTCACCAAACAATTGTCCGTTGGAGGACTCAAGAATGTCGTAAAGACTTATCAAAATTCAGTATCCTGACCGGAAAAGAATTCACTTTAGGCTCATATGTTATAATAGCATGGTCTTTACAGGAAACACACTTAAATGTCATTTGAGTTTGAAATAATTAAGACGCGAGGACGCGCCCGCGCGGGGATTCTGCATACTCCCCACGGCGATATCCCGACTCCCGTTTTTGCGCCGGTTGGCACACAGGCAACTGTGAAAGCCGTTCCTCCACGTGACTTACATGAGCTGAAAGCATCCCTAATTCTGGCGAACACCTATCACCTGCATTTACGCCCAACATCCGAACTAGTACGACAGATGGGCGGCTTACACGAATTCATGCAGTGGCCGGGGCCAATGTTAACCGACTCAGGTGGCTTTCAGGTCTTTAGTCTGGCAAAGATCAACAAAATTGATGATGACGGCGTAACCTTTCGCAGCCATATTGACGGCAGCAAACATCGTTTTACGCCCGAAAGCTCAATGAAGATTCAAGAAAATCTGGGCGCAGACATTATCATGTGCTTCGACCAATGCCCTACGCCAACCGATAGGGATGTGGTCGAACGCGCTGTCGAGCGCACCAACGCATGGGCGCTGCGCTGCCGCGAGGCACATCAATCAGACGACAAGCAAGCCTTATTCGGGATCGTGCAAGGTGGCATCTTTGAAGATCAACGGGCAAAGTCAGCCGCCTTCCTCAGTAACATGAACTTCCCCGGCTACGCCATTGGCGGACTGGCAGTTGGCGAAACCAAATCCGAAATGATTGCCGCGCTAGATTTTACCGAACCACTGCTGCCAACGAATAAGCCGCGCTACCTGATGGGTGTTGGCGAACCGGATGATTTGTCCAACAGTGTCATGCGCGGTGTCGATATTTTCGACTGTGTTATTCCAACGCGTCTAGCACGGCACGGCGCGGCTCTCACCCCCAACGGGCGCATCAATATGCAAAATGCCATCCACGCCACCGACCCCGCACCGGTTGACCCCGATTGTGACTGCTACTGCTGCCAGAACTTTACACGCGCTTATATCCGTCATTTGTTGAAAGCAGAGGAAATCCTCGGCGCGTATTTACTCAGTATCCATAACATCCGCTTCCTGATCCGACATATGGAAGCCATGCGTGAGGCCATCATTAGTGGAGATTTAAAAGCGTATTCGGATGCCTTCTTAGAGCGCTACCGGAATACAATCAAGGTAAGATGACAGCATGTGGCGGCCTAAGCACACTCTGGTCATGGTCACGTTCGCGCTGGTAAGTTGTAGTACACCAGTAGCGCCCGCTTCAACGCCGACTCATGGCGCGGTAGTGCTGCGACTGTATGCCACAACCGCTGCCATTCCCCTCCTGCGCGATCTCACCAGCCACTACAGCACAACGCACCCCAATATCAGTTTTGAAACCACCTCCGGCAACTTCCAAACGATGATGGAACAACTCAGCCTGAACTCGGACAGTTATCTACTGTCTAACCATCTACCGGATGATGACGGGACGCTGGCATGGCCTATCGGTCAGGATGGTATCGCCGTCATTACCTATCCGCAAAATCCGGTGGACAGCCTGACCAGCGAAGAACTACGCAGTATTTATCTGGGGCATGTGGCGCGTTGGGGAGAATTCGGAGGCTTGGATACACCCCTAACAGTCCTTAGTCGGGAAGATGGCAGCAGCACCCGTACTGAATTTGAGAAGTTGTTACTCGGTGAACGCATGACGACCAAATCTGCTCAACTCGCACCATCAAGTGCCGCGATGGTCAGCAGTGTGAGCAATATGCCGAATAGTATTGGTTATGTATCCATGAGTTATTTGGATGCCAGCGTAAAAGCCCTCGCCATTGATGGCGTGCGCCCCACCCGTACTACCGTCTACGACAACACTTATCCGCTGCGCTCCAACCTGTATATCATTGGCGTGAACGAGCCACAAAATAGTTTTCGTGACTTTATCGGTTGGATACAAACCCCTGACGGTCAACGCATCGTCGAGGCTCACTATGCCCCGCTGCCTACGCCGCTCCTGTCAGGAACGTAATCAACAGCGTATACAGCAGCACGACCACCAGCAGCCACATCCCCCCAAATGCCAGATCACGATATATGCGTATGCGCCCGCGCCGCTTTTCCATTTCCATTTCGGGCGTGCGTATGCGGTGAAGCGCACCTGCCGCGTTGTAATTTTTGGGATTAACCCGCAAAACGTTGTCTAGGCAAATTGAACTCTGGTCAAGCGATTCAACCGCCACACTCATCCACAACCACGCATCCTCAAAATCATTATCCTCGCGGATAAGCTCACGCAGGATGTTAATGGCTTCGCGGCGCTGATCATTCTTGACCAGATCAATGGCATCCATCAAACGGTCAATGCGGGATGCGGCTTCACTCGCCATAGTTCAATCCAGATTTACCCCGGTAAAAAGATCCGTTTCATCTACCTTATTATATGCCGGTGCAGGATGAACACGGGTAAAGCTCTGGTTATTCAGAAAGTTTCTGCGAAGCCACATCGGCAATCGCGGCATCCCACCGCCCAGTTGGCTGTCATGGCAGGCACTGGCCTCATCCCATGCTTCCAGATAATTCTTCACATCAACTTTGGTATGGATCGGTTCCAAATTCTCCAAAATTGCCAGCATATCGAAATCTTTGTTCTTTCCCAGATGCCGCGGATCTTCGCCGCGCAGCCGTACCCGCACCAGATTGACCCGAAACATCAAAGCCGGGAACGCCGTGTAATAGAGCTTCTGGGGTTGGTAAGGTTCTTGCCCCGTTTCATAGGTCGGGTCACCCGCCAATTTAAAGGCATCGGTCGTCGCCCGTTGGATAGCAATATGATCTGGGTGTCCATAACCACCATACTTATTAAACGTAACAACAATCTGTGGTTTAACCTTTCGAATGACCTCGACCACCCGTTTAGCAACTGCGTCACGCGGCGCTTGCCATAAGCAAACCGGATCGTTAGTCGTTTCCGAATACATCATGCCGCTGTCACGGTAGCCAAACTTAAAGACCTCTTTGAAACCCAACTTCTCTGAAGCACAATCGAGTTCAGCTAAACGCAGTTCAGCTATCGAGTTATAACCCGCGAGTTTTTCTGGCGCGACTGTACCCACATCACCATTTGTCGCGCAGATATAAAACACATCCGCCCCTTCAGCAACATAACGGGCAATCATCCCACCAGAACCAAAACTCTCATCATCGGGATGCGCTAAAGACAACAATATACGGCGGTTTGCCATGAATTCCTCCTGCTATAAACAGTACACGCCCGTTTAGCGTGTTCTGCTGTTAAAAGATAAGAATTAGACGACGATTGACCTACGCAATCATACATCACTGCCGTACACTCCGAAATAGCCCTGTGCAAGTTGGAATCCGGCACGTATACTTTGCCGCCGTGCTTATAACCCGAAATACGTGAGGTTATCGATAACTATGCGCCGAATAATCGGTTTTGTATTGACCACAGTCGTGGCTGCTTTAGTGGTAGTTGGCATCCCCGGTGTTGCCCAGAGTCATGTAAATCTACTACAGGTAACCCTGCCCGGAACCAACACACCCAAGCCCACTTCTTTTGATTTCGCAACCAACACTCCGGCTGGGCCGACGGCTACCCCCAGTAAAACAGCGACTGCCACCGCGACATTTACCGCCACAGCAACCGCTACTTTTACCCCTACCGCAACATCAACGCCCACCGATACACCCAGCCCTACCCCTACCCCCAACGGACCTTTCAGCTATCCGGAAAATATTAATCCGCTGACAGGGCAAGACTATATTAGTCAGGCTGCCAAAGAACGACGCAACCTGATCGTCAAAATCTCCAATTATCCGCCGATTGTGCGCCCTCAAACCGGAGTCAATCAAGCCGATATGGTATGGGAGTATGAAACCGAAGGCGGTGTAACGCGCTTC
>JBBSBS010000137.1:0-14166 GCA_038251045.1 Aggregatilineales bacterium | reverse complement strand
AGCGACACGCATAAAAAGGTGGGATCAACTGAGGGTCACCAATCCGCGGATACAAGCGATTTGCAACTGGCACGCGTACATAACGCGAACAAGCGATTAGCCCGATGTGAACAAGCGCTACTTGATCGAGATTTCCAAACATTTGCCACAGTAGTTGAAGAAGACAGCAATTTGATGCACGCTGTCATGATGACAAGCAGACCCCCTTTATTTTATTGGCAACCGTCAAGTGTTGCCATTATGCGAGCTATTCCAGAGTGGCGGCTAGAAGGCATTGATGTTTGCTATACATTGGATGCCGGGCCAAATGTTCATTGTATTTGTAATAGAATTCATGCGGAAGAAGTAAGCAGTCGTTTGAAAAATATATCTGGAGTACTAGCCATAAGGACTGCTGGAGCTGGAAGTGGCGCATATTTAGTTACGACTGACGAGGTTAATAATCAGTGAAGGTCAATTGATTACGTCAGTCGTTGACTTTATAATACTAAACGTTAAAAGTCACAATTATGATGTGACAACTAATCAATTGGTGAGGAATACGCCCAATGTTTGAAAACAATCCGCTTGTAGTCATTATCGCTTTTATTGTAGTCCTTACGCCGCTGATACTGATACACGAATTAGGGCATTTCTTAGCCGCAAAATCCGTAGGGATCACGATTTTAGAATTTGGCCTAGGGTTTCCGCCGAAGGTAAGGAAACTTTTTACATGGCGTGAAACAGAATTTACTCTCAACTGGATACCGTTGGGCGGATTTGTACGACCATTAGGCGAAGATGTGATACGTCCTCTGAGCGATGAAGACGTCGAGCACGATCGACAGGAATTCATAAAGCGTCAAGATGACAAATATGGCGATGAGTTAGCCACAGACCGAAAAATTGTAAATGCAAAATCTGTTAATGAAGCAAGTCCTTTAGCACGGATTTTCTTTATGGCAGCGGGTGCTGGCGCAAATTTCCTTTTGGCATTTATCTTGTTTGTAATTGTTGCCCTATTGGGAATACAGCAGGTTGTTGGGGCAAGCATACAGGTCGTCAACGTCAGTGATAACTCCGTGCTTTCACAAGCCGGAATACAGAACAATGACATTATAACCGAAGTTGATGGTAAAAAAATCGCAACTTCGGACGATTTCCTTTCGCAATTTTACGGCTCGTCCAAGCAGGATTTACACCTGAGTATATTGCGTGGGCCAGATAACCAGAGTCTTGAAGTTATTGTACCTGCACCAGATGGAATTGTTGCGAGTCCGACTACAGCACATACCCAAATCACAGGAATAAGCCCAGACTCGCCAGCAAGTCAGGCAGGCATACAACCGGGCGACCAAGTACTTGGATTTAACGGCAAGACAGTTATGGATGTTGAAGATTTCCGTGCAAAAATACAAGCAAATCTCGGTAAAGAAGTGACAATAACTATCAATCGAAATGGATCAGAACTCGATATCAGTCTTACGCCCCGGGCTAATCCACCGCAAAACCAAGGAGCAGTGGGGGTAATTGTCGGCAGTACACTTTCTAGTACTGCGTTGGGTTTAGATTTCGTCACCTTGAAACAAATTGATTACGTTCCGCAATCGCTTGGGACAGCAGTGGAATACGGCTACCAAAGTGTAGGAGATGTCATCACATCCGTCGTAGAATTACCAACTCGACTACTGAATGGGTCTATTACCCCTGAGGAAGCACGGCCTGTAAGTGTTTTGGGCATAAGTCAAATTGGCGCAGTATTTATTGAGCAGAGTATTTCACAGAAGCGCATAACTCCAATATTGTTGCTCATTGCTACAATCAGTGTGAGCCTTGGATTTTTCAATCTGTTACCGATACCTGCTCTTGATGGCGGTCGTATTTTATTCGTGGTCATTGAGATTATTCGTGGTAAACCGATCTCGCCGGAACGAGAAGGGCTTGTCCATTTAATTGGATTGGCGCTGCTTCTTTCACTCTCTGTTCTGGTTTTACTAAATGATGTGATAAACCCAGTAACCAATGTGTTACCGCGATAAATGAAAGGTAGATCCAACCTATGATAGAAGAACATACACAAAGCGAAGATAGTCCAAAACGTGCCGAGAAGCCTTCTATTGATGAAGTTATAAGCGCTCTAAATGAGCATGAAGGGGCGACCGTTCCGACTTCACTCTATTATGGCCTTTCGGACTTAGACACAGCCGGAATGAGGCTTTTGGAACCTCATTGGAACAAGCTTGACCCGGCTTACAAGCGAAAGATTCTAGCTGAGTTAACTGATGCAAGCGAGATAAACCTCGATTTTGACTATCAAACATTGGGTACCATCAATCTAGATGATAGCGATGCCACCGTACGGGCAACAGCAATTGATTTACTGTGGGCCGACGAATCGCTTAGTTTATTACCCCGGCTTGTGGATATGGCGGAAAGTGACGATAGCACAGAAGTCCGTGCAGCAGCAGCCAGCGCACTAGGGCGTTTCATCTTGCTTGGTGAATATGGCGAAATTCCTGAAAAGGAAGTTGTACACGCACAAGAAGTTGCAATTGGCTTGTTAAACGATACGTCAGAGCATATCGATATTCGGCGACGTGCTCTAGAAGCACTCTCTAACAGCAGTTTGGACTTTGTGTCTGAGGCCATACAGGATGCCTATGACAGTGATGAGCACTTAATGCAGGTCAGTTCTATTTTCGCAATGGGACGTTCATATGAAGATCACTGGAATGAAATTGTTCTGCGCGAAATCCGCAATGACGATCCGGAAATCCGATATGAGGCAGCGCGTGCCGCCGGTGAGTTAGAGATAGAAGAAGCAATACCACTCTTAGGTCAATTGGCAGTGATCGATGAACGAGAGATTCGACAAGTGGCCATTTGGTCATTGGGCGAAATTGGCGGATCACAAGCAATGCGATTGTTGACCGCGATGGCTGAGGATGCTGAAGAAGCAAAGGATGAAGATCTCCTAGAGGCAATCGAAGACGCCATGGGTTATGCTGGTTTAAGCGGGGCAGATCTCAATTTTGATGGCGAGGATGATTTTTAGTCCTTGTTTTGCCCAATGGACACCACCGCCCGGAATCATAACCGGGCGGTGGCAAGCAATGCTAAGCAGTCGCAAACATAGTTTGAAGTTTCATGGCCATGCCCATATCCCCTTCAATCTTGATTTTCCCGCTCATGAAGGCTTGCATAGCACCCATTTTCCCTGTAGATACTGCATACCAATCTTCAGCAGCAGCCTTCAGTGTCATTTTTGGATTTTCGACTTCTCCCTGTCCGGCCTCGCAGGTGCCATCTGCGATTTTTAGCCAAAAGAGCCCGCCATTATCACCACTCAAATTGAATTGAATAGTCGAATTAACGCCTTCCGCTTTCGAGGGGATGAACCGCGATGACATGACGGGGAAAATATCAGCGATTTCTGCTTGAGTAGCCATCAATTATTGCTCCTATTTCTTGAGTGTTCCATTTGTCAGGATGATTTTATCTTATCATCATGTTTGAGTAGTATACAATACGGCATAACAAACGCTCAATTGGTAGCATGGAATGATGGGCAGTTAATATGCGGCGATATGCAATTTACATCATAATGATGATGCTAGGAGGCTGTGTAAAAATTCAGTCTCAAGTAGTGGTGATCACGGCAACACCTACTTTTCAAAGCGAACATTCGCAGGAAGCTAGTCTCATACCTACCGTTGATCAGTTCTCAGAAGCAATAAGTGCCACCTCAACACCAGTAGTTGTTGTAGATAATTTAACAGGTAGCACAACCTATGTGGTGCAGCCGGGTGATACCCTCACGGGGATTGCATCGCAGCATGATACACGATTGGAAACACTGCTAACGCTCAATAATATTACTGATCCCAACTTACTGTCAGTTGGGCAAGTTCTGCTTGTGCCCAGTGAGCCCAATACTGAGACACCGTCACATGAAATTGTACCCGATGCGAGACTCGTTCGGGGACCAGATAGTCAGTCATTTGACATCACATCCTTCATCAATAACCAACAAGGATACATACGTCTGGCGACTGATACTATCGATGACAAATTGGTGAATTCGGTCGATGTGATTAAGCGAGTTTCAATGGAATTCAGTGTTGATCCGCGCCTACTCCTTAGTATTTTGGAGTACAGATCAAAGTGGTTAACTGAAAGCAATCCAGAAAATAACTTTAAGAAATTCCCCATCCAAGGAACTGCTTCGCCCGATGGAATTGACCGGAGTGGCTTGTACAAACAGTTAGCGTGGACAGCCAATCAATTGAACGCGGGTTATTACGGTTGGAAGTATAAAGATGCCAAAACGATTGAATTTGAGGATGGTACACGGCTAAGATTTGCAAACAATCTAAACGCTGGAACGGTCGGGGTGCAGTACTTCTTTAGTTTGCAAAGTACTTATCCATCATGGTTACTCGCGGTTGGTATTGACGGGTTATACAAAACTTATGCCAGTTTTTTTGGAGATCCATTTTTAGGACCGGTTGATATATTGGTTCCCACAGGACTTGAGCAACCTATTCTTGCCTTACCGTTTCCGGCAGGGCAAATGTGGTTTTTTACGGGTGGTTCACATGGTGGATGGGGGAGTGATAGTGCTTGGGCAGCAATTGATTTTGCACCCCCTGATGATCGACCAGAAAACAGTGCGGCATGTTACGTGTCTGAGTTTTGGGCTACCGCTGTAGCACCGGGTGTGATTACGCGCAGTGCCGATGGTGTAGTGGTTCTTGACTTGGATGGCGATGGGGATGAAACCACAGGCTGGACAATCCTATATCTTCACATGGCAAGCGCCGGACGAGTGGCAAGCGGCGTATCGGTAAATCGTGGCGATCAAATCGGTCATCCTTCATGCGAAGGTGGGTTTTCAAACGGTACTCACATGCATATGGCTCGTCGGTATAATGGGGAATGGATACCAGTAAATTGTGACATTTGCAAGGAAACTTACTCTACACCTCCATTTGTCATGAGTAACTGGACATTTTTTGGATTGACTAACCAAGAATATCAAGGATACATGCTTAATAATGGTGATCGGCGAGAGGCCGAGCAGGGGCGGTTGACTCCTATTAATCGTATTTCATGGTGAAAGTATGAAATTGTACAAATTCGGAAGCGGTTTAATCGTAATAGGTCTGATTGGATCTTGGTTCATGATGACGAATGGACAAGTTTACGCGGCGCCAGCACAGCAAAATGCGCCTACCGCAACTCCCGTCCTACTTAGTCTGCCAAGCCCTTTACCTATTCTGCCAACCAACCCAGTTGAGCCCAACAACGTACCGATTGTCCGAAGTCCAACACCGGAGGGCGGTGCTTACTTGGAAGCACTTACTGAAGCAAATGTCCGCTCAGAACCTGATCCGGAGTCAGAACGGTTAGGAACAATTCGCGCAGGTGACCAATATGCGGTACTAGGGCGTTACTACCGTTGGTATCAATTCCAGTTTAATCAGTCGCCAAGCGGAACTGGGTGGGTTTTTGACGAACTTGTCAATGTAACCGGCAATACCAACGGTATAGCTGATCTTACCGTGGGCACTTCCACCCCGGATGTGGCGGGAGCACAAATAGGTGCTACGCTTGCGCTCATTACACGAACGCCGGGTGGGATTTTGACTGCGACTGCCGGGGTAGGCATTATCCCCCTACCTCTGGAGGCAAATATCGATACCGATTTACCGGTGGATGGTAATGCAAATTTAAGTGACATACCGTTACCCACTTTTACCGCCCCAGCAAACGTGGCTCCAATTAACGGGACGGCACAATCGGCGGATGGTTCTCTAATTAACAGCACTGAAGAACCTTCCGCAAATATCGTTGATATAAATTTGCCTTCAAGTATCCCCCCCATTCTCCCTATATTGGTCTTGGGTGGGTTTGGAATCTTGGGGCTATTTGTAAGCTCATCGCGTCGGTAAATAAAAAGTGCCCTCAATCAGGGCACTTTCGTTTATATACTAATCTAACTAATGACTACAGCTACCACATCCACCGGACGTTTCATCCCCAGAGCTCTCACCTGTACGGAATGAGCTACCACAACCACAGCTTGAAACAGCGTTTGGATTCTCAATGCGGAAACCGCCACCCATCAAACTGTCGACATAATCAATTGTAGCGCCTTGCAAATACATTAAACTTGTTGAGTCGACAAGGAGGCTAACACCGTCCACTGAAACAACTTTGTCAAATTCCTTAGGGGATTCTTCAAAAGCCATACCATACTGCATGCCTGAGCAGCCACCCCCAGAAACAAAAACACGCAGCGAATGATTGGGGATATTGCGCTGTTGCAACAAATTGCGAATTACTTCGACGGCAGACGGGCTAACGGACAAAATCGGTGCAATGTCGATTTCGGTCTGCAGAAAGTTTTGTTCTATAACCGACATGATCATATTCTCCTGATTTGTGACTCGAATTTAGAAAAAGTATAACATATCCATGCATTTCGGTCAATTAAAAAGACAATGGTCATAAATATTATGATACTTGTGAAATGTCTTCCGGAATAAAGTACGAACAGGTTGATTCGCCGTCTGATATACGTGACTGTAGACGCGGAACAACACCTAACAATGAGGCTACTAGTCGCATATCCATTTCACAAAGCATTCGATTGCCTTCTGCAAGTCTATGATAGGGGCAGTTTGCTGTATGCAGGCTGTAACCATCGGGACTTTTTTCCCAATGGGCACTATATCCGTGTTCATTGAGATAACCTACGACATGATCTAAGCGTTGAACAAGCGAACCGGGAGGAATATTAGCATCGGAGGCCATGCAATCAGCAACCCCTTCAATAAGAACGTTGATTTGCGAGGAGGGAACCGAATTTGCTATCTGACCCAGTAAATAATTCGCTAATGGTTGATAATTATTTGGAAAATACGCCATTGCAGCTTCGGTAAGCACATACACTTGCTGCGGTCGTCCGGGAGTATTCCGATGCCGTAATTGGGATAAGCAAATTAGTTGTTCTTTGAGCAATTCGCTTAGATGATGACGCACGGTAACCGCAGTAATGATGCTTCCACGTCGTTTTTTCAATTCCACGACAATTTCATCAACGGTTGCTTGTGTCTTATCCTGAAGAATTTCCAAGATGTGTTGGCGAGTTTCCTGCATGAGTAGTGACCCCACCATAATATTACTGACCGAAATCATAAAAAGTCTATCATTCTTGGAACTTCCTTGTCAACGGATGGTGTAGATGTGTAATTGACGGGTATATGCTCCTATGCTACTATCTCCCCGATCAGGTGTATGGAAACTCTAAATCGAAAGTTACATCATTGTGGCAGTTGATACAGTCGCATTTCAAGGAATACATGGGGCTTATTCCGAACAAGCCCTCCGCCAGTTTTTTGGTATTTCAGTTGATGTCAAGCCTTGTGAAACATTGTCTGATTTATTTGCGGCTATACAATCGCATGAAGTTAAGTATGCCATCATGCCGATTGAAAATGCTTTGGCTGGTGCGGTGAGTCAAGCATATGAATTGTTGATGGATTACGATGTTTTAATCCAAGCCGAAGTATATTTGCATGTTCATCATGCACTATTTACTACTGGCGGTCAAAAAATAGAGGATTTGAAGACGGTGCGATCACATCCTCAAGCTCTTGCACAATGCGATCAGTTTTTGCGCCGTCATAATTTGAAACCGATGCCCTGGTACGATACTGCAGGATCTGCGAAAGATTTGGCAGCAGAACCGGTAGCAGGAGTAGGCGCAATTGCAAGTGAATTGGCAGGTAGTCTATATGAACTGGATGTACTTGCAACTCAAATTGAAGATGTGTCGTTTAACTTTACGCGGTTTTTAGTCTTAGGACACGATGACCCACCACGTGGCGAATATAACAAAACCTCTCTAATTTTTGCCACTCGACACCGCCCTGCGGCTTTGTATGACTGTATCGGTGAATTTGCGAACCGTGGGTTAAACCTCACCAAAATAGAATCGCGACCGCGCCGAAATCGCCCGTGGGAGCCCGTATTCTACCTTGATTTTGAGGGACATTGGCAAGATCCTATTTGTCAGGAAGCATTGGCTAGATTGTTACAACGTGCTTCGTTCGTCAAAATGCTTGGTTCTTATCCAGCGGTCAAAACAGGTCGTGAAACCGTAGGTATTTAATCGTAAGGAATGGATATGCAAAAACTTGGCGTAGCAATATTGGGGGCTACGGGAGCAGTTGGACAACGTTTTATTCAACTTTTGGATAATCACCCGTGGTTTTATGTTGCCGAGGTCATCGGCTCAAGCCGAAGCGCTGGTCAACCATATGGTGAAATTACTAATTGGGTGTTGGATGGCAGCGTCCCTGAATCAGTTTCACATTTGATAGTTAAACCCCTTGATGGTCAGTTTGACTCTCATCTTATCTTCTCTGCTTTGCCTAAAGAAGCGGCAGATATACGTGAAATCGAATTAGCAAATGCAGGACACATTATTTGTACTAATGCTTCAACCAACCGTATGGTGGAAGACTTTCCATTACTTCTACCTGAAGCCAATGCTGATCACATACGGCTAATTGATATTCAGCGAGAAAAACGCGGCTGGAAAACCGGCGCTATAATTGCGAATTCAAATTGTACTGCTATGCCGGTCGTGATGGCTCTGGCTCCACTAAGGCAATTTGGGGTCAGCAAAATTCTAATTGTGAGTGCGCAAGCTGTAAGTGGAGCAGGGTATCCGGGGGTTGCCTCACTCGATATTTTGGACAACATGATTCCATATGTCAGTGGTGATGAACAAAAGCTTGAAACTGAAACGCTTAGAATGTTGGGTAATTATAACAATTCACAAATCGATTGGCTGCCAGCCACTGTCAGCGCATCATGCAACCGTGTGCCCGTTGTAGATGGACATTTGGTAAACATCTCGATTGAATTAACCAGTAAGCCCGGTTTGGATGAAGTCATTGCTGCGTGGACAGATTTCCGAGCACCAGATGTTGCATCGCAGTTGCCAAGTGCCCCTGAACACCCTTTGTACTATCTGCCACAGGTAGATCGTCCACAGACACGCCGTGACCGAAATGCGGGCAATGGAATGTCAACCTCAATAGGCCGGCTGCGAGAATGCCCGCTGCTTGGTTATAAATTTGTCGCATTGTCCCACAATACCATTCGAGGTGCTGCCGGATGTAGCATCCTGAATGCTGAACTGATAGCAGCTAAAGGTTACATTGAAGCATTTCAACCTAAAACAACTGTAAACCTTGCTTAGTACCTTGAGTATTTGCGTATTTCGAAGCGAAGTTGTTATTTGAAGCGGTGAAAATCATCACCGCTAATTTGTTTGGGGATCCACTATGAAAGTATTCATTGCAGGTGTGGATGGATATCTAGGATGGCCACTCGCCCAATATTTAATGGCTCGGGGGCATACAGTAGCGGGCATTGATATGTTCTTCCGCAGACAATGGGTCGAAGATATTGGCAGCCACAGTGCGATACCGATTTATTCCGTTGAGGATCGAATACAGGCGGTGACGGAGAAATTTGGCCAGAAACTTGTGTTCAAACATGGCAATTTGCTCGATTACAATTTACTAAAATCATTTCTTGGTGATTTTCAGCCAGATTCCATTGTTCATTTCGCTGAAATGCCATCAGCACCATATTCTATGATTGACCAACAACATTCCGTTTTCACACAGCAGAACAACGTAATCGGCAGCTTAAATTTGCTGTGGGCCATTAAAGAAGTGTGTCCAAATGCCCATTTAATAAAACTTGGTACGATGGGCGAATATGGCACGCCTAATCTTGACATCCCCGAGGGCTTTTTTGAGGTAGAATATCGAGGGCGTACAGACTACTTGCCTTTTCCTCGGCAAGCCAACAGCTTTTATCATTGGAGTAAAGTTCACGATTCAAACAACACTATGTTTGCATGCCGAATTTGGAATTTAAGAGCTACAGATATAATGCAAGGCATTGTTTTTGGAACACAGATTGATGAAATGGGGGATGATCCACGTCTGCGCACGCGGCTTGACTTCGATCAATGTTTTGGAACAGCAGTTAACCGTTTCTGCTGTCAAGCAATTATCGGGCATCCACTCACTTTATTTGGCAGCGGTTCGCAGACCAGAGGTTTTTTGCCACTCCGTGACTCTATGCAATGTATCACCATAGCGATTGAGAACCCAGCTAGAGAGTGTGAGTATCGAGTCTTTAATCAATTTGAAGACACATACAGCATTCAAGCCATAGCTTCCCTTGTGCAAGAAGCAGCAAAAGAAATCGGAATTGAAGTTGAAGTCCAACATTTCGACAACCCTCGTAACGAAGCAGACAAACATTACTATAAGCCCGACCGTAACCATCTTGTTGCTCTTGGTTACAAACCATCCGATAATATAAAGGGTGAGCTTTTAACCATCATGCATGATCTGATCCCGCACCGCGAACGAATTCTCGCCAAGAAACATATTCTTGTGCCAGATATTCGCTGGGACGGTAAACACCAGCGTTCAGAGGTTGTAGACTAGAAATCCTTGCTGAGTCAAGCAACAAACCCATAATGATAGATTGCAAATCAGTATCGTGAAGTTTCATAAATTGGCAAATACTGTGTTAAAAGGGAGCAATGGCATATGATTCAGTTTTTGGAATTAAGTGAGCTTACGGTTGACCAGCTGTCGCGATTAATGCGTAGAGCTGAAACCGATATTCAACAGTTGCTACCGCTAGCACAGGACGTGATCAATCAAGTGCGCACCAACGGTGATGCAGCAGTTATTCAATATGCCCGACAATTTGATGCAAAAAATTTCGAGACTAATATGCTGCGTGCTACTAAATCAGATTTTGACGCAGCTCGATCGGCAGTAAGCCACGAAGTTATTGAGGCTATTGAGCAAGCCCATGATAACATCACTAAATTTCATCGAGAGCAAATGCCTGAAGCTATGTGGTTTACGGAACTGCAACCGGGCGTTATGGCTGGCGAGCGCATTACGCCGGTTGCCAGCGCAGGTCTCTATGTACCTCGTGGCAAAGGCGCATTTCCTTCGGTGATGCTGATGTTAGCAACCCCCGCGAAAATAGCTGGGGTGTCTCAGATCGTCGTAGTAACGCCGCCTACACCAGATGGAAGGCCGGATCCGGGTTCACTTGTAGCGGCAGAAATATGTGGTGTCGATGAAGTCTATGTGGTTGGTGGGATGCAGGCTATTGCAGCACTCGCATTTGGGACTGAAACCATTCCAAAAGTAAGTAAAATCATCGGACCCGGCAGCAGTTATGTTTCGGCTGCAAAAAGACTACTTTATGGAACAGTAGATGTAGGTTTACCTGCTGGCCCCAGCGAGTCCATTATTTTAACAGATGAACATGCGGATCCTCGTTTAGCTGCACTTGATTTACTTGTCGAAGCTGAGCATGGACCAGAATCGGCGGCACTACTTGTCACTCACAGTCGTGAAGTGGCTCAAGCCATACTCGAAATACTCCCATCCTATATTTCGGAGCTGCCAGAGTGGCGGCAGGCATTTATCAAGAATGTGTTAGAGAATTATGGAGGTATTTTGCTTACCTCTAGTTTGACCGAGTCGATTCAATTTGTGAATGACTACGCCCCGGAACATTTAGAAATTCTTACTATGGATCCATTCATAATACTGAATAAAATCCAGAATGCGGGAGAAATTCTACTTGGCGACTTGACACCGATTCCGATCGCCAATTATTGTTTAGGACTAAATGCGATCCTCCCCACTGGTGGTTTCGCACGTAGCTTTTCCTCGGTTAGTGTCCATGACTTTTTAAAGCGGAGTGGAGTCGGCTACTTGTCAAGAGAAGGCTACGCGAAACTGCAAGGTATCACAACAACCCTTGCAAATTATGAGGACTTCCCGGCTCATGCGATGGCTATCTGTAAACGGAATGCGATTATAGGCTTATGACTGATGACTTGCTTCAACGTATACAGTCGCTTCAATTTCAGCACAAGGATGAGGCTGAAGGACTCTTGTTATCTTTTTTGCGTGAAATTTATTCGGCTGATGTCGTATCAGTCGAATTACGCCCATTAGCGGTTTCCCTCAATTCGTTTAATGGTTTTTTTTCGATAAAGGATGGGAGTCGATTCTTTTTTAAGACCCATACAGAACCGGATACTGTGATTAGCGAGTACTATAATGCAAGCCAATTGGCTGAGGCAGGGTATCCTATCATTCGGCCTATTTTCAGTTCTACGGTGGTGGGTCGCCAGCTTTTGATTTACGACGTGATTGATAGTGATTCGGTGTTTGATGTTGCGTGGTCAATAGAAAATGGCAATGTAACCCAAACCCTCGATCTTACAGCCGCACAGAATTACGCTGATAAACACCTGTTCGAGTTGTATTGTAATGGACTTAAGCCTCAAGCAGGATATGAAGCAGCACTGTCACCTATACATCAATTGTTTTATCATCGTTTGACTGGCGGTCGCCTTCAGCGATTTTATGGCGAAATGGATCGTAAAATTGCACTGCCGAACGACATTCAAACTATGAGCGCAGTTATGAATGCTCAATGGGTCATTAATGGACAGGTCTATGATGACACTTTGGAACACATCATCAGTCGATCAATTAAAGTTTTAGAGCCTAAACAAGACGGGGTTTCCGTTATCGGTCACGGAGATGCACATAACGGAAACGTCTTTTATCAGCGAAACACTTTACCACCCTCACTTCTATATTTTGATCCTGCGTTTGCAGGTCGACATCAACCATTGCTTGATCTCGCAAAGCCGTTGTTCCACAATGTATTTGCCATGTGGATGTATTTCCCTGAAATTAAGCGCGCCGACACGACTATCATTATGCGGAAAAGTGGCGACACTTGGATCATTGACTACAACTACTACATTCATCCGATACGGAAAATGTTTTTAGACAGTAAGATCACTTACGTATTGGTGCCCATGCTGAAAAAACTGAAAGCAGACGGCATGCTGCCTTCCTCATGGCGGACATATTTAAAATCCGCCCTATTTTGTTGCCCGTTTTTAACCATGAATCTGACTGACACTCAGAAATTCTCGCCTGAAATCAGCTTGCTGGGGCTCGCTATGTCGGTTGAAATGGGCGCAGAGAGTCGCGAAACGCTCAGCCTCATCGACACCATTTTAAATCAGGTAGAAAATCAAATAGCTTAACTGCTCTCCAATAGGGTAAGCAACTGCTGATAAATCGGCGAATATTCAAGGAAAATATACCGCACAGGACTAACAATCGTCTGGGTGCCACCCATCGCGCGAATGTGCTCCATCGCCGGAAGTAAATCTTCATTGGCGATGATAATGGTCACAGTAAACCACTGCTTGCTTGTGTCGGCATTGTCATTTGGTGAATAAATGGGTGAAATTGTTGGACCCTGTAGCCCACGTGTAATGGGATTTAACGCCACTTTCTCAGCCACTTTCTCAGCACTTTCACCTTTGATATTCGCGATTAGTTGAAAATAGCCCCGCCCGTGGTGTGCAGCATCAATATACTCGACCAGTACTCGAAGGGTATTAAGATACTCCGGGTTGTTTTGTAAGGCTTGTCGATTGCCAATAAGGCACGCTTGCGAATCAACAATGATACCATCTGCAAGAATCTTAAGATGATTTTCTCTTAGAGTTGTGCCAGTTTGAGTGAGATCAATAATTATGTCTGCGTAACCTAAAGTCGGGGCAGCTTCAATTGCGCCCTCAGCTTTAACTAGAGTAAAGTGGTGAATTCCGTGAGCGTGCAAGAACTGGCGAGCCTGTAACGGATATTTTGTTGCTACACGGATGTTTCGTTGTTTTTGTTCCCTAAAATCAAGGGCAACATCCAGTAAATCTGCCATATTATCGACATCGATCCACATTTCTGGAATGGCAACCACCAGACTGCATTGTCCATAACCTAAACGCTCATGTATGACAATTAAATTATCATGCGGATTCTCTTTTACGATATCAAAACCCGTTATGCCAATCTGTGCTGTTCCGTCAATAACTTTGTAGAGTACATCTGTCACGCGCTGAAACAACACATCAAGAGCAGGAATGGCAGGTATATTCCCCGTATATTGTCGGGGATTCGGTTTTTCAATACGCAGACCACAGTCCCGTAAAAAGGTAATTGTTGGTTCTGCAATTGCCCCTTT
>JBBSBS010000136.1:0-14210 GCA_038251045.1 Aggregatilineales bacterium | reverse complement strand
TGGCGGGACAAAACATCACCTAGTTAGTTGAGATTCTCAAATATTCCTGCCGCACCCATACCGCCACCTACGCACATGGTGACCAGACCGTAGCGGCTTTTACGACGCTGCATTTCGTTGATGAGTTGAACGGATAGTTTTGCTCCAGTGCATCCCAGCGGGTGACCCAAGGCGATTGCCCCGCCGTTAACGTTTATTATCTCAGGATTCATTTCTAATGTGCGGATGACAGCAAGCGATTGTGATGCAAAGGCCTCATTCAATTCAATCAAGTCTATGTCATCCAGGTTTATTTGGGTGCGTTTCAGGAGTTTTGGTACGGCATTAATTGGCCCGATTCCCATGACTTCGGGACGGACACCGGCGACACTAAATCCTACGAATCGAGCGAGCGGTGTAAGTCCCAGTTGAGCGGCTTTGCTCGCTTCCATAACGATTACACCTGCTGCACCATCACTGAGAGGACTGGAATTGCCAGCAGTTACTCGACCACCCACTTTAAAGGCGGGTTTCAGTTTGGCTAGGCCTTCAATGCGGGTATCACGACGTAGGTGTTCATCTTGATCGAAAGTAACTTTACGGGTATAAGGATTCCCGCTACCCGCTACCTCAGTTTCTTCGAGAGTAAGAGGCAAAATTTCTTTAGCGAATATACCCGCATCCAGCGCGCGGGCTGCATTTTGGTGACTGTCATAGGCGAATTGATCCATATCTTCGCGAGTAATGTTGTATTCATCGGCGACATGCTCGGCAGTGAAACCCATCGCGATATAAACTTCGGGGTAATTTTCCATAAGATAGGGATTGGGACTGCGGCGAACACCGCCACGGGGTACAAGGGACATGGTTTCTGCCCCACCGGCGATGATGATGTCGGCACTGTTGGCGATGATGCGCTCGGCAGCGATGGCGATGGCTTGTAAGCCACTTGAACAAAAACGGTTGACCGTAAAAGCGGGTACTTCGACAGGTAAACCTGCACGGAGGCTGATGGTACGGGCAAAGTTTAAGCCTTGAGCGCCTTCGGGGTAGGCACAACCGAGGATGACATCATCAATCTCGGCAGGGTCAAGTTTACCCTGTGTTTGATCGAGCAGGTTACGAATGACGGCAGCAGCCATTTCGTCTGAGCGGGTGTTACGGGTTGTACCCCGATGGGATTTGCCGACGGCAGTACGGATGCCAGCTACGATAACCGCTTCGCGCATAGTAATTCCTTTACGTGTATGTATACCACTATACCAATTGCGTGAGCGGGTCACAATCGTGATGTGGAATATGGTAGTATTCCTGCAAATTATCAAGGAAATTGTTTATGAAAACCATGTCATTTGATTTTCAATCGCGGCGTTCGATGGTGACAGCGCGACGGGGGATGGTGGCGACCAGTAACCCACTTTCTTCGCAGGCAGGTCTTAATATTTTGCGGATGGGTGGGAACGCGGCAGACGCAGCAATCGCAGCGGCATGTGTACTTAATGTGACTGAGCCAGCTTCAACGGGAATCGGTGGAGATTGTTTTGCGCTTTACTATGATGCACGTACCAAACGGGTAAGTGCTTTGAATGGAAGTGGACGATCACCTGCAGCGCTGAATTTGGCTGACATGCAGGCACAAGGGTACAGCGTCATGCCAGAGCGCAGCCCACATACGGTGACTGTGCCGGGAGCTGTTGCTGGGTGGCATGATTTGCTGGCGCGGCATGGGACGATGACACTTCGGGATGTGATGGTAGACGCAATTCATTATGCGCGGGATGGCTATCCGGTACATCCAGTGTTTGGTACGGCATGGTCAGCGACGGAAAGATTTCTACGCAGCAGCCTGAATACAGAGGATTATCTGCCTGATGGTCATACGCCTGCGATCGGACAGATTGTGAAGCTGCCGGGGCTAGCTGAAACATTGCAGGAGATTGCCGAAGATGGGCCGAGTGCGTTCTATACTGGTAAAGTGGCGGATGCGATCATTTCAACTTTGCAGGGGGCAGGCAGCGTGATGACACATGATGACTTGCGCCAGCATACATCCACATGGGGCGAACCCATTTCGACTGATTATCGAGGGATTGAGGTGTTCGAGCATCCACCGAACGGGCAGGGGTTGGCGGCGTTACAAGCGCTCAATATTGCATCGGGATGGGAACTGGGCGAGATGGCGTGGGATTCGGCAGAACGATTACATTTGATGGTGGAGGCGATGCGGTTGGCGTTTGCGGATGCACGACAATATATCGCAGATATGGCGATGAACCCGACACCTGTGCAAGCGTTGTTGAGTAAAGAATATGCATCCCAAAGGCGCTCAATGGTATCACGGGATGTGGCGATGTTACCGCCTGAATTCGGGCGACCGTTGGGCGGGACGGATACGGTTTACCTGAGTATAGTGGACGGACAGGGTAACGCATGTTCCTTTATTAACAGCTTATATATGGGTTGGGGCAGCGGAATCGTGGCGAAAGGAACAGGCGTGTTCCTTCAGAATCGAGGGGCGTGTTTCAGCCTTGAGGAAGGACACCCGAACGTGCTGGCAGGTGGGAAACGCCCGTATCATACGATTATTCCCAGTATGGCGTTGAAGGACGGCGAACTGTGGAGCAGCTTCGGTGTGATGGGCGGGTTCATGCAGCCTCAAGGGCACTTTCAGGTGATGAGTGCGATGATTGATGACGATCTCAACCCACAAGAGACGTTGAACAGGCCGCGATTCTGTCTTGAGGACGGGACGGGTGACTCGGTGCTGGCGTTGGAGGAAGGGATTCCGGTGGGAACGATGGCACGATTAGCCGAGATGGGGCATACGGTGCGACCTGTGAGCGGGGTTGGGCGCAGTTTATTCGGAGATGGACAGATTATTCGTCGGGATGCAGAAACGGGTGTGCTGTTTGGTGGGAGTGATCCACGTAAGGATGGGTTGGTGGCAGGATATTGATGGGCGAAAGTTATGAGTGATGCTCCGATCCAAAAACGCAAGCGCGTGGTGGTGTGCCGAGGGCAATATTGTAACATGGGGCGGCGGGCGGACAAGCTCCTTAAAAGGCTTGAGGTGCTGGTGGATGAGATTAACGGTGACCAGTATCCTAAGCCGATTAAGTTGGAGATCGCGAACTGCTTGAACATGTGTGGGGCAGGGCCGAATGTGGCGATTTACCCGGAAGGGGTGATATGCAACGGCGTGGATGAAACCATGATCAAGGCGATTGTGGAGACATATCTCAAAGACGAAGATTAGCATCTGGTTTTCGGTAAATAATAGAAGGTTATACGAGTTGCAAGAATTGCATAATTTGCCGAATTACCGCTGAAATGACAGGCGAGATGCAGGGGGAAATCCGCTGAATTGACACAACCGCGACACGGGAAGTTCGGCTGATACCGCTGAGCGCCGCGATTGGCTCCCGTGTGTCTGCCGCGTCGCAATTGTCACTGTCGCAGCCGCGATTGTGAGCGAGGAAGCCACGGACAATGCAAGTCAAATCGCCAAGCACGCCAAGAAAATACAGAGAAAGACGAGAATTTATTGAAAAGTTCAGGTTACTTGCCGCAGATAGAAACATTATTAATGGCCTGCGGTTACGAATGGGTGTGTAGAAAAAGTGTAGCAGAGAAGCACTCGTTTAGGGTGACCATTTGGTCAGACATTTGGTAACTCTTAAGCGCGGGCGGCATTAACCAGTTTTCGGTTGTGGAATGTTAAGGAGGTTGGGGAGGCGTTGGAAAAGTGTTTGGGATGGTTTGTCGATTTAGACATTTATTATAATAAATGTATACTATTTGATTTGTTAAGTATTGTGCAAGGGTAATTCCATGCTTGAAGTTATTGATCCAGTAGCCTTGCAACAAGAGACTGTGAGGGTGAGTGGTTATACGCTTTCGTTAGAGTTTAATGATTTATACCAAAATATGGTCCGTACTGGCGAACCGGGAATTTCAAGGAAGGTCTCATCGAAATCGGCTTGAATGAAAGCGATCATTCTGTAAAAAACGTGAATATCGTCATTGTTCCTAAGGAATGGATGGTACAAACGGAGATCTTTGATGTCGTGAATTTGCCAATCGAAAAGGGGCTTCCTGTGTGTGAGTGGACGTTTGATCAACCATCTAAGGACCGCATAGATGAAAAAATGAACTTCCGTATGTTCATCGGCGAAAGTAGCATTTCGCTCACTATTGGTGACACCGTTGAACTCAAAAAGTTAATTGTTGCCGAACGGGTAAAATTTGGGGTTGATGTGGATGATTATCTACGGGCAATTCAAGTCATCGATTTACAACCCTCCGAAATGGCAACTATTCGATCAACGTTTCCTAGTAATTCAATCGGTGTCGGTGTAATTCGTAGGCAGAAAGTTAGTGTTTTTAGAAAATGGATGCGGATATTAAGACAGGCTTTGAAATAGCAGGATGATGTGAAGTTCATCACATGATGTAGGCCATGTTGGGGGCGGTTTTGGCAAGTCCCTTAGGGTCGAGAGTGACATTGATGCAGGCGGGTTTGCCACTGGCGAAGGCGCGTTCGAGGGCGGGGCTAATGTCAGCAGGATTTTCCACAAGTTCGCCGTAACCACCGATGGCTTCGACAATTTTGTCGTACCGAGTGGGAGCGAGTGAGGTGGCGATGGCACGATCTTCGCCCAACATTTGCTGCTGAATGACGCGGATGTTGCCCCATCCGGCATCATTGCCGACGATGCTAACAATGGGCAGGTTGAAGCGGACGGCAGTATCAAACTCGAAGCCGTTGAGGCCGAAGGCACCATCGCCGTTGATAATGAGAATTTTCTTATTGGGGTAAAGATGTTGGGCGGCGATGGCGAAAGGCGCACCAACACCAAGACAGCCAAGCGGGCCGGGGTCAAGCCACTGACCGGGGAGGGTAACATCGATGACACGGGCGCAGGCAGTTACGATGTCGCCACCGTCGCCGATAAGGATGGTATCGTCGTCAAGGAATTGGTTGAGTTCGGCGGCAAAGCGGAAGTGATTGACGGGACTCTCATCAAGTTGTTCCCACCGTGCTTGATCGGCTTCTTTTTTGGTTTCCACAGCCTGAATCTTTTGCAGCCAGTCGTCATAACGCAAGCCTTGTAAGCCTTCACTGAGGGCATCCAGTACGAGGCGCGTATCGGCAGTAATAGACACATCGGCTTGACGGTTGTGGTTGAGTTCGGCGGGATCGTTTTCGATCTGGATGAGTTTAGCGGTGGGATTCCAGCCTTCTTGCCCATATTTGAGGCGGAAGTCAAGCGGCGTGCCGAGCAAGATGATGGCATCAGCTTCGCGCAAAGCAGCGCTGCGAGCCGATTTGAAACAATTAGGATGGTTCATGGGGAGCGTGCCGCGTCCTGCCCCATTGGTGAAAACAGGGATGCCGGTTTGATCGGTGAGTTCGCGAAGAGCGGTATGGGCGGAGTCCCAATAGACCTGTGTTCCGGCGATGATGATGGGTTTGGTGGCGGCGCGGAGAATCTCAAACATTTGGGCGACAGCCGTGAGTTCAGGCGCAGCAGGTTCGATCACAACGCGGGAAGGGATTTCCGGCGGTTCGACGGCGTTGAAAAGCACATCAAATGGAATTTCGATGAAGACAGGGCCGGGACGACCACTGAGGGCAATCTCAAAGGCTTCGTGAAGCTGCTGCGGGATGCGCTCAGTTTCGGTTATGGTGAAGGCGGCTTTTGTGATGTCCTTGAACATATTAAGCTGGGGCATCTCTTGTAACGCGCCCATACCTTTGGTTTTGAGAGGGGCTGCGCCGCCGATAAGGACAAGAGGACTGCGGGCTTCGTAAGCGTTGGCAACTCCGGTAACAGCATCGGTTACGCCGGGGCCAGCGGTCACCACGGCTACACCTACGTTACGGGTGAGGCGGGCGTGGGCATCGGCAGCATGGGCGGCGGCTTGCTCGTGGCGGAAGTCGATTACTGCGATGTTGTTATTGAGGCAACCATCATAAATACCCATGACGTGACCGCCACAGAGGGTATAGATGGTCGATACTCCCTGCGCGGCGAGGGTGCGGGCGACGAGTTCTCCGCCGAGTGCATACATTTAGAACGTCCTTTGGTAGAAGGGTTCACAAGCGGCAAACCCGTACAAATGTTGATCGCTAGTTAAGATGTCGGTTCGATTTGTTTCGATTTATCAAGGACTTGCATCCCCGCTTTAAGGGCAGCAATGATCTTATCGGTGTCGTAGATGCAGCCTGCCCATGTGCCGCCACTGGCTTCTTGCAAGGCTGCCCATAAGCGGGTGTCATCAGGCAGTCGTGGATGAACGTGCAAATCCGGGTGTAATTCGCGGGTTGCCAATGTGTGGGCGGCTTCTTCGGGCGTAAGGTCACGCTCGGCTGTGCCAACAAGATGGATCGAACCTGTGAGATGGCGGCGGTCGAGAATTATCTCAATGAGATCACCATCGCGAACCTTGCCGATGGGGCCTCCAGCGAGGGCTTCCGGCCCGATGTGACCGACACATGCACCTGTGGAAAAGCCAGAGAAGCGACCGTCTGTGAGCAGTGACACGTCTTTGCCCCAATCGAGGTATTTGAGTGCCGAGGTAATCTGGGCTGTTTCGACCATGCCCGTTCCGAGGGGGCCGAGGCCGATCATGACCATGATGTCGCCGGCTTGAACTGCGTGGCTTTTAACCGCTTTGATGGCGGCACGTTCTGATGTGAATACTTTGGCACGACCACGCTGATGATAGATTTGATTCTCGTCAATGACGGTGGGGTCAATGGCAGTGGCTTTGATGACCGAGCCATGCGGCATGAGATTACCGGTAGGAAATATAACGGTGCTGGTCAGACCTTCACTACGGGCAGTATCGGCATCCATAATCACCAAGTCGGGGTCAACGTTATCGCTGGTTTGCAAGTGCTTGCGGACGGCCTGCCGACGTTCACTTTGTTCCCACCAATCCAGTACCGTGCCGAGTTTTTCACCGGTAACGGTGAGGGCATCGGTGTTGAGCAAACCCATGCGGCGCAGGTGGAGCATGACTTCGGGTACGCCGCCTGCCATGAAGACCTGTACAGTTGGGAAGAAACGGGGGCCGTTGGGAAGGGCATCGACCAGACGCGGGGTGCTGCGATTAATGCGATTCCAGTCATCAACGGTGGGTGGTTTGAGGCCAGCCTGTTGAGCAATGGCAGGAATGTGTAGAAGCAGATTGGTTGAGCCACCGAAGGCCGCATGTACAAGCATGGTGTTTTCGAGGGCGGCAGGTGTGATGATGCTGGAGAGCGGCATGTCATTGGCCTTAAGGCGAAGGAGTGCTAAGGCAGAACGTTTCGCCATATCGAGCCAGATGGGTTCACCAGACGGACTTAAGGCACTGTGCGGGAGAGTGAGGCCGAAGCCTTCGGCGATGACTTGTGATGTGGCGGCTGTTCCAAGGAATTGGCAACCACCACCACTCGATCCACAGGCTTTACAGCCCATAGTCGCGGCATAATCCAGTGAAATCAGTCCTTGCGTGTAACGTGCGCCGATGGTTTGGATTTTGCCCGCGTCTTCACCGTCGATGGTAGGCAGAGTTACGCCGCCGGGAACGATGATACCGGGTAAATCAGTACAACCGGCGAAGGCTAACATCATGGCCGGTAAGCCTTTGTCGCAAGTGCCAATGCCCATAATGCCGTCGCGGGTGGGTAATGACCGCACCAAGCGACGGACAACCATAGCGGCATCGTTGCGGTACGGGAGACTATCCATCATGCCATCTGTGCCCTGTGAACGACCATCGCAGGGATCAGTGCAATATGCAGCAAAAGGCACACTACCCTGTTCGCGGAAACTTTCGGCAGCGGCTTGGACGAGTAGGTTGACTTCCCAATGTCCTGTGTGATAACCGAGAGCGACTGCCGAGCCATCGGGGGCACGCAGGCCGCCGTGGGTACTGACAATTAGATATTGCTCGTTGTTAACTTCTTCCGGATTCCAGCCCATAGCGACATTTTGGGTGAGGCCGAAGAGATTGCCGCTGGGTTCGTTAAGGAGCATGTCACCCGTGAGGGGTAATTTCCCATCGCGTCCGTTTCCGGTGGTGTGGGTGTCGGCAACGAGCTTCTCATTGCCGAGAATATCTTCTAATGTGGGTAAATGGGATTGATTTGGCATGAATAGACCGCTTTTGTGGCTAAGATTGTGTCAGTATAATATCCATTTGTCGACAAAGGAGCAATTTTATAGATGGTAGACCATTCATTTTCGGAACAAGTGGCCATTGTTACAGGGGCGGGTGTAGGTATTGGATATGCGATTGCGGAACAGTTGGCAGCGCATGGTGCGATGGTGCTGATAAACGATGTTGATAGCGATGTTGCAGCACAGGCAGCACAGAAAATTCGGGAGGCAGGGGGTATTTGCCAAGCATTTGGTGGTGATGTGGCTGTGGTTGAAACCGTGCGGGCGATGGTCGCAGCGGCGGTCGATCAGTTTGGTCGGTTGGATATGGTGGTGTGCAACGCCGGATTGACAGTGTGGGGTGATTTCTTTGCGTATACACAGGAGATGTTTGACCGCGTGATGTCCGTCAATTTGCGCGGGACGTATTTTCTGGCACAGGCGGCAGCACGGCAAATGCGGAAGCAGGGGCAGGGAGGACGTATTGTGTTCATGTCATCGGTAACGGGTCACCAAGCGGTACAGTATCTTTCAGCATACGGGATGAGTAAGGCGGCACTGGAAATGTTGGCGCGTAATCTGGTAGTTGAACTTTCGCCCTATCAAATCACTGTCAATTGTATTGCACCGGGGGCGACGACGACTCCGCGAAATCTGGCAGATGATCCGAATTATGATGCGATATGGGGGAAGGTTACGCCAACCGGAAAAGTTGGCAAACCGGATGATATTGCTCAGGCAGCATTATTTTTGTTGTCGCGTGGTGCGTCACAGATTACTGGGCAGACGTTGGTGGTCGATGGTGGTTGGAGCGCGATCAGCCCATCACCTTCACTGGATTTTGTGGAGAGGCCGAAATAAGAAATCATTGGGCTTGCCAGCGACAAGTCCTTACCACTCGCCGGATAATTCAGGCTTTGGATTTTAGAAGACGCGTGGCTGATTCAGCAAGGATGGCTGCTCCAATCGAAAATGATGACTCGTCAAGATCAAAGATTGGACTGTGGTGGGGGCGGTTAACCGCGTCAAACTTTGCGCCGAGGCCGAACATTGCGCCGGGTGCTTTGCGCGTCATATAGCTGAAGTCTTCCGCACCCATGCCGGGTTCGTCGGGATAAAGACCCTCTTCACCGAGCATTTCTACACCAACCTCGCGGATGAGTTGGGCAACGACTGGGTCATTAAATTGCGATGGATAACTCTTAATAATTTCCAGCTTGTAGTCGCCGCCTAATGCTCTGGCGACACTGAAAGCCTGTTCGAGTTCTTTCCAGAGCTGCTCACGGGTTTCATCGTCATAACTGCGGATGGTGCCATTGAGCTGCACTTCGTCCGGTATGACGTTGTTGGCTGATCCGGCATGAACTGCGCCGATGGAAATTACGGCGGGGCGAACCGGGTTGATGCGTCGGGCACGGATACCATGAATGGCGTTGATGACTTGAGCGAGAATGAAAATCGGATCAATCCCTTGATGCGGATACGCGCCATGACAGCCTTCACCAATGATGGTGGCGTTAAAAGAGTCAACGGAGGCCGAATTTGGGCCGCTGGCAATGCGGATTTGCCCGGAAGGAATATTGCTGTTGACATGCAGGGCGATAACAGCATCAAGGTCTTCAAGCGCACCGTCTTCAATCATACGCACCGCGCCGCTTTTGCCTTCGGTATCTTCATCTTCTTCGGATGGTTGGAACAACAGGCGAATTTCACCGGGAGGGCGGTCTTCCATGTTGTTGAGTAGTCGGGCGACACCGAGCAAGATGGCAGTGTGGGCATCATGCCCGCATGCATGCATGACACCGGGGGTTAGCGATTTATAGGTAACGCCGTTCATTTCTTGCAAGGGGAGTGCATCCATATCGCCACGGATGCCAATGGCGGGGTGGCCTTCACCGATTCGGGCTACAACACCCGTTTTGCCCACGCCAGTTTCAACTTCGATGCCCATGTCCCGCAGAGTATCGGCAACGAGGCGGGCAGTGCGGAGTTCCTGAAAGCTGAGTTCGGGGTGCATGTGGAAGTCGCGCCGCCACGCGACAAGATTGTCCTGTATTTCGCGGGCGCGTTCGAGCATCGGGACAGCAGTTGTCATGAGGTTACTCCTGTGTTTGTTCGGATTTGCCGGGGTAACAATATTCGTCAAACCAGTTGATGATATGGGTTAGGCTGCTGACACGGTGTTCAGGTTCACCTGTGCGGGTCATGTCATGGCCTTCACGCGGGAACCGAATGAGTTTGACTTTGCCACCGGTACGGCGAATGTAGGTGTACATCTGCTCACCTTCGGATATAGGAACACGGTAGTCATTTCGCTATGGAGGAGGAGCATGGGTGTTTTAATATTGTGAGCGTGGGCCAAGGGTGAATTGTTCCATAAGAAGGTGGGGTCTTCCCACGGTTCAACACCCATTTCGTTGGAAATAAAGCTGACAATATCGGTTGTTCCGCTGAAGCCGAGGAGATTGTAAACACCCCGCAGCGAGGCGGCAGTGATGAAACGATCTGAATGACCGGTAATCCAAGTGGTCATGAAACCGCCGTATGAACCACCTGTAATGGCAAGGCGATTGGTATCGACAAAACCTTTGGCAATAATGGCATCTACGCCTGCCATAATGTCTTCCATGGCGACAGGACCCCATGCACCATGCAAGGCCATCTGGAAAGCCTCGCCATAGCCATCTGAACCGCGCGGATTGCAAAAAAATGAGATATAACCACGGGCGGCGTGGAACTGCCATTCATGCCACATGGATTTGAAGGTTGATCCCCACATGACGTGCGGGCCGCCATGAATGTTGAGGGCAAGCGGATATTGTTTGCCGCTTTCGTAGCCCACAGGCAGGATATACCAGCCTTGAATATCGTCGCCTGACGGAGACTTCCAATGCAATTCGTGGAATGGTTGGATAATAAGACTTTCTATGAATTTTTCATTCACGGTTGTCATCGGCGCAGCGTTATCAATGCTTGAATCCTGCCAGTAAAGTTCGCTGGGATTGGTTTGCGTACTGGCTACAAAAACAACCCCGGCCTCTGGATGAACGTCAATACTTTCGATATCCATTGGTTTGGCGATGATCGTATCTACAGCATTGTTACTTTCCGAAGCGAGATTTGCACGGAAAAGCTCAACATGCCCCTGATTTGGAGCCGTGAATAAGATTCCCTTACTATCGGGTGACCACTTGAATTCCTGCAAATTGCGATCCAACGCGAGATTGAGATCACGAATGTCTCCACCCGTGGCGGGCATGATAGCGATTCGGTTGTATCGCTCGCTCAGGCGTTCACGCGGGATACGACCAAAGGCTATCCACTGACCGTCGGGAGACGCGACCGGCGCGAAACTGCTAAAGTCGTTATCGGTCAATTGTTCGTGCGCGCCGTCTTCAACTGTGATGCGAAAGACAACGCTCCAACGCCAAGGTTCATCAGTGGCGGGGTCACTCATGCGGGCGGTGAGGATGTAGTGACCATCGGGAGTCCACTGAGGCGGATTGTGGTCTGCATTAACATTGGTTAAGCGGCGTGGTTTGGACTGGTCTTTGGGCAGGCTTTCATCAACCGAGATGACATAAATCTGCGTGAAGTTATCGGTTAGGAAACTGGTTCCGGTACGGTAAGGAATACGTTCGACAATACGCGGATCCCATCGTTTGCTTTCTTCCAAGTCCTTACGCTCTTTACGGTGTTTGCCTTCGAGCTTATCCTGCGGCTTGGGTTCTTCGATGTTGTTGTCTTCGCGAGCGCGGGCATCGGCATTCATGCCTGCCAAACAAGCGATTTGCTTGCTATCAGGCGACCATGACGGATTGTTCGCGCCATTGGGGAGGCCGGTTAGGGCGCGGGGTTCACCGCCGGGGGATGTCACGGGTAGGACAAAGATTTGTGGTTTATCATCACGGGCAGAGGTAAAAGCCAAATAACTGCCATCGGGACTCCATCGAGGTTGGGAATCTTTGCCACTGCGTGTAAGCTGACGGCTGGCTTCACCCTGTGTAGAAGCCAGCCAAATATTTCGTTTATAGCCATTTTCGAGTTTATCGGTTGTGACCTGAACGTAAGCTATCCATCGTCCATCGGGACTGATGCGAGGGTCTTCAACCAATGTAATACGGTACAGATCTTCGGCTGTGATACGTTGTTTCTCGGCAGACAATTGATGCCTCTATTCATTATCCAAGTTATCCAGATTAATAGCGCGAATTATAGCTTATGCGGTGTGCGCTGTATACCATATTGGCTTCATAAGGTGTCCTGTGGTGATTAGAGTTGAGGTACAATCTGCCGAAATCAGGCTTTATTTAAAACAAGGCATTATTATGGAACGTGATAAGGTTGTGCGGGTCGGATTTATTGGCTGTGGTGGCATGGCGCGGCATCATATTACAATCATGCTTCAGCGAAGTGACACGCATATTGCAGCAGTGTGTGAGCCGTCTGTAGAGGCTTATGAGTCTACGGCAAATCTGTTCCGGTTAGCAGGCTTAAATCCGCCACCTAACCAGCCTGATTGGAAGCGATTTATTGCTGAATATGCCAAACAGATGGATGCTGTATTCATCGTCACGCCTCATGCACTACATTTTGAGCAGGCGAAATTGTGTATGGAAACGGGTTTGGATGTGCTGCTCGAAAAACCGATGGTGATGAATGCTGCGGAAGCCCTGTCACTCATAGAGACGCGTGATCTTACCGGTCGGTTATTGGTGGTGGCCTTCCAGGGAAGCTTGTCACCGCAGGTACGCGCCGCGGTAGATATGTTGCGTTCCGGTCAGTTAGGGTCAATCCTGAATATCAACGCGATGGTTTGGCAGAATTGGGGACAGTTAACGGTTGATACATGGCGGCAGCAACCAGCGCTTTCGGGCGGTGGATTTCTTTTCGATACCGGCGCACATATGCTGAATACGGTTTCTGATCTAGCGGGTGAGGATTTCAGCGAAGTCTCGGCATGGATGGAGAATGATGGGCATCGGGTGGATATTCGTGCTGTGGTAATGGGGCGATTGGTTTCCGGGGGATTGGTCACTTTAAATGCCTGCGGTTCTGCCATTCCGTCGTGCCATTCGGATATTCGCGTGTTTTGTAGTAAAGCGATACTGCGAACCGGAATTTGGGGTGAGTATTTGGAGCTACAGCGGCATGGCGCGAAACGGCTGACAAAAGTAAAGTCAGTACAATCCATACACGTTTGGGAACAGTTTCTTAATGTTAGAGATGGGATTACTGCCAACCCCAGCCCACCGGAAGTGGGTTTGCGGATGGCACGGTTGTGGGACGCGATTAAAGAATCGGCTGCTGCAAAAGGCAAGCCAGTTAATATTCATTAGACATGAGGAGTTATCAATGACATTGCGCGTAACAGTTTGGAATGAAGCTCGACATGAAAAGACCAATCCTGAAGTCAAAGCGGTATATCCCGATGGTATGCATACGGTTATTGCCAAGGCGCTGACTGAACAGGGATTTGATACCCGCACGGCGACGTTGGATGAACCCGAACATGGATTGACCGAAGCGGTGTTGCAGACAACTGATGTGCTGATCTGGTGGGGCCACATGGCGCACGGCGATGTACAGGATGCAATTGTTGACCGCGTTCACAAGCGCGTGCTGGAAGGGATGGGATTGGTTGTACTGCATTCCGGTCACTTCTCGAAGATTTTTAAGAAGCTGATGGGCACAAGCTGTGACTTGAAGTGGCGCGAAGCGGGCGAGAATGAACGTCTGTGGGTGGTTGATCCGTCACATCCAATTGCGGAAGGCATCGGCGAATGCATTGATTTGGAACATGAAGAGATGTACGGTGAACATTTTGATATTCCTGCGCCGGATAAATTAGTGTTTGTCAGCTGGTTTAAGGGCGGCGAAGTTTTCCGAAGCGGTTGCTGTTATGAGCGTGGACGCGGCAAGATTTTCTATTTCCGCCCCGGTCATGAAACCTTCCCGACTTATTATAATCCCGAAATTCAGCGGGTGATTGGTAACGCGGTCAAGTGGACGGGGTTACCAGCAGGGGTGAAGCTGACTTATGGCAACCGCAAGCCATTGGAAGATCTGACGTAATAC
>JBBSBS010000135.1:0-14232 GCA_038251045.1 Aggregatilineales bacterium | reverse complement strand
GGCGCTGGCACAGGAATTCCGTGTACTGGCATCCTTGCGCCACCCGCACATCATCAGCGTCCTCGATTATGGTTTTGATGCCAACGGTGATCCCTACTTCACAATGGAATTACTGGAAAGTGCCGATGACATTCGTGAAGCTGCTACCCCCAAATCACTGGAACGGCGGACGGAACTACTCATACAGGCACTTCGCGCCATGTTTTACTTGCACCGGCATGGAATCATCCACCGCGATTTGAAGCCGTCTAACATTCTGGTGACAGATGATATTGTGAAGGTGCTGGATTTTGGCTTGGCTGCCGAGGCTGAAGAACTTCCTGAAATCTCCGACAAGATCGAAGGCACACTCTACTATATGGCTCCTGAAGTGCTGGTTGGCTTTCGTGCATCACGAGCATCCGATATTTATTCTCTCGGTGTCATCGCCTATGAATTCTTTTCCGGGCATCATCCTTTTGAAGCCGAAACCAGCACTGAAATTGTCCAAAAAATTCTGACCTACACACCCGACATGGATACGATACTGGATGTCGATACTCAGGTTCGAAATGTGCTGCAACGCATGTTGGCGAAAGACCCGCTAGACCGCTACCACGATGCCGCCCAGATTATCGAGCAGATGGGTTTTCCCGGTATCACACCGGGTCTGATGGAAGCCTTTTTGCAGGCTGCTCCCTTTGTGGGGCGCAAGCAGGAGCTTGACGCACTGCTTGAGTTACTGCAATCCGTATTGAACGGTGCGGGAAGTGCTTGGCTGCTGGGCGGGGAAAGTGGATCGGGGAAGTCACGCTTACTCGATGAATTCCGCGCTCACGCGCTGGTGCGCAAGGCTTTGGTGCTGCGAGGACAGGCAGTAAAAGAAGGCGGACTACCGTTTCAACTCTGGCGCGATATTGCCCGACGGCTGGTGCTTTCGGTTGAATTGACCGGGATGCAGGCTGGAGTACTGAAAGCGATTGTCCCTGATATTGAAACGCTGCTGGGTAAACCGGTTGCTGACGCGCCAGAACTGGACGGCAAGGCCGGACAAGAGCGGCTTTCACTCACCATCTTGGATATTATTCGCGGTCAGAAGCGCCCGATTGTGCTGATTCTGGAAGACCTCCATTGGTCGGTCGAAAGTCTGGATGTCCTGAAAATCCTGATGCAGTTTGTTCATGAAATGCCCCTGATGATTATCGGCAGTTATCGTGACGATGAACGTCCTGATTTGCCACAGGAACTCACCGGTATTAAAACCATGCCTCTCAAGCACCTTTCGGATGATGGCATCGGTGAACTCAGCACCGCCATTCTCGGCGCGAAAGGGCGCTTGCCAGAAGTCGTGGATATGCTCGTTCATAATACGAAAGGCAACGCCTTCTACGTCATCGAAGTCATTCGCATGATGGTTGAACAGGCCGGAGGCATAGACAAAATTGGTGTCGTCACCCTGAAGAAAGAACTGATTTCCAAAGAGCTGACCGAAATCATTGAGCGTCACCTGATGGCGATTTCCCCCGAAGGTCGGCGTTTGCTGCAAATCGCGGCAGTGGATGGGCGGCAGGTGGATCGCAAACTCTTGGAGGATATGGCTCCCGAAGTCAATCTCGATCAATGGCTCATGGAATGCAGCGATGCCAAAATCTTGGAAGTCGAAAATAATGAATGGCGCTTCTCTCATGACAAACTGCGAGATGGCTTACTTACCACCCTCAAAGGCGGAGAACGTCAGCATCTTCACCGGCGCATCGCCGAGGCGCTGGAGCGTGTCTATCCCGATGGGGTAGGGCATCTAGCGACATTAGCACTCCATTGGGAATTAGCCAGAGAATTCGTTCTTGCGGCAGATTGGTATACACGCGCCGCTAAAGATGCTGAAGAAGTCTACGCCATCGGCAGTGCCATTGACTATTACCAGAAGGCACTCTCTTATTTGCCAAAGAACGCCATTGACCAGCGCCTTGAGATTTACACCAGTCTCGGCAAGATGCTCCGCTGGCAGGCACGTTTTGCCGAAGCCGCCGAAATTTACGCGGCGATGCTCCAAACAGCAGAGCCACTGGGCGATTTGATTGCTCAAGCCCGCGCTTGGATTGGCCTTTCGGATGTGCAGGATCGCGAGGGCGAAACACGAACAGGCATGCAAAGTGCAGAAAAGGCAGAAACGATAGCGCGTGAGACTGGATCAGCCGCGCAAGCTGAATTGGTCGAGGCGCTCGGCAATCGGGCATGGAGTCATCACCGCTTGGGCGAAAACGAGGCCGCGCTGAAAGTCGGTACGGAAGCGCTTGACCTTGCCCAAAAAAGTGACTTCAAGCGCGAAATCGCCCGCAGCCACAGCGTTCTGGGCATTGCCAATTTTATGCTTGGACACTTCGATCCAGCCAGCGAAAATTCGCAGCAGTCGGCTGATTTGTGGAAAGATATGGGCGACAAACGCGGCAGCGCCATCGAACTCAACAATGTAGCCGAGTTCACCCGGCTGCGGGGGAATAACAAGGATGCCGCGCCGATTCTGGAACAGGCCGTGAAAGCATTTCAGGAAATTGGTTATCAAGAAGCCGAGATGGCAGTCCTGACCAATCTCGCCGGAGCGCGGGTTGGGCTGGGTGATTTCTCGGCAGCGGATACAACCCTGCGCCGCGTGATTGAACTAACAGGCGGCAAGGATTGGTGGGGGCTTTCGGAGGTTTATCGCTTCCGGGCTGAGGTCGGTCTGGGTCAAGATAAACTTGAAGATGCTCAGGCGTGGGCGCAGCTCGCACTGTCTGAAGGAAAAAAGATGGAAATTGGTGAGTTCATCGGCAAAGGTTGGCGCGTGCTGGGTATGGTGGCTGCCCGTGATGCAAAACCTCTGGCCATCGAAGACAAGCCGTATACCGCTTCACAGTGTTTTCAGGAGAGTCTGCAATTGTTCAGCGGGCCGGATGTAGAACGTGCATACACCTTGCAGGCATGGGCAAAGTATGAAACCACGCATGGTGATGCCGAAAAAGCAGCCTCAATGGAGCGCGAGGCACAGGAGATTTTTACCAAACTCGGCACAAATAGCTAAGTTGGGTGGCGCGTGAGGGTTGAAAGTGTTTCCGGTGACGATTATCAATTTTATTTTAGGCTACCAGTTTCCGCCTAAGATTTTCTAAAGTTGCTGTGCGGGGTAGGGGAGATATCGGATCGGCATCCCTTTTTTGATATTCATTATCGCAAATTCCCGGCTCTGAGGATACAGCAATGCTCAATCGCCTCAACCGAAAAGTGCAGCATGTTGACAGGAGTCAAATCATTCTTGAAGAAACTGTCGCATAACGCTAACCAGTTCTTGAGGACGATGCCACGGAACATCATGACTCGTGTTGGGCATCCAGACAGCTTTACTGTTTCGCAGCAGCTGCTGCGCGTCAGCTATAGTCATTTTGAATTGAGGGTCAGGCGACTCACCTGTATCGACAGCATTGATGATGAGCATCGGGCATTGAACAAGTGAGTAATAATCCTTGCTGTTGAAGTTCCATAAGGCGCGGGCTATCTGCATGTGGTTGGCGAGTTTGAGGTGTGGTTGCACGTCAAATGCATCGCTGGTATCGTAAATAGAAAGTACCAGTGGTTCGAGTTCGGGGCGGAACGCAACACCGAGCCAATCTTCGCGAATCATGCGTTTGACTTCAGTCAGGGGCCAGTTACGATGCTGCGGTGGTGCCATATCATCCACTTGTGAAAAGTGGTCGCTCATGGGGCGCAGTCCGCCGTCGATGAGGATAGCATTATTAAGTCGGGTTGGACGAGTGGCAGCATAATATAGAGCGGTATAGGCTCCCCAAGAATGACCCGCCAATGTGAATTTGCGGCTGGTAAGACCCAATTCGACTACCAGTTGGTCTAGATCAGCAGAAATAGTTTCAAAGTCATAACCTGTATCTGGTTTGTCGGACAAGCCATGCCCGCGCTGGTCATAAGCAATGACACGATAATTAGCGGCGAACTGCGGTGCGATGAGGTCAAACATATGGCTGGTGGAAGCTAATCCGTGCAGGAAAATGAGAGGTGGCTGGAGCGATGTCCCCCACTCGTACACATTGAGACCGACGTTACCAATAGTGATGAAATGATTATTAGGATGAAACATCAACTTCCCATCTATGAACATTTAGACTTGAGGACTTTGCATCATCGATATGATTATGTTACTTTATGAACAATATCGCTACAGATAAAGTGTTGTTGTGGGCGGATATATAACACGCATTTTCACTCTGGAACATTTAGATGGAAGCCAGCAGCATTGGCTGATAGAGAGCTGACCATTCGGGTTGGCTCTTTTGTTTGATGGAAGGGTATCATTAGCAATTATAGAATATCACTGGCTTTGTGCAGATGATTCGAGAATCTGGAGAAGCCGGAAAGATACCAGCAACAAAGTATCCAATAGTATCTTCAGGGATGGAAATCTATTCTTACGTGTTCTTTTAAGGAGATTGAAGATGATTAATCAGAAGTGGCGTAGCGTTATTACGGTTCTTACACTGGCTTTACTGATGATGGCAATCTCGCTAATACCAACGGCAGCTCAAGCAGAGAAAACATTGCGTTGGTCCGTTGAAGGCATTAATGATCTGGCATCGCTTGATCCGGCCAAAGCGAGCGACTCACAGGGCTTCACGGTAATTGGCCTACTGTATGGTGGGTTGGTACGCTTGGACAGTGACCTGCTAGTTGTACCCGATTTGGCTGAAAGCTGGACGGTTTCGGATGATGGATTAAAGTACATATTCAAACTACGGGAAAACGCTGCCTTTTCAGACGGCTCATCAGTGACAGCGGCAGACGTGATCTGGTCGCTAACTCATGCACTAGACCCGGCAACAGGCGGTTGGACAGGTCCATATTATCTCTATAACATCGTCGGTGCGAATGATGTAGCTGCTGGCACAACAACTGAATTAACAGGTGCAGTAGCCGTGGATAATAAAACGCTGGAACTGACTATCGAACAGCCATCAGCCTATTTCCTGAGCCAACTGACATTCGGCTCTGCCAAGATTGTCTCGAAGACGGCGGCTGAAGCTGATCCTACAGGTTGGGAAAACGCTCCTCTTTCAAGTGGCGCATTTCAGGTAAAAGCTTGGAATCGCGGACAGAATATTGAGCTTGTGCCTAACCCGAATTATTGGCAACCGGCTTCCATTAATCTAACCATGCCATTTATTCAGGACAGCGAGACAGCTTACCAACTGTACCGTACGGGTGAGCTGGATATCATGGGCAGTCAGCAGAACGGCGTTCCAGCAGCGCGTATCCCAGAAGTACAGTCACAGCCAGACTTCCAGTCAGCATCTGGTTTTGCGGTACGGTACGTTAGTTTCAACAATACAATTGCGCCATTTGATAATGTGGATGTCCGACAGGCATTCGCACTGGCAATTGACAAAGCCACACTAGCGAATGATGTACTCGTCGGCACAGTTGTGCCATCTGACCGTATCCTGCCGTTGGGTATTCCCGGTTCAGAACTACCAATAACAGGTCTGGGCTTTGATGCAGATGCCGCCAAAGCTGCACTGGCAAAAGCTGGTGTGACACCCGAATCTATCGGCACGGTCAAGCTAACATACGGCATAGAAGGGGACAACGAACGCGTCGTGAGTGTGTTGCAGGCAATGTGGAAGGAAAATCTAGGTGTTGATGTGACACTAGAAGCGCTGGAACTGAGCACTTTTAGCTCTCGGTTAAACGACACCTATCAAACTCCTGAAAGCGGACTTCAAGCTTACTACAGCATCTGGGGTGCAGATTATCCTGATCCACAGAACTTCATTTCACAACAACTACGATCGGATGTTGGAAACAATAACGGTCACTACTCAAACCCTGAGTTTGACAAGCTGGTAGATGAAGCAGACGTGATGACCGGCGATGTAACAGAGCGCATGAAGCTCTATAACCAAGCTGAACAGATTGCAGTGAATGAAGTGGGCTGGTTGCCTCTATATAATCCGAATATCAATGTGTTAATCAGCCCCAAAGTAAAGGGTATTGCTTTCACTGGACAAGGATTGGTTATCGGGGACTACAGCAAATTGAGCCTGAGTTCATAAGGTCAAACATTTCTCAACAATCTCTAGGGCAGTGAAAACTGCCCTTTTGTTTGGATATTATCCCCACCGTATCATGCTCTAAGGGCTGATGCTGCTGTCATAGCAAAACACATCTTGTCACGGTATGCTCCTTTTATCGTATTGATCAAAAGTGTAATGACCAAGCCATGCTTAAATTGATTGTGAAACGCCTTGTCAGTCTCCCATTCGTGATTTTCAGTATCACATTTATTACATTTTCGGTCGGGTATCTTGCACCCGGCGACCCTATATTGGCAATGATGGGAGGGCGCAGTGATCCAGCGGTTTACGAACGACTGCGGCATACTTACGGGCTGGATTTGCCGTGGTATGAGCAGTACGGCAATTATGTAGGGCGGCTTGTGCAAGGTGATTTAGGGTTGTCATTCCGCTATCAAGGACGACCAGTGTGGGACTTGATCCGGGACGGAGTTCCAGTCTCTTTTCAACTAGGTTTAGTAGCGCTAACACTGAGTTTGGCATTAGGCATCCCTATTGGCTTATTCGCGGCGCTGCGACAGAACTCATGGAGTGATCGGGGCAGTATGACACTGATGTTAGCGCTGTATGCCGTCCCCAGTTTCGTGTTAATCCCGATTCTACGCTGGTTTAACTATCAGTTATATTTACACGGATTACCATCACTACCGGTAGCGGGCTGGGGCAAACCTGAACACTGGATTTTGCCAATAATCGTGTTATCTGCGGCAAGCCTTGGCTATATTTCGCGGCTGACGCGAGTCAGTATGCTGGAAATTCTGCGGCAGGATTATTTGCGGACAGCTCATGCTAAAGGACTGACAGAACGGCGAGTGCGCTGGGTACATGCCCTGCGGAATGCGCTACTGCCAATCGTGACGGTAGTGGGGCCATCAATTGCGTTTCTGGTAACGGGCGCATTCGTGGTTGAAACACTTTTCACCATACCCGGAGTGGGGTTTCTTTCCGTACAGGCAATCTCGCAGCGGGATTATCCGGTTATCCAAAGTACAACGGTCATCCTAGCGATAGCTGTTGTGGTGATGAACCTAATCACAGACATCGCATACGTAGCGCTCGATCCGCGTATCCGGGTGGAAGGATAGATGAAAGTCATCACGTTTACGCCTATTCAAGTTGTTTTTTAGGATTGGACAGATATAAATATAAGCCACATCCCGCATATGAAATAATAGGTCGGCAAGACTCGCGCATAGCAAATCTCAGGTCTGCTTGTCTTGCATCATAGAAATGAAATCGGAGTGACTTTGAGGAATTTTCTTGAAGTCCTACCACATACAGGAACAGTACGAAATGCCACCAAGATTGAGCGAAGATAAAACGATTTTACCGCTCGGTATGCTACAGAGTTTCTGGCGGCGACTGCTGACCAATCGTTTGGCGGTACTGAGTCTTTTTGTGCTGATACTTTTGGTTCTTGTTGCGGCATTAGGACCTTTAGTGTACCCCAAACAACCCAATTCACCGGATTATAAGTCTATCAATGCCCTGCCATCTAGCGATCACTGGTTCGGAACGGATAACCTTGGACGGGATACACTGGCACGGATGATTTCGGGACTGCGTGTATCCCTGCTGGTGGCATTTTATGTGGAAACGTTGAATATGACGCTGGGTACAACTTTGGGCTTACTAGCAGGCTACTTCGGCGGGATATTAGACGTATTGGTGACACGGCTGGCGGACATGCTATTTGCTTTTCCCGGCTTACTGCTGGCGATACTTGTGGCAGCTGCTTTTGGCGCACCTGTAACAGAGCGATTCGGGGGAATAGGGCGATTATTGCTGGTGGCAGGATCGTTAAGTTTAGTTAGCTGGCCATTAATGGCACGCTTTGTCCGCAGCCAAACGTTGGTCATCCGCGAGCAAGATTATGTGACGGCGGCACGATCGCTGGGTTCGAGCAACAGTTGGATTATTTTGCGTCATATTCTGCCGAACGTACTGGGGTTAATCATCATCAGCAGTACATTAGATATTGCCAGTGTGGTGGTGAACGAAGCGGTACTCAGTTTGCTGGGATTGGGCATCCAACCCCCTGATCCAAGCATAGGCAAGATGATTACCGAGGCTACGCCTTATCTGGAAAGCAACGCACTGCAAGTATTTTTCCCCAGCGCAATATTGATGTTGATCGTACTAACAGTGTCATTTCTAGGTGATGGTTTGCGTGATGCGGTTGATCCCCAGAGTTTGCGGTAGTAAATGGGTAAACGTAGGCATTTTTTGCATCACGGGAAATCAGCCAAAAAGAGTTGGCAAAAGCTATCAAATGAATGGGCGGTTTAATCTGATGTACAAGCTTCTCGCTTTGATATAGATGGAACCTCATTTCGGGAAGTTTGACTGTGATAGAGAGAGTGCTCTCTCTGCTTCTAAAATTCAAGTTATGGATAAAATTGACGACTTGCGATAAATGATTCACAAGTCGTGCAGAATTTGCAGATTTACCGCTGAAATGACAGGCGGTTCGTTCGGCTAATGCCGCTAAATTGACATTTTGTAACAGCGGGAAACTCACTCAATACCACTGAAATGATACAAGTGCAGCGGATTGCTCCCGTGATGCCACCGCTGTGCAATTTGTGCATGTCGCTGCTGTATTTGCGATTGTTTTAAACAGTGGTTGAATGATAGTCGTGAGCATTCTAGGTCCCTGAAAATCAGTTGATTTCGAGTTTTCGTTACAGAACAATAGTTCGTAAAATGTTAAGGCCATACGGTCCGATAGCGCCACCTTAAGTGGTGGGTAGGGTTGAAAAGGGAAGGTTCATAGAGGAAACTCGCTGTTAACCACAACAAGACGAGGCCAAGATGAACCTTCAGACCGTATTTTTCCCTAATGTGGGGTGTCGAGACAAATATGCGATGGGAAAAGGGAATATCATGGGGTTTTCTGGACTGCATCCGGCTGATTTGAACGCAGCAGGAGGATTACGGCTGGCTCAAGCACGATTGGCAGCAAAGAAATAATTAGACGAAACAAATTCATGAACCATGTGTGAGTTAAGTCATCGTTGAGTGAATCCGACACAGACTCAAAGTTGATAGCTATCACCATTATCAATGATTTGATTCATAAAGCACTCTTTAGATGCTGAAGAATCGGAGAGAATCACGAATTACCAGTGAATTCCTCAATAATGTGTAATTTTGCATGCCCTAGCCTGTAATTTTCGGTTGCGCGAGTCGTGGGGTAAGGCTATACTAATCTTTAACAGTCCCATAATGCAAAACGACGAGGTGGTACTCGCCGTCGTGCAGAAGCCTTTTTGGTTTCAAGGGATTGCCGAACTCGTAAGCGGAGTTCGACGCTGTACCCAATTATAACACAAATTGAGTACAAATCACCTGAGTTATCTAACACGGGAGCGTCGCCTTCATAATTACGAGGGTGGCGCTTTTTTATTTGTCTTACTGGAGAACTATGAACTAACAGGGATCGTGTCCCAGAAGAGTAGGGGACACCACAGGTGTCAAAACACCATACTTACCCTATAAAAGCGAAATGCCTCTTTCCAGCCAACCAAGCTTTAAGAAGAGGCATTCAACATCAGCCGCCGGGGCGACTTTATCGAATGCGCCCGGACGTATCCGTTTTCATTTCACATGATAGCGAATATTTTCTGTGCATGCAAGTCAAACTCGGCGAGATTGGGTTTGATTTGCTATTTTCTAACGAAGTCTCAACTTTACGCACCGCTGCCGAAGCCTATTTCTACCTCGGCTGGTCTGTGATTCCACTGTACGGAGACTTCGATTCCTCCCGTCCGAAGGTGCCGACCATCGCTTGGGCTGCTCATCAGCACTATCTTGCCTCCCTGAATGACCAGCGCCAGTGGACAAACTTCGGTGGTCTGGGCATCGTAACAGGGCGGGTCAGCCAACTCGTCGTGCTGGATTTCGATGATGAAAATATTTTCAAGCGCTTTAAGATCCAGTATCCCGATCTCCTTGAGACTCACACCGTTCGTTCAGCTGGTCGGCAGCTTCCACATCTCTACTTCAAGGTCCCTGATCATCTGCACCTCAACAGCCAGAAAGGGCAGGGGATCGACCTCCTGTCCAATGGTCGCTATGTGGTCGCGCCGCCAACGACCATCAACGGCAGTTCCTACACCATCATCCGCGGTGGAATGCCAAAAACCCTCACAGAACGCGATATCCGCCGCATTCAGGCATTTCTAGCCACCTGCACCACAGATCATGCTAAACAACCTGAATCTGTCCTGAAAAGCACTTTAGCAGCCGACCCGATTCCTTGTAAACAACTCAAGGCTACGGATCAAGACCTTGCCAACCTCTACCGCCACACTTGCCAATGCGGTGGCCGCAATGAAGCCCTGTTCCGCACCAGCTTATTCGCCCGTGACACCGGTTGGTCACAAGCCGAGGCTCAAACCTGTTTGATGCAGATGCATGTCCAGCAGACAAACCACTACGAAAGTCCAGCCCAGCGCCAACGCGAAGCCCTCGCCACCATCCAGAGCGCCTTTTCGCGGCCTGCACTGCGTAATCGCTCAGCACGTCAAACAATCCGTGGTCAACTCCCCAACAGTGTGCGGGAAGCCCTGATGCAACGAAAAATGACCTATGTGATCCGGACAATTGAGGGGTTGCTGTTGGCGGGATTCAAAGCAGGTCAGACCATTAGGACACAACAGGCGATCATCACATTGAAAGGATTGGTCGGACGCGACTCGATTCACAACGCACTCCAATCTACCAGTACCAACGGTCTGCGTCTCTTCCGCCGTATTCCCCCCGTAAACCCCCATTTAACCGCTAAAGCGGTTGCCAGATCGAAAAGCCAATCGAATAACAAAAAATGCTTTTTGTTACCATCAAATAATCAGAAAAAACCTCAAGGAGGTCGTCCCGAACACGCCTACCAAATACCCTCGATTGCCGAATTATGTATGCTGTTGGGGGTAAAACCATCCAACAGTGATCCTCTGGAACGTACCGACCTGGCTGCGGCTCATCAAACACGTATGGCGCTGCACCGCGAACTGATCAAGCGTCGTCCCGGTAAGTACTCCCGTCGCTGGTTAGCCAATCGCTTGGGTGTCACCATCCCCACCATCAGCACCTATAACCACGCTATTCCGATCCATTCCCGGTCAAATTACCTCGAAACAACAATGCGATGGGACAATATTGAGCGCTTGCCGCTAGATGAACCGATGCGTGGGGCGGTCTTAGTCACAACCAACGGCAAAAGATATCCGGCGCTGCGTACCATCGCTTCAATATTGTTGGCGAAGGGGGAAGTGGTTCACCTGAAACAGCAGGGGAGTAATATTTACTGGTATGGGAATGCAGAACCGATTGCGACTCTGGTTGCTGAAATTCAGGAACAGCAAGCACACACACAACAGGCCGTGGAGGTGTTCGCAGCTCCCAAATCTCAGGATCCTCTCTCAGAGTCATTCTGGAAATATTCAAAGCCGATGCCCAAACAGGGTAAGGCTGTCCAAAAATCGCACCAGAACTTCCACAAGCCCTTTACTGACATTGGCCAAGAAGCGCTGGCACAACAGGTCTACACAACGATCAATGGAATGGGCGGGAAAACCATCAGTCTCACCAACGCGCGTCGTATCACCCTCATGAAATCTACGCACCATATTAGGATGGCCTTAAAGCTCATTCAGAAGCGTCATACACTCCAAAACCCAACTGGATTTTTGATCACACTTTTGAGATCAAAATACACATTTGAATATGAAAATACAGCTATACAACTGTAAAACACTTCTCAAATCAAAACCGAGTAAAGTACGTGTCAGACAGCACGCAGTGTATGATTTTGTCTTACAAACACCGGCGCAACGCTGCCGGGTGCGTTTGCTCGGTTCGGTACGCTGAGCCGACGCGCTGGGCGACACCCGCAGGGTCGCTCAGCGGTGCTGCGCGTGAGCGCGGCACACCAAGCCCTCACGGCGCTTGAGTGACCAGCTTTTAGCTGGCGATCCCCCTCAGCCGGATTACCCCATAAATGGGAGTAACTCCGCCGTGCCGCCAACAGGTGAAACACACTGTTGTTGGCTGAGGGGGTTCGAGCGTTGCTCGCAACGCCGGTGCTGCTGCGAGGCAGCACATTATCGCCACATCCAATTCCACACCTACAGGTTACGCTTGTTTCTTGACAGGCTAAAAACATCATCAGCTTGAAGCACCAGAATAGGGGTATCATACAAATATAAACCGATGCTGAAGGCTGATCGGTGGTGGGTTGTCAGACAGAGGGCGGCAGGTGTAAGAGCAACAAGATACCCATCGTTACGGGGCAGGGTTGGCTGAAGGCGTGGCTTAATCGCTGAAAATATCGGCAACGGCTAATTGGAATCCCGGCAGCACCTCGCCACCTTCTAAAGTGTCACCGACGCGTAAGGTCTTACGAGGTTGGTTGGGTATGTAGACATCAAGCGTTTCCTGTTCAGGGTCAACCAGCCATAACACCGTACCAGCTGCCAGATAGTTGCCAATCTTGCGGAGCATCTTTTCGCGCTCGTCATGGCTGCCTACGTTCCCCGGAGACAGCACTTCAATGGCTAAGTCAGGGGCAACGGGATTGTAAGCGACATCAGGGGATATTGGCTGCCGTGCGTAGGACATAAAAGCGGCATCAGGAATGTAATCCTCACCGAAAACCACATAGCCCCCATCGGCACCCGTCATACGGCCCAGATGATGGGTCAGGATATGACTGCCTACATAAATTATCAGCTTGGCTGCTTTGCGCGAGGATTTGTTATTGGATACCACTTCAACGATCTCTCCGGCGATAAATTCAAAGTTGCGATCCCGGTTTTCGGGCAGCATGACAAAGCGTTCAAACTCTGTTTTGGTGATGGGTTGGGTTCTCAATACCATGAAAATACCTCCTACTTTTGCTGCATTATAGCATTGTTATCGATCTGAAGGTTCATCATGATAAATGCGACACCAACCGGATTACATTTTCTGTGCAGCTTAATTTTTTGTGAGCATAAACATTCAATACCCCAGCTTGGCGCGGCCCTTCATCACCTTGGTGTCGTGAGCTTTGGTATAGTGCAGGTAGTGCTTTCGCTGGCATCGTGGGCGATTACCCATACGGATTGGGGACGGTCTTCGCCAACTGCTCGGCTTCCATCGCGTGGGCATAACCCATGGTGGTTTCACCCCGTTTATGCCGGGCAATCTTCTGGGTGGTGTGCAGGGGTACATTCTTTTCGAGCAGGTTCGTGACCAGCGTATGCCGGGCATCGTGGGGCATGGCATCATAGGGTCGCATCAGATCATATACCGCCCCGGATGCAATCGGCTTGTCGCTTCCCAGATGACCACCTTTACGGATAGCACAGATGACATACAGCCGACCCATGCCATCGGCGGCTGAAGTCTGCATATCTCGCCACAGGTGGAGCATGGTCTTCAGGTCGCCCAGCATTGGCACTTCATCGGACTCGTCTTTTGCCCGTTTCTTGCCGCCGAGCACTTTAATCACGCTGCGGTCAAAATCGACCTGCGTCCATTTCAACTGGCGCAGCTCCTCACGGCGCAGTCCGGCAAAGAAGAGCAGGGCATAGAACGCGCTATTCCGCGCTTTGAGGAGCGGAGTGGCGGCGCTGGCGCTAAGCGCAGCATACACCGTTTGAGTCGGTAGCCGTTTCCCACCCCGCTTGTGCGAATTGGTCCCACCCCAACTGGCATCGATCTTATAGTGCTTCAACGCCTGCAACTGACGTAGATAAAGCGCGGCGGTTGCATCGGAACTGGCGGCGATGGCTTCGACAGCCTTCCGCAGATGCGACAGCATATTTTGCAGAGTGGTGCGGCTGTAACGGTCTTTGAGGGTTTGGAAGAAGGCATCGACATACACCACTTCGAAGTTCAAGGGATCAAGACTGCAAGCCTTACAGAAAGCCGCCCACATCTTTTCCGTCTGGGCATACTGCGCCTGGGTACTGGCTTTACGGCCGGCACGCCGCAGCACCTCATAATTGGCTTGGGCAACCGCATCGGCGCTTAAGGTGGCGAGGTGATGAGAAGTTTCGATGATGGTGAGATTGTCCACAAGGACTCCTAGAAGGGGTGTTTTGAGGTTGTTCCATTATAGCATACTACTGACTATAATCCTTATTTT
>JBBSBS010000134.1:0-14467 GCA_038251045.1 Aggregatilineales bacterium | reverse complement strand
TGGGGGCCGAGGAAATATACCACTATTGTTGACCAGATGGATGTCAAACCGGGTGGTCTGTGGCGCTACATCCAACAAGGAGATGGTGGCGAGTTCGCCTTTCATGGTGTCTATCACTCGATAGCAGCCCCTGAGCAAGTTGTGGATACGTTTGAGTTCGAAGGGATGCCCGGTCATGTCATTCTTGAGACCCTGACCCTGGAAGCCCAACCCGATGGCAAAACTAAAATGACTGTTTCCTCGGTCTTTCAGTCGGTTGCGGATCGTGACGGAATGCTCAGTTCCGGCATGGAAGAAGGCTCAAACGAATCGTATGACCAGCTTGATGAACTACTAGCCACCCTGTAATCGGGCGATTCACCGGGAAACACTGCATGAAAACACTGCCAATAGTCGAACTCAGGTTGTATTCCGAAGGCGATTTGCCACTTCTGAGGCGCAATAACGCACCGGAGATGACGGTATATCTCGGTGAGCCAGAGACCGAAGAAAAACTGATGAAGCGCCATCAACGCTATCTCGACATGGCGAAAACCGATAAAGGGCATATGTTCGTCATGTGGGTGGATGACATCCCGGTCGGGTCGATTGGTTACTGGGAGCATCAGTCGAACGATGAACTGGTTTGGGAAGCAGGCTGGGGTGTTCTGCCGGAATATCAAGGTCGCGGCATCGCTTTAGCCGCGACCCTAGCGCTGGTGGCAAAGGCGCGAATGGAGCAAGTACACCGTTTCATGCACGCTTATCCAAGAATTGATAACCTTGCATCAAATGCACTGTGCCGCAGCGCCGGTTTTGAACTCATCGAAGAACTTGATTTCGAGTATCCTCCCGGTCATCGCATACGCTGCAATGACTGGCAAATCGATTTGATTGCCACTGATAACACATTGTGATAATAGCGCATATTGTGTGCTTCATAATTCATGAGACTACCGAAATAGGCGTGTAAAGATAATAAAAGGAGAAACCAGAATGACAGACAATACCCAGACACCACAACCCTATCCGGGATTGAAAAGTCTAAATAAATTGGTTGGTACGTGGAATGTCTCTGGCCCTGACATCAAGGGACAGGTGAGGTTCGAGTGGATGGAAGGCGGATTTTTCCTGATTCAGCATGTTGATTTTGTACACGGCGGGCGACCAATCAAAGGGATCGAGATCATCGGCTACGAACTGCCCTTCGGCGCAGAAAAACCGAGCGAGAACATCAAGTCTCACTGGTTCGGTAATGGGCCGGATACGCTTTCATATACCTATGAAGTGGACGATGAAACCCTGACGATATGGGGCGGCGAAAAAGGTTCACCGGCCTATTACAAGGGCAAGTGGAGCGCCGACGGCAGTACCAATTCCGGTGAGTGGGTTTATCCGGATGGCGGTGGTTACCAGTCAACTTTGACCAAAGTCTAGCCTAAATCACTAACCACTTAACCAAGGAGAACGAACTAACATGCATACAGTAACTTCAAAAGACGGTACGACCATCGCCTACGATTTATCGGGCAGCGGACCAGCGCTGATCCTCATCGGTGGTGCGTTTGAACAGCGGGCGATGGATGCTGATACGGCAAAACTGGCGGCATACCCGCTGCTGGCACAACACTTCACCGTGTTTCACTATGACCGCCGCGGACGTGGTGACAGCACCGATACGCTGCCGTTTGCGGTCGAGCGTGAAATTGAAGACATTGAAGCGTTGATCGACTCAGTCGGTGGATCGGCGTTCGTGTCGGGCATATCATCCGGCGCAGGCTTGGCTTTCGAGGCGGCGTTGGCACTGGGTAGCAAAGTCAAGAAACTTGCCCTATATGAAGCGCCGTACAACGACGACCCGACTGCCCGTCAGGCGTGGGTGGCATTCAGAAAGCAGCTCAACGAGGCTCTTGCCGAAGATCGGCGGGGTGATGCCGTCGGACTCTTCATGATGCTGTTGGGGATGCCGCCTGAACATCTGGAAGGTATGCGCCAGCATCCCATGTGGGCGATGTTCGAAGCGGTAGCGCCCACTATCGCTTACGATGCCGCCGCACTGGGAGAAGATGCCTCGGTTCCTAGCGAACGGGCAGCCAGCCTGACCACGCCGACACTCGTGATGGATGGCGGGGCGACCGAGTTCCCTTTTATGCGCATCACGGCGATGGCACTCGCAAAAGCCATTCCTAATGCCCAGCATCTTACGCTTGAGGGTCAGACTCACGAGGTTGCCCCGGAGGCGTTAGCTCCTGCCTTGATCGAATTCTTCACCCGCTAAAACAGCCTACCTACTTTAATTACGCGACCTCACAGTAAGGGCGACAGCAGAAGTGCTGCCGGATGAGTTCGCTTGCTTGACTGGTAAGACCAATTGTTCTATAATAGGTGGTCGAAAACATTCCGAAAAGATCAGCCTCAATGACAAATAAGTTCTGACAAGTGATGGCAACTATAGAGGTCAGGGCTGGTTATAGCTGGTCAAGATAGATTATAATAGGCCGCCCAAAAAATCAGATGTGTTCAAACACAAGAGGAGAGCAGAGTGTTCGAGGAATATATCGAGATACGTGGCGCACGCGAAAATAACCTGAAGAATGTGTCTTTGCGGATTCCCAAGCGGAAAATCACGATCTTTACTGGCGTATCCGGTTCTGGTAAGTCGTCAATCGTCTTTGATACGATTGCCACCGAAGCTCAACGGCTGCTGAATGAAAATTTCAGCATGTTCATCCGCAACTTTCTGCCGCGTTATTCCCAACCGGATGCTGATGCAATCGAAAATCTGAGTATGGCGATTGTGGTTGATCAAAAACGGATGGGCGGCGGCTCACACTCGACATTGGGCACGGCAACCGACATTTCGGCTGTACTGCGGTTGTTCTTCTCCCGTGTTGGTCAGCCATTTGTGGGCTACTCCAACGCCTTTTCGTTCAACGATCCGCAGGGCATGTGCCCCGAATGTAATGGGGTTGGTCGCAAGATTGGTGTTGATCTCAACAAGTTTCTCGATATGTCCAAATCCCTCAGTGAGGGTGCGATCCTGTTCCCTGAATTTGCCACCGAAGGATGGGGCGGAAACATTATCGCCCAGACGGGCCTGTTTGATGGCGACAAGAAGCTGGTTGATTATACCGACCACGAAATGCAACTTCTGTTACACAGCGAACCACTCAAAGTTAAAACCGACTTTGCTGGAAAGTCTATTAACTTAACCTTTGAAGGCATCGTCGACAAATTCACGCGTAAGTACATCATCCGTGACATCAAAACCATGTCGGAGCGCACCCAGAAAGCGGTCGAACCCTACATCACCTTTGGCCCCTGCACGCTCTGTCATGGTGCGCGGCTGAGTCAAGCGGCACTGAGTTGCAAGATTAATGGCTACAACATCGCCCAACTTTCAGCAATGGAAGTGGGCGAACTGATCGACGTGATTAAAGCTATAAAAGAGCCGACAGCCGCACCGATGGTTGCCACCCTGACCGAGCGCTTGCAACATCTGATAGATATTGGCCTCGAATATCTGAGTCTCGACCGCCCTACTGATACTTTATCCGGCGGTGAATCGCAGCGTGTCAAAATTGTCAAACACCTTACCAGCAGCTTGATGGATGTGATGTATGTCTTTGACGAACCCAGCATCGGACTGCACCCACGTGACGTTCACCGTATGAATGAACTCTTGCAAAAGCTGCGCGACAAGGGCAACACCGTGATTGTGGTTGAACATGATCCCGATGTGATTAAAGTTGCCGATCATATTGTGGATGTCGGTCCGCGTGCCGGCAGCGGCGGTGGCAGCATTGTTTATGAAGGCAGTTATGACGGTTTGCTGACAGCGGATACGCTCACTGGTCAGTACTTGCAGCGATCATTACCCATAAAAGACAATTTCCGTCCGGCAAAAGGCAAACTTCCCGTCATCAAAGCCAATATCAACAATTTGAAAAATGTGAGCGTCGATATTCCAAAAGGGGTATTAACTCTCATCACAGGTGTGGCGGGTTCCGGTAAAAGCTCACTGATTAACGAAGTGTTCTTGCAGCAGCACCCCGACGCGATTGTGATTGACCAATCCGCTGTAGGTGTGTCCACCCGTTCTAACCCGGCTACTTATACCGGTGTCATGGACGACATCCGTAAAGCCTTTGCGTCCGAGAATAAGGTCAGCGCTTCACTGTTTAGCTTTAACTCCAAAGGAGCCTGTGAAAACTGTCAGGGGTTGGGCGTTATCTTAACCGACCTCGGCTCGCTGGATGTGGTCAAAACCCCCTGTGAAATCTGCGGCGGCAAGCGTTTTAAGGACGAAGTGCTGGCCTATAAGTTGAATGATAAATCCATCACCGATGTGCTGGAGATGACGGTTGAACAGGCACTCGACTATTTTGAGATTAAAGAAGTCGTCCGCAAGCTGCAAGCCATGAACGATGTTGGCTTGAATTATCTGAAGCTCGGTCAGCCGCTGAGTACCCTTTCCGGCGGCGAATGTCAGCGCATCAAACTCGCCAGCGAACTCCATAAAAAGGGCAGCATCTATGTCATGGACGAGCCAACCACCGGTTTGCATATGTCGGATATCAGTCACCTGCTGGCGATCATGAACCGTCTGGTTGATAGTGGGAATAGCGTGATTGTCATCGAACACAATCTGGATGTGATCCGAAACGCCGACTGGATTATTGACATGGGACCTGAAGGCGGCAGCAAGGGCGGAAAAGTCATGTTCGAGGGTACGCCCAAAGACCTGTTGAGCGCCAAAGATTCTCTAACCAGTGCCTATTTGAACCATTAACATCAGGACAATTTGGAGGCCGCAGCATGGATTTAACAGCAGAAGAAAGACTGTCTGACTCACCCTATGTTGATCGTGTCTGGCGTAATCGCAGTGATCAGCCCGGTGATTTCATCTCAATTGCTGTCAATCATTGGGAAATGGTCGTGACCAAACGTAAAGGTACGACGCGGATTACCATGCGCGGCCCCGAAACCAAAGCTTCGCCTGCCTACTGCCCGGATGATGCCGAGTTCTTCGGCATCCTTTTCAAATTCGGCACGTTCATGCCCCTTCTGCCTGCTAAAAATTTAGTGGACACAGACATCGATTTGCCCGACGCATCCTCCAAGTCGTTCTGGTTGGACAGCACCGCGTGGGAGACCCCGAACTTTGATAACGCCGATATATTCGTCAACAAGTTGGTGCGCAGCGGTCTATTGGTTCGTGAACCGGTTGTAGAGGCTGTCACGCAAGGGCAGCTCAATGATGAATTGTCCTTACGCACCGCACAGCGTCGGTATCTTCAAGCTACGGGTCTAACCCTATCTGCTACCCGCCAGACCGAACGGGCGCGGTTGGCAACCCGCCTTTTGAAGAAGGGAACTTCAATCCTCGACACCGTTTATGAGGCAGGCTACTTCGATCAGCCTCACCTGACCCGGTCGCTGAAGCATTTTGTAGGGCAAACACCTGCTCAACTTCTTGATCAAGGACGCACTGAACGGCTGTCGTTCCTGTTCGACCCTATACAACACGATTCGATTTCCATCGACTATGACGCAAGTCCTCAGCAAGTAGCAATCGGTATGTGGTGAGCGCTCGTTATCACTCGATGTTCAGCTGAGCCGCTGCCGGGGACATCACACTTTAGCATTCTTCATCGTTCTGATCTGCTGCTGCCGATCATCACACCGTTCCTAGAATCGCCGCTGCCCGAAGCTGGATAACCAGCGGGCAAAAGGGCGACAATGAGCGTAACTCTCAAGTCAGTGGCTCGAAAATCAGCGTCGGGATGCTGTCGTTTCTGTACAATACAGCATCATTCTTATTCAACTAAAATGGAAATGTTCAAGTAACCACAAACGGAGCAAAGATCATGAGAAAATTAACCGCCGGACTCTTTATCACACTCGATGGTGTTGTTGAAGCACCGGGCGATGGGGATACCACACTTCCTGGCAAACGCGGCTGGTCGATGCCATTTTTTGGCGACGAAATCGGGCAGTTTATCATGGGTCAAATGGACTCCAGCGATGCTATGCTGCTGGGGCGAAAAACCTATGAAGGTTTTGCTGCCTTCTGGCCAGCCCTCCCCGATGAGGATCCCTTTGCCCAACGCATGAATAACCAGACTAAATATGTGGTTTCAAAAACCCTCGATAAAGCAGACTGGAAAAACTCAATCCTGCTAAAGGGTAATCTCGCGGATGAAATCACGCGCTTGAAGAATCAACCCGGTAAGGACATTGCCATCACCGGCAGCGGCACACTCGTGCAAGCCCTCTTGCAGCTTGAACTGATTGACGAACTTACCCTGATGATTTCACCGGTTATCCTCGGTGTTGGTAAGCGGCTCTTCGCTGAAAATGCGGAAACGCGCATTCTGAAGACGGTCGACTCAAAAACCTATAGTTCGGGCATGACAGTTTTGACTCTCCAGCCGGACAAAAAAGCATAATTACGCCTTCAATCCTATAATTGTCATGCAAGAGCAGCGCTGCTTATAGTCGAGAAAGTAGAGCGCAATGGACGAAACTCGCTACATGGTTGAACCAATCGGGATTATTCGCTCGGAGCTTATTGATCTCGCGGCAGCACCGAAACAGGGCGATGAGGGGACTTATGAAGCATGGCTGGAGTTAAACGCGCCACTAGCGCAAGGACTCAAAGGCATCAAAGTTGGCGATGAACTCATCGTCTTGTCGTGGCTTCATCAGGCACAGCGTGATGTGCTTCAGGTTCATCCCCGTGGCAATCCCGATACACCTGCGACCGGAGTATTCGCGACGCGCTCACCGCATCGCCCTAACCCGATAGGATTGCATCAAGTTTCAGTGTTAGAAGTTGCTGGACTCAGGTTAAGAGTTGCCCCGATGGAAACGATTGATGGCACACCCATCATTGATATTAAGCCAGTTCTTGGACAGATAAACGAACGATAGATAAGACACGGAGACACAATATGAAAAGCGTAACCTCTAAAGACGGCACGATCATCACGTTTGACCAACTCGGTTCAGGTCAGCCGGTCGTGCTCGTCAGCGGCGGGTCGGTTGACAAGTCATCGAACGCATCCCTCGCGGATGAATTAGCAAAGCACTTCACAGTCTATAACTTTGATCGTCGCGGACGCGGCAAAAGTGGTGATACGCTGCCCTATGCCGTTGACCGTGAGATCGAGGACATCGAGGCCGTAATAGATGGAGCAGGCGGCAAAGCCTTTCTCTACGGTAGTTCGTCAGGCGCGGCTTTAGCCCTTGAGGCTGCCCGCAAGCTCCCCACCAAGGTTACAAAACTGGCCTTGTGGGAGCCGCCTTACATCATGGATGAGCAGAGTCGCCCACCTGCCAACACCGCGCAGGTATTCACTGACCTTGTAGCCGCCGGACGACGCGGCGACGCAGCCGAATACTTCATGGCTAAAGTCGTCGGTCTGCCGCCGGAGTTCGTGGCGTCCGCCCGCAGCGCGCCGTGGTGGCCCTCACAGGAAGCCTTAGCCCACACGCTAGCTTACGATGCCACCATCATGGGTGATTATTCCCTGCCGGAAGCCAAGATAGCCGACATCAAGGTTCCCACTGTCGTCATTGACGGAGGGGCAAGTTTCCCTTTCATGCACATAACTGCCGATGCCATCGTCAAGAATCTTTCCAATGGAACACGCCGCACTTTGGAAGGTCAGCGGCACGATGTTGACGGTGCGATGCTTGGGGCGGCATTGACCGAGTTTTTCTCAGGATAATTTTTATCCATCACCTACATCGGACAGCGACAGCCCTCAGCCAAATAATGGGCTGTCCCTCACATCCTTTAATCAATCAGGAGTAAAACAAGATGAATCAAGATGTCACAGACTACATCAATAACCTGAATGACAAGCCTAATCAGGAATGGCAGGTTGAGGTTTGCAATCAACTGCGTAAGATGACCTTTGATGTTATTCCTGACGCTGCCGAACGCCTCCAATATGGCAAACCGCACTACCGAAAGAACAATAAGTATGCCGCCGTTCTCAGCACAGCAAAAGGCTGGGTCACATACTCCATCTTTAACGCCGCTTCGGTTGAAGAACCTGCTGGCTTTTTTGAAGCTGGCAAACCGGAGCTAAAAACGATTAAAATCCTCAAAGGTCAAACAGTGGATTATGATCTGTTAGCCAAATTACTGAAGCAAGCTTCTGACTCGATCTAACGTCTATTTCCAAAGGAGCATCCAATGCCCACATTTCACACCACCATTCTAAAAAGTGGCGGCAACACTGCCGGAATCGAAATCCCGCCCGAAATTGTCGAGAGCCTCGGTGCGGGCAAGAAACCTCCGGTGAACGTCACTATGAATGGCAAGACCTACCGCAGCACAGTTGCTGTGATGGGCGGCGCGTATATGGTGGGGGTCAGCGCCGAAAACCGCCAACTGACAGGCGTAAACGGGGGTGATGAAATTGATGTCACTATAGAACTTGATACCGAGCCGCGTGTCTACGAACTTCCTGAAGACCTTGCCGCAGCCCTCGCCGCCAAACCCGGCGCGACCGAAGCTTTCCATGCTTCAGCACCTTCCAAGCGCAAGGAATTCGTCCGGCAGGTCAACGATGCCAAGACTCAAGAAACCCGTGATCGCCGCATCGCTGGCATCGTTGAAAAATTGGGTAACGCTTGACCATCAGCCGATAATAGCGACCGTTTGCAGCAGGACTTCCGCCAGCGTTTTGTCACCCTCAATATCGGCACGCTGGCGCACGGTTTCGGCTTCCAATCCTTTGGTGAATAAGCGCCATGCTGTGTCCGAGTCGACCGAAAATGTGGTCGTCGCTGCTAAATCAGTATCCGTGTACAACTTCCAACCGTCAGCCTCGCGCACCACGTACCATGTACCGCCGCCTTCACCTGTGATGACCAACTTGACCGTCGTATCAATCGGCGCGGCTGTTTCGCGATAGGTTTCTGGCAGCGCATAAACGTAGGTACTCAGTACCGGATGCACGAACCGCGCTTCTTTCAGGCTGGTGATGCCCACCGCGTCACAAATATGTTGGTGATGCGCCCACTGCTCGGTTAGTTCACGGGCAATATGCAGCCAAATCGGATCCGGTTGGTCACCTGCCCAGCCGATTGATCCCCCCATATCATGTGGATTGAGCGTATTCAGGAATGTGATGATTTCCTCGTTGGTGAAGCTCAACAGCGAGATCAACAGGCGGCGGCTGATGCGCCGTGCTGCTTTGACCCACAACTCATTCTGCGCGTTGATGAATGTCACCAACTCATCCCAGTTGTCAATTTTTGCCCACTGACCATCATGGTCACGAAAGCCGGAAAGCAAACCGACCCGCGTGCCCAGCAGGTGCAACGCCACATCCCGCACAGCCCAACCGGTGCAGACCGTCGGATATTCCCACTGTTCATCCGTCAGCGATTCCAAAACCCGTTGCAGTTCATCGCGAATTTCAGGAAATAGAGGGGTAACAATAACGGGTTCCGGTGTCATACGCCTGCTCATAAACCATCCTTATTTCAAAAATGTGATGCTGGAAATGTTGCTGAATGGCGTACAGCGCTCACGGCTGCCATCATTCCACGGTTCGCTAAAGCATACGTAATCCAATCCAAATGCCGAGATCGTGCGCTTGGCGGCCTCATCCGGGACTGTCCACACCCGTTCACCGGTCACCAGCGGGATAATAAAATCGAATGTGATCGCCACATCACTCGCCCTCGCCGTATTTAGCACATCAGCCAGATGATTAGACGCATCGCTCATGCCCATCGACCTGGCAGGTGAGGGCGTTGCCGTCTGTGCGGATACCACCGCCACCAGCAGCCCCAACACCACCACAATTATCATGCCTGCATATAATTTTAGTTTCATGGCGTTTGATCCTTTTTTGCCAACAACAAGTTAAGTGTGATCGTTTGCGCCCGTTCACGCAAGCATATCAGCCACTAGTAGATTCCATGTCGTAATCAAGCTTTCTGTGAAACCGCTATCCAGCACCGACCGTGACCGCGCCCGATGTCGTGCCGCGACGATCACCCGGCTCGGCGGGTTCTCGGAAATATCGAGGAACTTGATGTCATCATGTGGATAAGCCGCGGCTGCACAGGCCGGAACCAGTGATATTCCCATTTTGAGGTGGACAAATTCTAAAGCTGTTGCCAGCTGCGTCGTTTGATACACAATCGGCGGGTCAATCTTCTGCACATAACAAAACGCGTCTAGTTGGTTGCTCAGGCAGTTCTTATCCGTAAGCTGGATGAATGAGGTCGTCTTGAGCATATCCGCCGAAATGACGGGCATCGCCGCCAGATCGTCCTGATGATGTATGGCGATATACAATGGTTCGACGAACAACTTCTCGGTGGTAATTTGCGGGCGGTCAATCGGTAAACTGACGTAGCACACATCCAGCTTGGCGTTCATCAACTTTTCCAGCAGCGCATCGGTCGTGTCTTCGTGGATCACCAGATTCGCATCGGGATAGGCTTCCTTAAAGTGCCCGATCGTATCCCGCAGCACATATGAACCCAATGTCGGGATAATGCCAATCGCAATCGAGCCGACCGTCGGTGAATACCCCTGTGTCACCGCAAATTGCGCCTGCCTCACCTCCGACAAAATACCCTGTGCGTACGGGTACAGGACTTTACCGACTTCCGTCAACAGGATGCTGCGCCCCAGCCGGTCAAACAACTGCTGCCCGATTTCATTTTCCAGCTTGATGATTTGCTGGCTGAGAGACGGCTGCGTAATGTTGCAGCGCTCCGCCGCCAGACTAAAGCTGCCGGTCTCTACAATCGCGATAAAATATTCTAACTGTCGTAGTTCCATAATCAACTCGAATCTAGCACGCATTGTTGTAAAGGATGATCTCAAACCATCCTGCATTGAAAATTTACTATAGTCTTTGCCTATCCGATCATAGGGCATTGATATTTTACGCCTATAGCGATAATGGGTATCATATGCCAAATAAACACGAAAGCAATCATCAATTTGGCAGGATATTATGCATATAAAGAAGCCGATGCGGCTCATTTGTGCCCTGAAATATGGTATGATCGGCTTACGGTTTATAGGGTGCCCAACCAAAACTTGGGCTAATCACCCTGCCGCATACAGCGGATAGTATTTCCTCTTTCACAGCTTCGATTGGTATAAGTCAGCAAGGAATAGACGACAATGGCAAATGAAAATCGCAAAAACCTAACTACAGCTTCGGGCTTCCCGGTCAGCGACAATCAAAACTCAATTACCGCCGGGCCGCGTGGCCCTGTGCTCCTTCAAGATTTCCACCTGTTGGAAAAGTTGGCACACTTTAACCGCGAACGCATACCGGAACGAGTCGTCCATGCCAAAGGTGCGGGTGCTCATGGCACGTTCACTGTCACCAATGACATCACCCAATACACCAAAGCCAAAATTTTTAGCGCGGTCGGCAAAAAGACCGATATGTTCATTCGTTTCTCAACCGTCGGTGGCGAAAAAGGCTCTGCCGATTCCGCCCGTGACCCGCGCGGTTTTGCCGTCAAATTTTACACCGAAGAAGGTAACTGGGATCTGGTTGGCAACAACACACCCGTGTTCTTTATTCGTGACCCCAGTAAATTCCCGGACTTTATCCATACCCAGAAGCGTGACCCCCAAAGCAACCTCAAACCCACGACTATGGCGTGGGATTTTTGGTCGCTCTCACCTGAATCGCTGCATCAGGTGACGATTTTGTTCAGTGATCGCGGCATACCAGATGGTTTCCGTCACATGAACGGTTATGGCAGCCATACCTACAGCTTGATCAACGCCAATAACGAACGTATCTGGGTGAAATTCCACTTCAAGACGATGCAAGGCATCCAGAACCTCGCGGCTTCGGCTGCCGAGATGCTCGCCGGTGAGAACCCCGATTATGCGACCGAAGACCTGTTCCATGCCATCGCGCAGGGTGATTTCCCCAAGTGGCGTTTGCACATTCAGGTCATGACCGATGAACAGTCCAAGACGTTCAAGTACAATCCCTTCGACTTGACCAAAGTCTGGCCTCATGGCGAATATCCGTTGATTGAAGTCGGCATCATGGAACTCAACCGCAATCCTGAAAACTACTTTGCCGAAGTCGAACAGGCCGCATTTGCGCCATCGAATATCATTCCCGGCGTTAGTTTTTCCCCGGACAAAATGCTTCAGGGGCGCATCATGGGATATACCGATGCCCACCGCTATCGCTTGGGTGTGAATTACGAAACCCTGCCCGTTAACAAACCGCAATCGCCTGTGAATCACTACCAGCGCGACGGAGCCATGCGCAACGATGGTAACTTCGGTGGCGCTGTCAACTACGAACCCAACAGCTTCAACGGACCTGTCCAGAACGAGGCCTTTGCCGAACCGGATTTCCCTGTAGATGGCAATGGCGCACGCTATAACCACCGCGACGGTAATGACGAGTACACACAGGCTGGTGACTTGTTCCGCTTGATGCCTGCGGATGCCAAAGCACGCCTCATCGAGAACATCGTCAACCACATGAAGTCCGTTCCGGTCGAAATTCAACAGCGTCAACTGGTTCACTTCTACAAAGCTGATCCAGCTTATGGGGCTGGCGTGGCTCAGGGTTTAGGTCTTGAATCCGCAGTAGGTGCGCCGGGCACCGACTAAACGATCTATCCAAAAGATATGTGAAGAGGCAAGTCATTGGCTTGCCTCTTTCTATTTATGGCCTTATAAGACAGACTTTTAAGCCTTAAACGCCCGTAGCGACGGGAGAGCGCGAAGTCCCTCGCCTACTCAGTGATTTCATTCATGAAGTTATTTATGAGGCCGGCGATCTCTAGTATGTCGGTCTCATCCACATGCACTCCCAGCGGCAGATTGATGATGGACGCAGCGAGCGAATCGGCTGCGGGGGTGGGCGGTTGGCTGATGTAGGGTGCGAGGACGGCTGCCATCGGTCGCAGTGAAGGATACCAGCGAGTCGCATCGTGGATGCCCTGCTCCCACAGATGCGCCAGTAAATCGTCGCGCTGTTCAGACGCAACGAGCAGCGGGTAACGCCACAACATGCTGCCGGCTGGACGAACCAAGGACGGCAAGAAGCGATCAATAGGCAAGTGGGCATCATATAAGGCTGTCTGATGCGCACGCCGCGCCAGATTATCCGGCAGGTTTCGCAGCAAGTCGGGAAGATCAACCCAATCGGCAGCGGTCAATTGATAAACGGTCAGGTCGCCATATAAGTCGAATAATTGGGGATATAGCGCTAGCAAGCGCGGATTCTGCGATTCGTACTGGTGCAGCGACCAATATAACCCGTTCCACTGGTTGGTGAGTGCCATCAACTGATCGTCCCAAAACGGAACCTCTGCCAGCAGGCGCTCTGCTTCGTGTGCCAGTGTGGGATCATCGGTCACGAGCGCACCACCGACCTGATTATCGGCAATCTTGCCCAGCCCGAAACTAAAAACAGCCGCATCCCCCCATGTACCGGCAGGCCGCCCGTCAACCGTCGCGCCTAATGCGAGTGCTGCATCTTCGATGACTTTCAGACCGTTGGTTTGCGCCCACTGGCAAATGGCGGACATGGGCGCGGGCAGACCGTACATATGACTGGGAATAACCACCGCCGGATTCGACATTAGTGTGGCATCTAAATTGGCGACGGTGAGATTGGCGGTTCGCGGGTCTACATCCACCAGCAGGGGATGATTCCCACTCTTAAGCACCGCCCATAAAACGATATAACAGGTGTTGGCGGGTAATAGGACAACACGGTCGTGAAAATCCCATGCCCGAAGCAGCGCCCAGATGCCGGCAGAAGCACGCCCCGGAAGCATGTTATAATGAAAATCTGTAAGTTTGTGCAATATTTGAATGACTTGCTGTGAGGCGTGAATTTTAGAGCGCTTCTTCACGTTATTTTCCCAATTTGATGACACTTTATAGACACGGGCGCAATTTGCAGTTAAGGATTATATGTAAGGAAATATTAATCAGTATATGGCAAGTTTCAGAAACATTAATAGCCCTTTGCAACGATTGTCAGTACAATCAAGGGGTATAGTGACAACGTACATGCAAGGTGGCGGTCTATGCTGCGTTTACTAAAAAGCATTGTCACCCCTCCTGTTTTCGAAAACGAAGACAAGTCCAGAAACGCCCGCCTTGCCCACATCGTAATTCTCTCGACACTCACATTAATTATATTGGCCCTTGTTTTAGACTACGTTTTTGCGCCATTCACATCTAATCTCGTCGCTAATGTGGGTGTAATTTTCATTCAGGTGATTCTTCTATATCTGATACGCCGGGGGTATCCCCGACAGGTCGGAGTCATATTTACCCTGTTTTGCTGGATTATTGTCACATACGTGGTGTACAAAGTGGATGGGCTGGTCAATCCCTCGGCAGCACTGTATGTGATTCCAATTTTGATTGCTGGTTTGCTGATTAACGAACGTGCGGGGTTGGCGATAGCTGTCCTCAGCATCATTACAAGTATGT
>JBBSBS010000133.1:0-14574 GCA_038251045.1 Aggregatilineales bacterium | reverse complement strand
TGTTGAGTCGCCGAATAACCCTGATGGCGCGTTGTTGCGGGCGACCAATAATTACCCTTATTTCATTTATTAACGCATTGAAAAGCGACCGGGTAGGTTAGATCGCATTTTTGTCATTCCAACAATTCAGGATGACCAACATGCTGAACAAATGCTGCGGCATTATATGGCTGATCAATGGCAGGATGACCATGTTGCGGTTATTCAGCAGTTAATTGACCAGCCCGGGGCTTTTGTACGTGAGGCCGCATTACACGCACGAATGTTGGCAGCGCATGAACATCGAACCGAAGTGACCCTCGAATTCCTTCAGCAGTCGGTGGATAGCCTAATGCGGCAATTACGTGCGGGTAATGATTTCCTGCGTGATCGCCGGCCTATTGGCTTAAGTAATAATGGGGGCAAATCCAAGAAAACTCCTCGTCAGAACCCATTTGGCTTCCTCGACTAATTTGTCCCTCTCCTGCAAAACATAACAAGCAAATACAGCCTATCTCCGGTCAAATGTAAATATTTGTAACGAAAGTTTGTGACTTCTAACTTTGCAGTTTGGAGGTGATTGACGCGAGTGTTGCAATTCTGTTACACTTCAAACAATGGACACATTTTTGCTGTTCATAGTGTTTCTGTAAAATATCAATAGGAGACGCACAGTGAGGAATATTAGTTTCGTCCGTGTTCAGCCAAGGATGCTACGGGGAGGGCGCAAGTTGCTGGCGCTCCTTCTGCTTGTTGGCATGCTATCTTTGGCAATCGTCCCGGTGGCTGTACAAGCACAAGCCACCGCCACCGCATCCACTTCAGGGTTCGGTGCAGCTTTTGGCTATGCCCAATCGATTGGCCCGATTGCTTATACACAAGCGGGTTCAATTGGTAACGGCTTTGCCTCCGGTACCGCTTTTACGCCTGTCTCGTCATCGTTGTCGACAGTGTTTACCTCTGGTCCATCGGCAGCTTTTGCCACCGCCTTAGGAACGCCATTCGGCTCGAACGCATTTGTACAGGTCGCATCGTTCTTTGGCGGCTCTGCATTCGGCACCGCATTTGCGACTCCGTAAATTCTAAGGTTAAAAAGGGCGAACTCGCGGGTTCGCCCTTTTTTAAAGCGAGATTAACTTGATCGTTCTAAGCCGTATTTCGTTTCGCTCCTTCTCATTCCTCACTGTATGTATTCTAGTGTTGATATTACCTGCTGTTGCAAGTGCGCAGCAGGGACCGGGTGCCGCCTTTTTTAGTTATAAGTGTGGTAGTTCGTTCATAGATTTTTTTATGCAGGGTGCACCTGTTATGCAGGTTTCATTCGTAGAGATTGTCAATCCGCTTTCGACTGCTATATCAACAAACCAGAATCAGCCCATTAAGTCTGTTTCTGAGATTGCGCTATGGGCGCTAAAGTCTGATGAATTGCAAATTCATCAAATTAAAGATCCAGATTTGACCCGATATGTTTTGCCATCTACGATTTGTGGCGCACTGTATTCGGCGGCTGTACCATTTGCGTCAAATATTAGTTCGGCTCAGGCAATCGCAATTGTGCAGGTTAATGGGCCGGGACAAGGTATAGCAATAGCACAGGTTACAGTCAGTGGACAGGCAACTGCTTTCGCTGCTATAAGCGGACAAGGTACGGCTCTTGCCGCTGCCCAATCCAGCACAAATTCAAATTCAGTGATTCCTACAACGAGCAGCGGCGATTTTCATATTGTGCTTCGTGGCGAGAACTTGTTTCGTATTGCTCTCAATCACGGAACAACCGTTGCAATTCTTGCCCAGATAAACAACATTAGCGACCCAACACGTATTTATGTTGGGCAAAAGATTTACCTGCCTTAGCTGCCCGGTGTTGGCGTGGGTTCCAAAATTGGAGCCGTAACGGTGATTAACCCCAACTGCGTGAGAAAATTTAGGCTGTCGTAAACCTCAAAACTTTCGGCAACCAATCCTTGTTCATCAAATCGAAAAAAGGTAATGGCAGGTAAACTCAATGTCTTTCCTGTAGGCGGGATGGAAGAGCCATCCGCGTTTACATATTGCCCGGTAAATGTACCTGTAATAATATAGAGCGCTGCCGTCCAGTTGCCTTCTGTGATTGTTTGTATGAGTTCTTCTTTTAGATCTGGCAGCGCTCCTCGTAGTCGCCCCAAGTCAGCCGAAGTTCCGGGACGGTCAAGTGTTCCAAATGGGTTGTGCGCTGCAAAATCTTCTTTGAAGGCTTCATCAATGAAGTCCAAGTTGCCCTGATTAAACGCATCGAAATACTGTTGTATAGCCAGTTTATTTAATGACGACATACCCACGTCAACAACAGCCGGATATTGGACTGGCGCAACGGGTGTAAAGCCAAGTGACGGCAGCACACCAAGTTGTCCTAGAAAATTGAGATTGTCAAATCCGTCCCATTCTTCTATGATTTTGCCTGTTTCGTCAAAACGATATATCAGATGGACTGCGAATTCAATCGGCTGACTGTTCGGCGAAATAGGCAGCACGTTGGGTGACACGAACTCGCCTGTGAAAGTGCCATTAAGCCGCAACCTTACCACAGCGCGATTTTCCTCAACCAATAATAGTTCAGTGGTTGCAACGAGGTCGGGTATCGCCGCACGAAGTGAAAGCACTGATATTTTGAGAGCGGTGCCATCGGTTTCGGCGGGATGGCGCATAAAATTTGGCGTAAATTGGGTATCAATTATGTTAATGTCACCCCTGTTATAAATGCTCTCGATAACATTTTTGACTGTATCTTTTATGGATGATTGAGCGCTCAAAAGGGGTAAATTGAAAATTCCACTGCAAACGATGAACATAAGCCCCGTAAACATTAATTTCCGGCGTGACATATTGAATTACCTCTGTGACTTACGGATGTTGACAATATTGGTTTAATAATTGCAAAAATTCAGGTGGTATGTTGCCCGGTAAACCCCCACTGAATCCAGCGCAATCAATTGTTGTGATTGATCCTAAGCCTGTTTGATTAGGTGGTGAGTTGTTTTCAGTAGGCTCAGAGGTTGATTGGTCGTCAGCAGGTGTTTCTCCCGGCGCTACACTTGGCGAGCCGTTATCCACTCCACATGGAATTACAAGTGTTTGCCCGACGACAATCTGGTTCGGGTCAGTAATTCCATTCGCTCGTGAAATTGCATCAATAGTAGTTCCATAACGCATTGCAATGCGAAATAGATTTTCGCCCGGTTGAATGATGTGTGATACACCACTTCCGCAGCTTGCATTCAGTGGGGCAGGTTCGGTCGTTGGCGTTGGAACGACAGTTGGTTCGAGCAGTACAGGTGTAAGTTGTGTCTGACCAAGGCGGTTCAGCGCATTCAATACAACTGAAATCGTTTTTGCTTCCGCTTCTGTGCTTGTGCGTGGGGCTGACCAGAATAAAATTGTACCGTTGTTATCCATTACTCCAGCTAGGGTTTGGCCTGCCTGAGCGGTTGCACCCCCGCTAATTTCAAGTGTTCCACTGTACACCAGTGCTTTAAGGGCATTTGCTGAATCCTGTTGAAAAATGACGAGCGATGTAATGCGAACATCGACATTGTTTATTTTTAGGGTTACTGGAACATCTGCTTTTCCTGCAACTGCTATCAACGAGGGGGTTTCGTTACAGAGAGAGGAACCAAAGCCTGTATTTATTTGTAGACTTGTTGGTACGGTAGGAGCAAGGGTGGTTTTTGCGTCACCCATAAGCATCAACTGCACGGTTGATGTGGTGCCGGCGGGTGTCAAGTTAGCTAGCGCTAATCCCCATTCACCAATTGCAGAATCGGCGGCTGATGTGGCGAGGCTTGCTACTGTGTTTAGTGGCAGTCGATCCGCAGCATTTTGAAACGAAAGGCCGTTAAACGTATTGGTTTCGGCGGTCACAGATTTATGTCCGTAACATGCCATGTCGTTTTCCAAGTTCGAGCAACTGTTACCGAGTTCTGCCAGCGATTGTTCTAGCAGCAGGGCACAATCGTGTTCAACCTGGGCAAAAATTGTTCTAAAGCAGAGCAATAGCAGACAAACTGTAGTGGGAACGACCAGCCGTGTGAGACGCATACCAAGCCCTCTAATGTGCATGTACGTCCAGCATATAACAGGCTGTAGGTTGGCGCAAATGCATAATCCAAGCCGGTTTGGGCTTTAAAATGAGATAGTTGAATCCATTCATTGTGATGCTTTCCGCTTGGGTGTAGGAGCGGCTAATAGCTTGCAATACTACGTCAGGGTAGAACTGTGCCCGTAGCACAATGAGGCCGAATTCATGCTGTTCAAGCATCATTACTAACTCGTCCCCGTTATATAAACCTTTTTTCTCTAAATTAAGGAGTTGGGTTGGGTTGGTAATGGTCGGACGATTTGCCATCAATGTGAAACCGGCATCTTCGCTAATTACAGGTTTTTCGGATTCCCGAACCATTTCTACAATTCGCCAGCCCGCATCAATATCTGTCTGAGTAGTCAAGTGGCCTATATTCGCGTATCCGGTTGCATATTGCCCATCTTGTGTCCGTGCTGAGTCGTAGAAACCATTCATGGCGTTCGGCGTTATGTTGAAGCGTTTTGCGATTTGATCAAACGGGGCAATGTCTGTTGGCAGGTGAAGAACGGCTCGACCATAACCTAGATAAAGCAGAGGTATGACAATAAGGCTGGCTCTCGCAAGTATCGGTGCCTGCGTCCGTAAAGGATTTATTAGGAAACGGCTCAAGTAATTTTCCGGAAAGTTCCATGCTGCGTTGATGCTGCGCCCGGCGAAAATGCCACTTAGGATACAGGTCGCTGCAATTGCTGTTGTGAAGTAACTATCCCCACCACCCCATGTACCGGATGCGGCTCCATTGATGCCAACAGCGACCACGAACCAAATTGAGTAAATCGACAGACGATCCCAATAAAGTTCGTATATGACCACTAATATGGCTGGGATAATAAGGAAACCGTGAAGGCCAAACCATTGTTTGAATAGGGCAACAGTCTGAATGATTTTTAGCTCGTTGACATTTGCGAGTATGGCTTGCCGCCACCATTCACCATTGGTCGCCCAATTCATCCATAGGAATATGATAGCACCAACGGCAGCCGCCAATACGCCCCAGACGATCGCACGTCGAGGCTGTCGAATGAACAGGAATAGCCCAGCAGCTAATGCCGTAACTGCTGCTAACTGCTTGGTATAGCCTGCTGCAATTATTAGCCCTAAGCCGATTGCCAATTGCATCCGGCGTTGTCTAGTATTGGTGACTTCGTTGACATGGGCTAAAACCACAATTGCCAACGTTTCAAACATGACCATAGAGGCGTGCTGACGGAATAATGGGCCGATATGATAAACAGTGTTTGAGGCTAGGAACGCTAACCCGGCCAAGATGGCTATCCACCGATTCCGTCCCTCACGATATACGGCATATCCAATTGCGGATGCGGTAATCAGTGTTCCAAGGAAACCTAATAGCCGCCCGTAGGCATAACTCGTACCAAAGAGTGGAACGAAGGGAGCCGCGATGACATGAAATAGGGGCGGATAGTTGCTTGAATAAAAAGGGAAAACTTCCGTGTTCTGGTAAGGCCATTGACCTTTACTGAACATGATCGTATCCACCAACTCAAAGCCTTCACCTTGATCGTAATCGAAGGGAAAGTGGATCAGATTGCCGGCATAAACTACGTATACGGCAAAATAGAACAACAATAAACCAAGTGCTGCTAGCATCAATAGGCGGTGGATGCGATTCAGCGCGGTTGAATTAGGGCGTGTCATGCTGGAGAGTCACCTAGGGGTATGAGTGATGCACCTATTAGCGCAATCAGTCCGCAAAGTAGAAAGACGAGCTGTTGAGCAGGGCCAATCTCAACAATAGGCTTATGTCGCAACACATCAAGGATTATTAACCCAACGAATCCGATAACCCCCGTGATGACCAATAACCAACCGATTTGACGTTTTGTGAAGGTGAAATTGTTGCTGAATATCATGGCGGCAGTATATCATAATTTTTGGTGCAACCTCCAACAGATTTTTGCGTATAACAAGATAATTGAAGTCTATTATTGATGATAAATGATGCTCCACGAGGATGGTTTCAGAATGAGTGATGATCCAGTTCGCCCAGCCGATGACGACCGAGTTTCGCGTCTGTCTACGGCATCCCGTACTCAACCGGATGATGAACTCATTGAAGAGTACGAAATGCGCTATCAAGAACCGCGTAAGCGTAAAGTGATGCCGCGCAGTTATAGCACAATGAATGTAACTGATGAGGAGAAACTCTGGGCTTCGGTTGCCCACGCGAGTATTTGGATTACGATGTTAGGTGGTTTCCTTACCGCAGGATTTACCATCCCTGTTAGCATTTTCATTCCATTGGTCATTTATATGATGTACCGCAAGAAGTCGGACTACGTGGTTTTTCATGCCTTGCAAGCCTTTGCCCTCCAAATTATTGGTACGGTTGGCGTGTTGGCACTGGCGGTGGTGGGCGGATTGGCGTGGGGAATTGGCATGATAATCGCGTTGCTCGCTATATTTGTGCTGGCAGGTGTGATTTTAGTTCCATTGTGGGCAATTGTTGGTATTGTGTTGGCCCTGATCATATTCTTTGCCCCACTAGCAGCACTACTAGTTGGTACCATTGCTGCTTTTCAGACTTACAATCGGCATGATTATCGCTACCCTTTAATCTCGCGGTGGATTGATCGCCAGCTTGCGGGTGGTTTCCTGAATACAGCCAGCTAGCCTGACCGATTAGAAGTGCTTAGTGCCGGAAATCGACTTCCGGCATTTTGATTCCCGCAACCTAACCATTTGTTTCTCAAGGCAGACGTGCTATCCTTTTCCAGCCAAGCTGTAGAGGTCATAATGGGTAATTCCAACAATCATTCTTAAAGCTTGTGTTCATTTATTCCGATTTAGAACCGTTTCCGTCTAGGAGCAGCTACACTCATGTTGAAGTCACATACCTGTGGGGAATTACGCGCCGAAGATGCAGGACAGGCAGTCACGCTAGCGGGATGGGTCAATCGCCGCCGTGACCAAGGCGGATTGATCTTCATTGATTTGCGTGATCGTTGGGGGCTAACGCAGGTGGTGATTAATCAAGAAACGTCACCAGAGGCACATGGCGTTGCCAGCGAGGCGCGCAGCGAATTTGTATTGCAAGTGACGGGTAAAGTCCGCCCACGCCCAGACGGCACAACCAACGATGAATTGGATACCGGTGCGATTGAAGTGGTTGCGGATGAAATCAAGCTGCTTAACCCATCCAAGAATCCGCCGTTTTACATCAACAAGGAAGAAAACGTTGAGGAAGTGCGGCGTATGGAATACCGGTATCTTGATCTGCGCCGCCCGCGTATGCAGAATAACATCGTGCTGCGTCACCGCATCGTCAAGTTTGTGCGCGATTATCTTGATGCGCATCGGTTCGTTGAGATTGAAACGCCTATTTTGTTCAAGACCACGCCGGAAGGTGCACGTGAGTTTCTCGTGCCCAGTCGTTACCATCCCGGCAAGTTCTATGCACTGGCTCAAAGCCCGCAGCAGTTCAAGCAATTGTTGATGGTTTCGGGCTACGAGCGTTATTTTCAGATCGCCCGTTGTTTTCGTGACGAGGATTTGCGTGGGGAACGACAACCAGAGTTTACCCAACTCGATCTCGAAATGAGTTTTGTCGAGCGCGAAGATGTTATGCAGCTTATCGAAAATATGATGACTGCATTGGTAGAAACAGTAGGTGACAAGAAGCTGCTGTTTAAGCCTTTCAAGCGCATTACTTTCACCGAGGCGATGGAAACGTATGGATCGGACAAACCTGACTTACGTTACGGATTAGAAGCTGTAGATATTAGTGAATTAGCTGGCAAGAGTGCTTTCCCCGTTTTTCAGAACAACGTCGCTGACGGCAAGCCGGTTAAAGTGATTTGTATTCCCGGCGGTGGTAAAGTAAGCGGTACACAGCTTCGTAAAGATACGGCTGAATTGGAAGCATTGGCTCGTACGGCTGGTGCAAAGGGGTTAGCATGGATGGCAATACCCGAAAACGAGGCCGATGAGGTGAAGGGGCCGATTGGTAAATATTTTACTATCGACCAGAAGTTGGAAGTATTTGAGAAGGTGAAGGCCAAACCGGGGGACCTGCTGCTGTTTGTCTCTGATGCCCGTAAAGTTGTCTACGCAGTGATTGACGCGGTGCGCCGGACAGTCGCCATGCAGCAGAATCTGGGTGACCCGGATACGTTGGCTTTTGTGTGGGTTTATGATTTCCCGCTAGTTGAGTGGAACGAAGACGAAAAGCGCTGGGATCCTTCGCATCATTTGTTCACTGCACCGGTGTGGGAAGATGTTCAATACATGGATAGCGATCCAAGCAAGGTGCGCGGTCAACAATACGATTTGGCCTGCAATGGTTATGAGGTCGCCGGTGGCAGCATTCGTATCCACAAAGCTGACTTGCAGGAACGCATTTTCAAACTCATTGGACAAGACCCGGAACATGCGCGTAAATTATTCGGGCATATGCTGGAGGCTTTTCAATATGGTGTTCCACCGCATGGTGGGATTGCGTGGGGTATTGATCGGCTTGTTATGCTCATGACAGGCGAACCCAATATTCGTGAGGTCATTGCGTTCCCGAAGACTCAGAACGGTTCAGACCTGATGGTCCATGCGCCATCTTCTGCAACACAGAAGCAGTTGGATGAAGTACACATTGGAATTGTCTTGCCGCCAGATGCGGAAGAAAAAGCGTAATCTGCCATAAACATTGACTGGGAGGATGTGTAGAGCTGCACATCCTTTTTGATTGGTAGAATGTTGTGATGTTGGTTATAGACGGGTTTCACATGCTGGATCAGCGAACAGTACGGATGCCTATGAATGACTTATTATTTTGTAGAGTTTATCGCTGGTTTAAGATCGTCACTTATACCAAGGTCAGCCTTTACACCCATGTGTGATTCTGGTATAAAAGGCTATACCTGCTGTGCCCGTGATGGCGCAATGCGTTTGAGCCAACACCCATATGACGGGCATCAACGTCTGATGATGCGGTGATAGACCTGCGCGGTTAAGACCTAGTTATCAGTCAGGTGCCCACCCTGCGAAAGCAGGTTCAAAAACATCGCGGCACACGGCATAGCGGGATCCTTGAAATTAAACAGCACACTCTTATAAAGTGTGCTGTTTTCTATTGTCGGCGTTGTTGAAAACCTAGTAATGTCGTTACGTTGCTACATGGGACTATTGGGAGTAATTGCTCCCAAAGACCTGCACCATTAGATCACCCAAACGAGCACGGTCGGGCACGAGGACAGCCGCACCACCAGCTGTCATGTACGGGACAGTGTAGGTGTTGTCGATTACACCAGTTTGGATGTTGGCTTTTTCAACATCTTTCAAATACCAGACAAGTTGAATGATTTGATCAAAGGTGAGGCCGGTACTGACCCCTGCACTGATGGCGTTCCAAAGTGTTGGCGACTGCGCGATGAGCTGGGGCATCATGTTGAGGCTAAGTACACGGTCACGGATTGCATACAGTACAGATTGCTGTCTTTCGGCGCGGTTGAAGTCGCTGTCGCCATGACGGGTACGGGAATATTTCAGGGCAGTTTTACCATCTAAATGCTGTAAGCCCGCTTTGATGTAGAACGGATCATAGCCATAGTTCATGTCAGGATAGCTGGTGTCGCTGATGGCGTATGGGACATCAAGATCAATTCCACCAATCGCGTCAATGACACTGATAAAGGTGTTGAAGTCAATCGCTACGTAATCGTGTACCCGCATACCGAGGTTGTACTGTACGGTTTGCTTGAGCAGCTCCGGACCGTAGCCGGGGCGTTGCAATTCACCCAATACCATCGGTGTATTAACACGTTGGGGTTCACTGTAGCCCGGAATCGCCACATATAGATCACGGGGGATACTCAATATGCCGAGAGATTTTGTGATCGGATCAATGCTCACCAGCATCATTGTATCGGTTCGGTAAGCCAAGCCGGTTTCACCGGGTCGCCGATCCAAGCCAACGACCAATACTGTGAAGCGCGTTTGCCCGTCCCATGCTGAAAGCGTAAGATTACGTCCGTCACTTAAGGTGATTTGTTGACCGTTTTGAACCCCATTGGCACTGGCAACCTCAATGGGAGTAGGCAGTGCAATAACGGCGGTAGGGATGATTTCCTGTTTGGTTTGGGATGCTCGGAGTAAAATGAAACCGCTCAATCCTGTTACCATCACAATGCCAAATATGGCTGCTGCAATCACCACCCATGCCCATTCGCCACCACGCTTGCGGGTGGTTACGCGGCGACGACGCATCCGCTCACGGGCTGCCGATTCGGTCAGGGTCGGGGCTGGCGGTAGAGCGTCATTGTAATAGGTTTGTTGAACCGGCGGAGAATTTTGAATCGTCGGGGGAGGTGGTGTATTTGGGGATCGGTTTGAACCGTAAACCGGGCGATTATTGACCACAGTATGTTGGTCATCGTGCGCGGGTGGATTTTGCATAGGTTACACTACTCATAAACTTGAATAACATTACATGAATAAGAGTATAGGTCGGGTAGGAATATGCGTCAATGGCGCTTGATATACGATAAGCCTGCTATTGGTAAATGGAATATGGCAGTTGACGAAACAATCATGGAAGCGGTTGGGGCAGGGCAAGTTCCAGCTACGCTTCGATTTTATGGTTGGGCACCTCCATGCCTCTCTATTGGCTACGGACAGCGTTGTGCGGATGTTGATTTGGATCAGACAAGACGACTGGGATGGGATGTTGTGCGACGACCCACAGGTGGAAGAGCCATTTTGCATACGGATGAAATGACCTACAGCTTGTCGTTGGCGGCAGATGATGATCTGGCAGCGGGTACGGTGGTCGAAAGTTATCAACGAATAAGCACGGCATTGCTAACTGGCTTGACAGGTTTGGGTACGCAACCAGAGGCAGATAAACGGGCGGAACGTGTCGAGATCGGCGCCGTTTGTTTTGAAACCCCGTCACACTATGAAATTACGGTAAATGGTCGCAAGTTGGTGGGCAGCGCTCAATTACGGCGAAGAAATGCTATCTTGCAGCATGGGTCATTACCGTTAAGTGGGGATATTGCTCGGATTTGTTCAGGATTGACGTTTGCAGATGACGAAAGTCTTGCGGCGGCTCAACAACAGGTACGAGAGCGAGCTATCACGCTTGAGGAAGCACTCGGGCGTAGGGTTGATTGGGCAGAAGCAGCAGAACATATTGTCTGGGGATTTGAGCAGGCATTCGAGGTCGATTTTGCTCAATATGAACATTATCTAACTGAGCCTGAGTATGCCCGCGCAACACAATTGATGACCGAGGTTTATGGGGCGGACGAATGGACTCAGCGGCGTTAATGCCTTGACAGAATTCGAACAAATGTTTAATCTATGAGTGCTGCGTATAGTCATATAGGAACAAACCCATGACCGAGTTACGTCAGATTCCACTGTTCCAAAATCAACCAGCGACACAAGCAGACCTTAATACTTTGAGCGAGCTGCGTTATACCATCCCGTTGTTCCAACAGCATCTTCTAAAGGAAGGCAAATCGCAGCATACGATTAATGCGTTCACGGCTGACTTGCAACTCTTAGCCGAAAACACAGGCGGGGAAACGCCGATAGGGGAGTATACGACCAATAAGTTGAACGATTTTTTGGAATGGCTGGAACACGGGCGTGGTGTGCCATGCAGCCGTAAGACGTACGCCCGACGAGTAACCACTCTCAAGGTTTACTTTAAATGGCTGCAAAGCATCCATGCTATTCCCCACGACCCCGCTAAAGCAGTGCTTCAACGGTCGGGACCAGCGCCGTTGGCTTATGCCCTGAGCCGAGAGGAAATATCGGCGGCGTTGGTGGCGGCTCGCGGGATGCAAAAGGGGGAGGAAACCGATACTCGCCCTGAAATGCTGTTCAGTTTGATCCTTAATACAGGTATAAAGAAAGGTGAAGCTGTCGCGCTTAAACCCGGTGATATTGACCGATCTGACCGAGAAAAGCCGGTACTTACTATCAAACATAAGGTGCGGAATATTTATAAAGAGCGCCGGATTGACCTTGATCCAGATTGGGTGCGCTTGTTTGATGAGTATATGGTGCAGTATGCTCCCAAAGAGGCCATATTTAATTGTACCGCCCGTAATTTGGAGTATATCCTTTCGGATATTGGAGACATCGCGGGCATACCTGCCAAAATTTCGTTTGAGATGCTGCGTTGGTCGAGCGCGGTACGGGATGTACGCGAGGGGCATGATGAAGAATTTGTTCGTGAGAAGCTCGGCCTGAGCACGATAAGCTGGCAGGAAACCCGCTCGAAAATTAGCCGATTGATTGAACTACAAGTGAGGCCACGTAGGCGGTAATCCGTAATATATTATTGAATTCAAAGAGTCGCAGTTGTTGCAAGAATTGCATGATTTCCGCTGAAATGGCAGGCGGGAAGACCGGTAAAAACCGCTGAAATGAGACATTTGGAGGGCGGTTGGTTCGGTTGTGACCGCTGAGTGACGCAGTTCGTCCGGTCAAATTCGCCGCTTTTGCAGTATTGTCCGTGACAGAGCGGTAATGAGGGAAAAAGCCGCTGAAACTGCAAATTTCGTATACTACTGGCACAAAGAAAATGACAACGATTGTCATAGCAATCGCCAAGGAAACATAACTGAACAAAAGAGTTTTAGATACAGCATATTGAAGTTAACCGTGAGTATACGGATATAATTCACCATAGAACAAAAGTTTCACACCGTCAAGGCCACTAGGGTTAGAGTTTTCAAACGATATTGGCAAAAAGAAGCCAATATCGTTTTGTTTATATTGACTGTTATAGCGATTGGCTGGTTACAGTTCTCAGGTCGCCCGATTTGTGCTGAAGATACTTGTTCAGGCGGTCAATATTTTGGGTGAGGACACTTCTCAACAGGTGCTTCATCAGCAGTGTTTCCAAGAATTGACCGAGCACACCCCAACGTGGCATGAACTGGAATTCAACTGACATCTCAAGAAAGGTACCCTGAGATGTGGGAGACAAGTTCAAGGTCATCTTTAATGGTAGCGAGGCAGATTCGGATATATGAACTTGATGGGACATCGGCTCAAATTCAGTGATGTGCCATGCAGTGATCTGATGCATGGTTCCCAAACGATTGTAGTCATTATAGATTGTGCCCAGTCCATAAGCACCGGTTGTTATTACTTCTGCGTTTTCAAGCCCGACTACCCATTTCGGTGTGTTTTTCACATCATTGAGCGCGAACCAGACATCTTCGACAGGGGCGTTTATAATTTTAGCTGCTTGTGCGTATCCCATGAGCGATTCTCCATATTTGATACAACAAAGCATAGTGTGATAGGTCAATATTCTCGACCGACAAACGACTTAAGGTATTTGATATAAATGTTGGACTCAGGATCAGTCAAAAGGCTGAGGACTAGCAAAAGGGGAGTTGGTGGATCTCCCCTAACCAAAGCGACAAAGTGAGGTACTGCTTTTAATAGACGCGCAGCAGAAGGCCTTTGAGATACTCGCCTTCGGGGAAAGTGATAGCGACCGGATGATCGTCGTTGGGACCGAGATGCGCTAGAATTTGTGCCTGTCGCCCGCTATCGGCTAATGCACCGAAGACGATCTTCTGGAAGAGGTCGGGACTGACCGCACCGGAACAGGAGAAGGTCATGAGGTAGCCACCGGGTTTGACGCATTTGAAGGCGTTGAGGTTAATGTCCTTATAACCGCGGGCCGCTTTATCAACTTGCCCAGCGTTAAAGGCAAATTTGGGCGGGTCGAGAATAACAACATCGAACTGATTATTTTCGCGGGCGTAGTCATGCAAGAGTTCAAATACATCGGCCTGAATGAATTCAACGGATTCTTCAGGGAATTTACTGGCGACGTAGTTATTTTCAGCTAATTCGAGCGCACCATGCGAAGAATCTACATTGGTGACATGTCCGACTGACGCAAGGCCAAAGCGCCCGGTATAGCTAAAAAGATTTAGCAAAGTGGTTTCGGGATTGGATTCATACGTACTCCGGAAGAGTTCTTGAAGGATTTTATAGTTGTGCTTTTGATCAAGATAAGCACCCGTTTTGTGACCATCGCGAATATCCACGTAGTAATGCAGCGCGTCAACACCCATCTCGATGAGTTCTGGCGGTTCTTCACCCCAGAGCAACCCTTTGGACTCTTTCAGACCTTCTTTGTGGCGGACATCTACATCGCTACGTTCGTAAATTCCTTTTACGGGAATGCCCATTTCTGCGAAAAGTTCGGCAAGAAGGTGGGCGATTTGCTGCTTTTGTAAGTCGATGTGAAATGTAAGCGCTTGTATGACCAGCCAATCATGATAACGATCCACAATTAGGCCGGGGATAAAGTCATTTTCGGCATTGATGACACGATAGCCTTCATCATAAGTGGTTCGTTTACAGTGGTCATTGTAGACTTTGCGCCCATCAATGGCGCGTTTAAGCATTTTGCGCCACCACGATTCATCAATGGGTTCGTCTTTCCAAGTGAGAATGCGAACCTGAATCTGAGAGCGGGCATT
>JBBSBS010000132.1:0-14579 GCA_038251045.1 Aggregatilineales bacterium | reverse complement strand
TGCATAGGCATTAAGCTAAGCACCACATTGGATCAGCAATTGTAAAGTGGAAGGGGATTTCCGACGTTTTGTTTTGAGAGCAAAACGCTGGAAATCCTGATTGATTGTTTGTAGCACAGGAGAGAGCCCCCGTCCGTGCTGGCGCATGAGCGCTATGAAACGCAAAGCAAAACGCTGGAAGACGGCCAAGGCTTTGGGCAAACTAATTTCGCCAGCCGAAGTGAAACGGGAAGGTGCGACACTCCAATGGAAAAGGATCAAACCGAGCAAACGAGCATAAAATTGACACAAAACACGAACCAATCCGTAAGATCCAACCCCATCCAGAGCGGCTTGAGATTTCCAGAGTTTGAAGACTAATTCCACTTGCCAGCGAACCCGATAGACCAACATAATCTGCTCAGGTGAAAGCCAGTCCGAGGGAACATTGGTGATAAATAAAGCCCATGCCAGCAAGTCGAGGTGGCGTTGGGAACAGGTTTTTCCACGGCGTTTGGCATTAGCTTTCGCTTTGCGTCGTCGTTCAGCGACCACCTCATCTGGTAAACAGGCATACACCAGTCGGATTGAAAAGATCCGATCCGTTTTGAGATAGACCCGGACTTCGCCATCGGTTCCGGCTAGGCTGGACAAGAAACAGGGTAAGTCAAGCGGGTGTGCATCCTCTGCCTGAGCCAGCAATCCGGTCTGGGTTTGCAAGCGGGAAATAAAATAGCCTCCCGCTTGGTCGATGTCGGCGAAATGACTTTTCTTGAAGTAGCCCAAATCCATTAAGGTCAAACTGCAGGGTGTCGCCCAAGTTAAGGGCAATTCACAGCGCTGATCCGGGCTGATGCCCGACTGCAACTCGACTGCATTCAGATTGCCACTCAGGTAGTCAAAGCTCAATTGCAGTTTCATCTCGGCTGGACTAATCCGCTTTCGACTCCCTCGAAAGTGTGCCTGCAACTTGTCTGGCAAGTGGATCAAACTACTATCTACAATGTTAACCGCACTGAAATGCTTGAACACCGCTTCGGGGAGCCGCGTTTGCTGCCGAAAGCGCTTCAGTGCCACTCCCATCAGTTCCTGCAATAAGCTTACCGTTCGTTCTGTGATCCGTTGCTGCAAACCGGGCACACTGATCGCCACACCCAAATCACATCCCACTTGCACCAGCTCATTCAAACTCGCTTGAGGGTTCGCTAACCAGCCCAGTACCAAAATTTGCACCAGACGCGCTCCACTCAACTTTGAACGCCGCTGTACAACTCCTACTACTCGACTCAGCTCCTCGGCTTCGATTTCCAAAAACTGTTTCAACTGCTGCGCTTTTCCGGTAAACTGGGTTGAGGGCATGGTGTTCTCCTTGCGTGATTTCAGAGAGAATACCCTGTCCTTTTATTTTTCTTCTACCTTAGCTTAATGCCTATGCACAGCCGTGCGCCCTTACAATATCCTATGGTAGAACAAAAGTTCAATACTGTCAATCGAAATGTGTATGAGTTTGCAAACTTTCAAGCCCAAATATATTACTGGCTGAGGGCTTGAATCATCTGGCGAAACGCACTGCGATAATCTGCCATCATATCAAAACGCTCGCTGCGGCGTATTGCGTCCGGTGGGTCAACCGGTGCTAGCTGAGCGATCACGATTCGTTTGCCTTTGCCTTTGAAGAATTTCCAAGCTGCTTCGACACTTTCGCTGTACAACGCTTGTGGCGATAAGACGTATACCATGCGAGAGCATTCACTCAAAGCTGGATGCACACCACCCGCCCAATGCACATCTTCGCCAGCGTTTTCGTGCAGCCATGTTGCGATGCCTGCCTTTTGCAAATCATCGGCAAGCTGTTCGGCAATTTCAGCATCAGCTTCAGTGAAGTTGATGTAGGCGGTATCCTGCGCGAGCTTGGTGCGTGTATTGCTGGCGACTTGTACGGCTGCTGGTCGCGCTTCACCACTGTGCAAAACGGTGCGCCCCATGCGGAAAACTGTCCCACCGCAATCGGGACATTCGCCACGTGTCGCTGGCACACCGCGCCGCGTCCAGACCGCTTTTGGATTGTCAATTTCGATGGTGTCTTTACAGCGGACGCAATAGGCTTCAATAGCTTCGTCCTCGTCGTTGTAGTATTCGGCGTGGTCGTTCACATGCACACTCCTTCAAACGGTCATCAGCATTATTCTACTCGTAAACGCCGATGCCTGCGCCGGTTAACTCAATAAATACTCAACCGATTCTTCAAATAAGGCGATGTTTTGCTCATAATCTTCGGAATTGTCATGCTGGATAGAGAGCCACTCTTTCCATATTGTGCCTTCGGCGACCTCAAACGGTTTCATTTCTTTTTCGTTTAATAATGCTTTTACCCTTGCGGCTGGCAGCTTAATTGCGGCTCCTTTTGAGCCTAAGAAAGCGAATACTTTCCCATTTATTTTGTAGGCTGGATAGCCAAATGCTTTGCTGCCCTTGACCCCCGGCATCACTAAAAGCAGTTCATCTAATTTGGCCTTGTGGTTTAGGTTGTAATCACTCATAGTCGATTCTCCTGTAAACAAAAATGACACAGAGATTTTGCTGCTCTGTGTCATTTGGTGTTCAATGATGTACTTACTTACGCAGTGTTGTTGGGAGGTTATAATGTGCGCGTATCGCGTCTTCAATCTCGTCTGAAACTTCTTTGTTCGCGAGCAAGTATTGTTTCGACGACTCACGCCCCTGCCCAAGCAAACCATCGTTATAACGATAGAATGCACCACGTTTTTCGATGATCGCTAATTCAACACCGAGATCGATGATTTCACCGACCTTGCTAATGCCACCTTCAAAGAACATGATGTCGAATTCGGCTTCGCGGAACGGGGCAGCCACTTTGTTCTTGGTCACACGCACTTTGGTACGGTTGCCGATGTTGTCTTCACCATGTTTGATGCTCTGGATGCGGCGGATGTCCAACCGCATACTGGCATAGAACTTGAGGGCGCGTCCGCCAGAAGTGGTTTCCGGTGAGCCAAACATGACACCGACTTTCTCGCGAAGCTGGTTGGTGAACATGACGGTGACATTGGAGTGTTTGATTGCGCCACCCAGTTTACGGAGTGCTTGACTCATCAAACGGGCTTGCAAGCCGACGTGCGAGTCGCCCATTTCGCCTTCGATTTCCGCACGCGGAACGAGTGCCGCAACGCTATCCACGACGATCACATCTAAAGCGCCGGAACGCACGAGCGATTCGGTAATTTCCAGGGCTTGCTCGCCTGTGTCGGGCTGGGAGATATACAAAGTATCCACATTCACGCCAATGCGTTCGGCGTAGGTTGGGTCAAGCGCATGTTCCATGTCGACAAATGCACACAATCCGCCGCGTTTTTGCGCCTGACAAATTACATGGAGGCACAATGTGGTTTTACCACTCGATTCCGGCCCGTAAATTTCTGTAATACGTCCACGAGGCACGCCGCCGACACCAGTTGCGATGTCTACTGTCAGCGAACCGGTCGAAATCACTTCAACCGCCAAATGGTTTGCATCTCCCAGCCGGACGATTGTGCCATCACCAAAGCGTTTGGTTAGGTCAGCAAGGGTGGCTTCTAAAGCCTTCATGCGCCCTGCATCGTCACCTGCGCTGAATTCTTCTGGTCTCTCTTTCTTCTTGGTCAAACCTTTTCTCCCCCGTTTTTCTTTAGGTGCGGGTTCGTCTGCGCCAGTTTCATCTTCTTTTTCGTTCAAATCTGGTTCTGCCACTTTAGTTATTTCCTGCTATGATTATTAATAGATATGGTCTAATATGATAGCACAAGCGTTCGTAATTTGCAATGTGTAAGAGTAAGATGTCTATATGAAAATATACACCAAAACAGGCGATGACGGCACTACCAGTCTTTTTTCGGGTAAACGGGTAGCCAAATATGATCTTCGCGTCGAGACTTATGGCACCGTTGACGAACTCAATTCTGTGTTGGGTGTGGCACGCGCTCACCATCCACATGGTCGCACAGATACATGGTTAGCGCGGGTACAGCGGCAGTTATTTAATCTGGGGGCTGATCTGGCTACACCGCTTGATTCAAAAGCGGATTGGGTGGTGCGAATGGATGCCGATACGGTTGAATGGTTAGAACAGTCTATTGATGAGATGACGGCTGAATTGCCGGAACTCAAGAATTTCATCTTGCCGGGGGGTACGTTGGCGGCTGCCCATATTCATGTGGGGCGTACAATTTGTAGACGCGCCGAGAGACTCGTTGTTGAATTGCATGAGCATGAGCCGATTGGCGATCATGTCTTAAATTATCTCAACCGCCTGTCCGACTTTCTTTTCACACTTGCCCGCTGGGAAAATATGCAAGCAAATATTCCCGAAGATAAGTGGTCTGTTCGCTAAACTCTCACAATCCGGATTTTTGCAGCACTCAATTTCATTAGGCTGGCAATAAAGTCTGCAAGCGTTTACCGTCATCATCGACACTGTCTACTACCCAACCGGCAATTCCGCTGTTTGTGCGCACCCGCCACCATGTAAACCCATCGGCGGTATTGGGGCCTTCAAGGATGGTGACGCGTGCGCCATCACCGAGTTTGGCAACGATCTGATAATTCGTGCCTGCGCCTGCCCGTACATTGAGTTGGTTGCCATTTGTGGTGTGGACGAGTGCCGCAACTCCCTCGCCTAAAGTTGTAATAGAACTTCGTGTAGTTTCGGGTGTGCCGACAGCTACTGGATTGACCAACAGAGGTTGGTCGGGGGCAGGGGCTATCACTGGAATGCTACCCGGTGCATAGATGGGCGCAGCCAACTGCGCCCACGCCACATAGCTGATGGCGGCTAGCTGTGCGCTGATGCTGGTGCTGCCGGCCCATATTAGCAGCGGTTGTTCGCCAGCGTTACCTGTCCATATGGGCACACCGGCATTCAAGGCGGCTCGTGTGTCTACATAGACCAGTGTGCGAGCGCCGGGGGCGAAAGAATCGGTTGTATAGACGAAGCCATCCGCCACACCTTTTATCTCGTTAAGGGTAACCGCCGTGGGCAGCGTTCCGACCACAGCGCCGTTTCGCTCGACCACCATCCATGCATAACGACCATCGGCGGTTGCGGTATCCACAAGAATCCGTTCGCCGTTCTGAATGAAGCGCGGTGTTTGCAAGGTCGCATTTGGCAAGTTGAAAAATGGGAAGCGTGCGCCCGTGAGTATTTCATAAACCTGTAAACTATTGGCTTGCGAGAAGGGAAATGCGGCCTGCTGGTTTTCAATGCGATTATCGGCTGCTGTCATGATGACTTCATCGGTGATATTGAGTCTGTCGCTATCGAGACTGGTGTAAACGGGATTCGGTATTAAATCATTGCTATCTATTTTCCAGTCATAGGCTTTGAGGGCACTATTGGCTTCTGTACCACTCAAAATCAGGTTAAAGCTAACGGTTTGTAAACTGAACTGGCGGATAACGGGCGTAAGTCCGGCTGTATTGGGGATGCCTGATGTGGATACTTGTGGCATGTCCGACCGGATGGTGTAATCAATGCCACCTGTTATGAGATTTACAACAATGACTGCCCATCCACCGCCATCTAAACTGTAGCCGAGCGCGAAGCGGGTATTGTCGTCATTAAAGGCTGATTCATCGGCAACAAATTCGGTACTGGTTGCGATTGTGAGTGGAAGGGCAGCACTGGTTACTATCCGGTCTCGCTGGCTGATGATTACTGCGCCCTGATAGGTGATGCTGTTGTAGGCAACATAGGCCAATGGCGATCCACCATGCCCGCTGGCGACATGCGCCGGATAGTGATCGAAGGCGGGCAGCATCGGTAATGTGAAGGTGTCAGACACTTGCCCGCTGCTGTTAATGACTTCAACACTCCCGCTGACGGGGTTATAGAGGTGGGCTTCCCAACTGGTGTCGATTCCTTGGGCATGGGAAGAGAACCAGCCCAATAGCAAAACCACGAGGGCAAGCAATCCACACTGTAATCTACGCTGCATCGCCGCTACTCCTGCTGAAACACATTATCGCTTCAGTTTAGGCGTGATAGTCTGCGAACGCAAAAAACGGGAAGTTGATGCTTCCCGTTTTTCGTGCAGACCGGTTATGGATGGTTGGGGAGTTGAACCCCGCCGTTGGTTATTTTGTAGTGACCTTCGTCCACGAAAGTGTGTCGTCAGTAACCGTGATTGATGTTACTTTGCCGGATGTCTTACCTTTCATGTAATTGCGCCATGAACTGGAGATCGAGGTATTAATCTGGGTCAAAAGATCACCGGAGGCGGCTTTACCGTCGGCTGTTGCGCTGTTCACCGTCCAGTAGACGCGCCCATTGGTGATGCTGGGGGTCATGGTCACGCTTACGGGGATGGGGTTTGTGCGCGGCGCGGTGAATGTGGCAGTGATGACGACCTGCTCCGGTTGGAGATCAACATACACATCGGTAATCGTCCGGCGTGCGGGGTTGCTGACACGGTAGGCGCTGTTGACATCGGTTTCTGTCAAGGTTACGGTCACGGTTTTCTCCGCTGCCAGCGTAGGGAATGCGACTGCGGCGATCATGATGATCATCAGGCTAATCAATGCGAGTTTACGTGTGTTCATGGTGTTTCTTCCTTTTATAGATACAAGTTGTTTTGTGTGAACCTGTCTTTATCTTGCGGCAGACTTGTTTTCGGAGTGTGAAAAGATGTAAACGCTTTGTAAAATCCCACGATCAAATTCTAAGATGTATATCAATAGAAAGTGAATAGAGACGAATAACTTTGCGGTTATGCTGCCTCTCATCAATGATGGTCGTTAATCATTATTCGCCAGTGAATGTTCGTTTATTATGAAATTCAGGATGCTGCGCTACCTGTATCTATGGTTTTCCCTCGCGCTATTATTTTTGCTACAGGCTTCGACTACGATCGCTCAAGTGCAAACACCGAGTATTCGCGCTTCGCGAATGGGGATTACGTTTATTAGTTCGCTTGACCATCCGGCGAATGATTTACGTTATCAGAGGGCGCTGCTGTTGGGGGCGGCATGGAATCGCTGGCCTTTATATTGGGATCGGGTTGAAACGGTTCCCAATACGTTTGATTGGTCAGGTTATGATCGGTTGGTTAGTCAAGATGTTCAGCACGGGTTATCCATCAATACTATTTTGTTGGGTCGTCCGGCGTTTCACGCGCAGGGTGGGGGTATTCAGAATCTGAGCGCCGCCGTTTTCAATGATGGGACGGATACGCCAGCCCCCGGTAAGCTGCCAAATCCGGATAACCCGTGGGCGGTATTTGTTTATGAAGCGGTTATGCGCTACAAGCCCGGTGGTTTATTGGCGGCAACGCTGCGGTGGCCTTCTGGTGCAGGCGTGACGGTTTGGGAAGCGTGGAATGAGCCGGATTTGTCGATGTTCTGGTCAGCCGGAGTGGAGCAGTATGCGCGTCTGCTCAAGGTTACTTATTTAATTGCCCATCAAGCTGATCCGAATACGCGGGTGATGTTTGGTGGGCTGGCCTACGGTAATCCCGATCAAGATGATTGGCTGGCAAAAGTGCTGGCGATTTATGCGGGTGATCCGGCGCGGCAGACCTATAACTGGTATATGGATCAGGTGGCTGTTCATAATTATATCTATGCGCGTCGCAGCGGATTGGTTGTTAACCGGATCGAATCCGAATTAGCCAAATACAATCTGTTTCGTCCAGTGTGGCTCAACGAAAGCGGCGTGCCGGTTTGGGATGATTATCCGGGGCCAATTTGGACGGCTGCTAAACCTTCCGAACGGCAGTATCGGGCGACTATGCAGCAGCAGGCTAATTTTTGGGTTGCCAGCACAACATTAGCATGGGCAGCCGGAGCAGATGTGGTTTTTTATCACCAGCTTTATGATGATTGTGGCAACCAACCGGGCGGAACTAATTTCGCGCCGCACAATGGTGAGTTTTGTGCAACGGGGGCCATATGCGCGGGTGATGCTTTTGGACTTTACCGCAACGAGCGTGGTGAAGCCTGTTTTAGTCAACATGCGCTACCCGGTTCGCCGCGTCCGGTGGCGGGCGCATTCTATCGACTTGCGCAGATTTTCGGTCAGGTTCAGTTTGATAATCCGCACATTGAATCGAAAGAAGGAAGTACAGTGGTTTCGTTTGACCGGCCTTCGACTGGCGAACGGATACTGGTGATGTGGAATCGCACGAGCAGCGAATTGAAATTAGACATTCCCGCACTAGGCGATCAAGCCCAACTTTATGACATTGCCAATCAGGATTACGCGCTGACACCTACGGATGGCAAATATACTATCGGTCTTCAACCGCTCACTCCCGATAACTTGCCGGGATTACCGATAGGCGAATTGTCGGGGATAGCGGGTGCCCCATTGATTTTGGTTGAGCGAATAAATCCGGCACTGCTCGTCACATCTGTGCCATTGATCGTTACTCCGGGTTCGCTGACGGCGACCCAAGCACCGCACCCGACGATTGATCCAGCGCAGGACATCACACCGCCGACTACCAATATGGTTCCATTACCGGTTATCAGTCCGTCAACGTTCAGCGTGAGTTGGTCAGGCAGTGATGACAGCGGTATCGAGCATTATCTTATCTGGGTGCGGGTTGATGGTGGTAAATGGCAACCGTGGCTGGAAACGGCTGCAACTCAGGGGCAATATACAGGCCAATCCGGCAGCCGGTATGAGTTCGCAGCATGGGCGGTTGATCTGGCTGGCAACTGGTCGCTTAACACAGAACTCACGCCACAGGTCACCACGGCTGTTCAATAGTCAGGCGAGTCAAATCGGGCTAAAATTCGCGCTTTTGGTGGGTCAAAACTATGGCTTGAACGGAAATGTGTTTTGCGGTTGATTTTCATTATGGGAGCGATTAACATCCTCGATATGAAACAAAAACAGCCCCGAAGGACTGTTTGGTGATGCCGATGGTGGGAGTCGAACCCACAAACCCGTTAAGGCGAATCATTTTGAGTGATTTGTGTTTGCCAGTTTCACCACATCGGCGACTCATTTTGATCTACAATGAACGTGTTTGTTCAAATCGATCAACGGCATATATATTAAAATTTCTAGCACGGATTGTCAATGGCGAGCGAACTCCAAAATGAACCTGCGCTGATTAATGCTGCACTGCGTGGGAACATGACTGCCTTTAATACCCTTGTCCTGCATTATCAGGATCGGGTTTATTCACTTGCTTATCGAATCCTCGGTGAATCGGAAAGCGCGGCTGACGCAGCACAGGATGCGTTTATCGCCGCCTACCGCCGCCTTGAAACGTATCGGGGTGGTAGTTTTCGGGCGTGGTTGTTTCGGATTGCCACCAACACCTGTTATGACGAATTGCGCCGTCTCAAACGCCGTCCGGTAACGGCGATGGAAGATTTGCCGGGTGCAGATGGCGATGATGGCCCCGCACTACCAGCCGACATTGACACGCCTGAACAGGCCGCGCAGCAAGCCGAACTCGCCCGCGCCATCGAGCGCTGTATCGCTGACCTTCAAACTGACCAACGGGCTGTGCTTGTGCTGAGTGATGTCGAGGGATTGAGTTATCAGGAAATCACTGAGATTACAGGTGCAACTCTAGGGACGGTCAAATCGCGCCTAAGCCGCGCCAGACTCGGCGTTCGCAACTGTCTTGGTGCAGTACAGGAACTTTTACCCTCTATTTATCGTCTTAAAGGTGACGCGAATTAACGGTACTCTTACTCTATCATGCTAACTGATCTGGATTACGAACTTCTTTCTGCTTATATCGACGGCGCGCTGGCTGAATCCGACCGTGCCGCTCTCGAATTACGCCTGCAATCCGATATGGAACTGCGGCGCGAACTTGAAGATTTACGGGCTACGGTAACGCTGATTAATAATCTGCCGTTACATAAAGCGCCCCGTGACTTTACATTGGATGCGCGTTACAGCCGTCGCTCGACATCGTTCCTAACGAGCGCCACCTTTAGTGCTATTTCGTCCGCAGCCGCTATCCTGTTGCTGGCGGTAGGGGTTTATCTCTTTACGGGTAAAGAAGTATTGGCACCAGCTTCTGTTTCTGATCAGGTCGCACAATCCGCTTTTAATCCCACCGCGCCCTCGACCGAGTTGGATAAAGCGGCTAATGGGACACCGCCTCCGCCTATGGGTGCGCTGACAGGCGCTAATATTCCGTCGGACACAGCGCCCGAAACGACCGGCTTAACTGCCAACGATGCCATTGTGCAAGAGAGTGTGACCGCGCAATCTACGCCGGCAAATGGTGTTTCACCCCTGTTCCAGCGCGACACAGAACAACCCACAGAATCGATAAGTGATGGTTATAGTGCTGCTCCAAGCCAGTCCGATGAGTCACAGGCAGAAGGCCGAACGAAAGAGGCTACTGCAACACTAATGAATCAATTGTACGCACCACAGCCGTCTAGCGGGGCTGGTGGCGCTGCCCAACCCGCGCCCGCTGAACAAAGCGACGCGAACGCGGCTTCCGCCATTGCTGCACCGCCGTTACCCGCAACGTCCGTTGCTTTGCCCACATTGACACCCCTTCCGAGTGTGACGAAGACTCTGACGAGCACAGCAGCAGCAAGCGCAACCCCGCTGGCAACTGTTGCGCCACCTTCAGTTGAACCGCCACCAGCAGTGGCTAAATCCGTTAGCAGTGTTTCTATATCGCTGGTGTTGATTATTCTTGGCGTGGTTTTCCTCGTCATTGCTATCGGCACAACCCTCGTTCGGCGGCGAAATCGACTATGAGCCACGAACGCATTGCCCGCTTCTGTCCATTGTGCGGCGCGCCGAGTGAAATGCTTGAGCGCTTCGGCGTTTCGCGTCCGGTATGTTCTGCCTGCGGGCACATCATCTTTTTTGCACCGGCGGTCGCTGTTCTGGCGCTTATTGTTGAAGATGAGCGTGTGCTGCTCGTACAGCGTGCCAATGACCCTCAAAAGGGATTGTGGGTGACACCGGCTGGTTTTATGGAGTGGAATGAAGACCCCGCCGAAGCCGCTTGCCGCGAAGTGTTGGAAGAAACAGGGCTTGATGTCCATATTGATCGTTTACTCGATGTCTTTCATACACCGGATGATAGCGGGCTTGCCGATGTCGTGATTGCTTATGCGGCCTCTATACAGGGTGGTAAACTTCAAGCGGCTGATGATGCAGAGGATGCAGCCTGGTTCACGCGTGACAATCTCCCCGAACTTGCTTTTCTACCTACCCAACGCATTTTGGCTCGATGGGTTGCACGGGAACTCTGATTCTTATTTGTATTTCGCGAGTCATGTGTGCTTGCGCGTGGCTCTTTGTATACTTTGTGGTTAATCACATAGGTATTTTTCGTAGTCTTTCATACTTTGCGCCATGTCTTACGTATTGTTAAAATGCGTGGATTACTTTCCACGGGTTTAAACAATGCAAGTCAATCTTCGGCACATTCACAAGCGGTTCGGCGCAGTCCACGCTAACAATGACATCAACCTCACCTTTGAAGGGGGGCGGATTGTCGGTATTCTGGGGGAGAACGGGGCAGGGAAATCTACCTTGATGAAGATTCTTTCCGGTTTTCAGCCTGTGGACAGCGGCGAAATTTGGATTGATGACCGTCCGGTCGCATATACTGGCCCGCAGGCTGCTATCCGTAACAGCATCGGGATGCTTCAGCAAGACCCACTAGATGTTCCGGCGTTTACCGTTCTTGAGAACTTTATCTATGGCAGCGGCGATGGGTTCTTCCTGCCCCGGAAAACGGCTGCCCGTCAGTTAAAGCAAATTAGCGAGCGATTTGGTTTTGAACTAGACCCCGATATGCCGATTGCCCAGTTGAGCATTGGTCAGCGTCAGCAAATGGAAATTGTTCGTCTGCTGACGTTAGGGGTGAAAATGCTCATTCTGGATGAGCCAACGACGGGTATTTCCGCAGAGCAAAAGCAGATTCTTTTTGATGCCTTGCGCGAATTGACGACCAAAGATGGCTTGTCCGTACTGCTCGTATCTCATAAGCTCGAAGATGTGATCGCGCTGTGCCACGAGGTTGCAGTGCTGCGTGCCGGACGTTTGGTTGGCACGCAGGCGATGCCCGCCACCAACGCGCAGTTGGTCACGATGATGTTCGGGCAAGTATTAGCCCCACAAACCCGCAAACAACTTGATCTTTCCGCTAGCGCCGATGCATTGGTGCTGGAGCATCTGCATTTGCGCGGCAGCCGTGTAAATGTGGATGATGTGAATCTGCGCCTGAAGTCGGGCGAGATTGTGGGTCTGGCTGGCTTGGATGGAAGTGGACAGGAACTGCTGCTGCGTGCCTGTGTGGGGCTGCAAAAACCTTCGCACGGACAAATACGCCTTAACGGGAACAATCTTGCCGGACAATCCTATCGCAACTTTATTGCAGCGGGAGCCGCCTTTGGCGCGGCTGGTCGGCTGGAAGAAGGACTTGTCAGCGGCCTTTCGCTGACCGAGCATATCGCCCTCGCTACCGAATCGGCTGCTATCATTGACTGGTCTGCTGCCCGTCACCATTGTGAGGCGCAAATCAAACTTTATGATGTGCGTGGTCGCCCGGACAGCATGATTGAAACGCTTTCGGGAGGTAACCAACAGCGTGTGCTGATGGCGCTCATGCCTGCTTCACCGGTGCTGCTGGCACTTGAACAACCGACACGCGGCCTTGATGTCGACTCTGCCCGTTGGATTTGGCAGCAGTTGCTCGAACGGCGGGATCGTGGGGCTGCTATCATTTTCAGTTCGCCCGATCTGGACGAATTGGTAGCGTATAGTGACCGCATTCTGGTTTTTTATGCGGGGAACATCTTCGAAATACCGGATGCCAGCCGCACCACCATTGATGAAATCGGTCGCCTAATCGGTGGGCATTTTGAGGTACAACCTGCATGAAAAATCAATCTCTGCTCACCCGAATCGGTTTCGGGGTTATCCCCATTCTGATTTCTCTGCTCGTTACTGCCGTGTTTATTATGCTGGTCGGTGCGGATCCACGTGCCGTCGTGAGTAAGCTGTGGAGCGGGGCATTTGCTGATTGGGCTTCTTTTAGCAACGTTGTTAATTTCTGGATTCCGTTAACGCTTGCCAGCATTGGACTTGTTGTGACTTTTACGGCTGGCCTGTGGAACATTGGTGTCGAAGGTCAAATATTAATGGGGGCGTTGTTTGCTACAGGTGTAGCCCTTCATTGGCAGATTCCCGCACCTTTTCTCGTTCCAGTCGAAATAGTGGTGGCGATGTTAGGCGGCGCACTTTGGGCATTGGTTGCTGGTTCGCTTAAAGTGTATCTGGGTGTCCATGAGATTTTCGGCGGTGTGGCACTCAACGCGCTGGCAAATGTCATTGCGATTACGCTCATCACCGGGCCGTGGCGTTCGACCAACGGCGGCAATTCGCGTGGGACAGAGGCCTTTTCAGCAGATGCGATTCTGCCCCCGATTTCGCCCGAACTGAATATCAGCCTGCTGGCATTTGTCCTTGTGATTGTGGCGGTCGTCGTAATCTGGTTAGCGCTGCGCGGCACAAGATGGGGCTTGCAGCTAAAGGCTACTGGCAAAAATGCCCGTTCCGCTTTACTGCTCGGTGTACCTACCGGACGCAGTACTCTTAGCGCGTTCATGGTATGCGGCTTAATTGCAGGTATCGCCGGTTCATATCGGGTGTTGTTTACCTTCGGTAATCTACGCCCGTTAGTTTCGGGAGGTATCGGTTTCCTTGCTTTGTTGGTGGTGTTATTGGTTTCCATGCGCGTCCTCTGGGTTCCTATCGTGACTTTCATTTTTGCCCTGTTATTAGGGGGCAGCGCCAAGCTCAAGATTGATCTTCGGTTGGATGCATCGCTGATTGGTGTGCTGCAAGAAACCGTTGTGCTGGTCGTTTTGCTTTTCAACGGGTTGCGCCAGCGCTTACAGGAACGACGGCAACAAAAGGATCATATTAAACCGACTTCCATCACGGCTACTGTCGAAAATCAACGTGTAATCGGAGAATCCACCGAATGAGTGAAGAACTGCTCAATACCCTTAGTAGTATTATTTCGAACGCTACGCCGCTGGTTATTGCCAGTATTGGCGAGACGATCACCGAGCGTGTGGGTGTCGTCAATCTGTCGTTAGACGGCAGCATTGTTTTGTCGGCAATGGTTGGTTTTGCTGCTGCCTTGGTTAGCGGTAATGCCATTGTCGGACTGCTGGCAGCGATGGCGGTTGGGGCCTTGATTGCGCTTATCATTGCTGCCGCTGGCATCGAGCTTAAGCAGGATCAGGTTGCGATTGGTTTTGTTTTGACGCTGCTTTGTGCTGACCTTGCCCAATTTCTGGGTGAGCCGTATGCGCGCCTGCCCGGCCCGCAAATCCTCAAAACACCCATTCCTTTTTTGCAGGATATTCCAGTAGTAGGGCCGATCTTTTTCCGACAGACCTTGTTGGTATACCTCAGTTATATTCTTGTTTTCGGCACATGGTATTGGCTGTTTCGGACACGTCAAGGGCTAGCTCTGCGTGCTGTTGGTGAGCGCCCGACGACTGCTTTTGCGCGTGGGACAAAGGTTAATCGTTTGCGTTACATTTATGTTGGGGTAGGTGGCGCACTGGTTGGGCTGGCTGGCGCATCG
>JBBSBS010000131.1:0-14608 GCA_038251045.1 Aggregatilineales bacterium | reverse complement strand
TTTTGAAATCTTCATCCAAATCGGTGCTGTTGTCGCGGTTATCCTCTACTTCCGTGCCGAATTGTTCAAGCAGGTTGCCACGGTCACTACCGATAAAGGGGTTCAACGCCTTTGGCTGAACATCATTATTGCTTTTATTCCCGCCGCTGCTATCGGCTTCATCTTTAGCGATAAAATCAAGGAAGTTCTCTTTCGTCCCACGGTGGTTGCCGTTTCCCTAATTGTTGGCGGTATTATTTTTCTGCTCGTTGAACGTCGTCAGACTGCGTCGGCTGAAACGGTAACGCTCGATGCCATCACCCCTCGTCAAGCATTGGCTATTGGCGTATCACAAATCACAGCCCTCATTCCCGGTGTTTCGCGTTCTGGTTCTACGATTGTGGGGGGTATGCTGTTTGGTCTTGATCGTGCAGTTGCGACCAAGTTCTCATTTTTCCTAGCCATTCCGACACTCGGCATCGCCACACTTTACGACCTTGTAAAGAGTCTGAAGTTTATTCAAGGTGGCGATGTGGTCAATCTTCTGGTTGGGGCAGTGGTATCTGGCATCGTGGCTTGGGTCGCCATTCGTTGGTTACTGAATTATGTCGCCCGTAACAACTTTGTGGCCTTTGGTTACTACCGGATACTAGCGGGCGTCATTATAATTGCGCTGGTACTAGTAAACTTCTTACCTGCCTGAATATCTCAATGCTTTTCCGACATACTTTGCATTTACAATTCTGGAAGATGGGGTGTATTAGGTTTTCTTTTTCCTATCGACCTCATTCTTAAAGAAACGATGGTTAGGTGCATTGAAATAGAGGAATGCGTATGGATACGCTGCCAGCCAAAATTTTGGTAATTGAGGATGCTGACGCACTCCGTAAAGACATTATGGAAATGCTCACCTTTGAAGGCTTTGAAGTCACCGGTGCTGCTGATGGTATCGAAGGTGTCCGTCGTGCGCGTGAAAACCGTCCCGATCTCATAATTTGCGACATCATGATGCCCCAGATGGATGGGTTTGGCGTGTTGGCAGAACTACGAAAAGATGGGGCAGGAATCACCATTCCTTTTGTTTTCTTGACGGCACGTTCCGACAAAAGCGAAATTCGTATCGGTATGAATTCCGGTGCGGATGATTACCTCACAAAACCCTTTACGGCAGTCGAGTTAATCACTTGCGTTCGCCAGCGCCTTGACCTCAAGGCCTTGCGTGATGATTTAGCGACTGACCGCCTGAATGAACTCCGTGAAAACATAATTCTGGCCTTGCCACACGAATTACGTACCCCTCTCACGGGCATCTTAGGTTTTTCCGATATTCTTCTCATGGATGCCGATGTGATGACACCCGATAAGGTCAGCGAGATGGCCCGTCACATTCACAGTGCTGCCCAACGACTTTATCGCCTCACCGAAAATTATGTGGTTTATACCCAGCTTGAAGTCCTCAAAAACGATTCTGAGCGTATTGAAGCCATGCGCAGCTTTAACACTGTCAATCCACGTTCATTAATCGAGGATATGGCCTATCAGCGTGCACAGTATTATCAACGTGAAGGCGATTTACAACTGAATGTCAGTGACGATGTGGCAATTCGTATGATCGATGATAACCTCAAAAAAGTCATTGAAGAATTGACCGACAACGCCTTTAAGTTCTCGCAGCCCGGTTCTGCCGTCGAGTTATCTGGCGTTTTGCTGGATGATTACTACCTATTGACGGTTACCGATTATGGTCGTGGTATGACCGAAACCCAGATTGATCACATTGGTGCATTCATGCAATTTGGGCGCAAATACTATGAACAACAGGGTTCTGGCTTTGGCCTTGCCATCGTTACCCGTTCTGTACAGTTACATGATGGTAAATTCCATATCGACAGTGTCCCCGATCAATACACACGTGTTTCCATTCATCTGCCTGCAGTACCCAGTTGGGAATATGACCGCGATAACGTGAAGGGGTAATCGATACCGCCTTGCAGATTCTCCGTCTGCTTGCTGAGAATTCGCTTGAATGGTAGACTGACATCATTACATGAGTCTAAAATGTTTAGACTTCAAGGAGGGCGACATTCATGCGATCGTACTGCAAAAAGACTCTCAGCTTTTTCGGCTGTGCGACCCTTCTTCTTTCGTTAGCGGGTTGCTTTCAATCTGCCGGTGGCAATCCCAGTAATCTTTCAGTTGCTCAGAATGCTGGCCCGACCTTTACCCCATTCCCGACTGATCCCCCTATCGTTCAAGAAGTGATCATTACGGCAACGCAGGATCCAAACGCGCTGATTCAGCAGTTCCCTACTCAGGATCCAAACTTGACTGGTTTTACCATTCCAACGACTGACCCTAATGGATTTATCATTCAGCAGGATCAGACGGGTGCACTTGATCCGCTTGAAATTACGGCAACTTTTATTGTGCAGCAGGCCACCGATACCGCAGGTATCCAATTAACCCAAACGGCGCAGGCCATCTTTGGTATTCCAACGGCTACCGATAGTCCACTTTTTGCGACTGCAACGCCTGCTCCCGGTATCCCCGGTGTGGATTGCATTCATGAGGTTCGCGCCGAAGATCGTAACCTGTATCGCATCTCACTCATCTATGGCGTAACCCCGCAGGAAATTGCCAATGCCAGCGGTATTCCCAATATGAATCTCATCAACATCGGGCAAAAATTGACAATCCCCGGTTGCGGTAATACGGGAAGCACGCCACCTGCGACATCGATCCCTGACGGGCAGGGTGGTGGGGGTACAGGCGGTGCCGTTGGAACGACCTACGTCGTCCAGCAGGGCGATACACTTTTCAAGATTTCGGTGCAGTATGGTGTTCCCGTGACATCTATTGCCAACGCTAATGGTTTGTCTGACATCAACCTGATTGTTATCAACCAGCAGTTGGTTATCCCACCGGCTTAATCATTGTGTTGAACGATGAACAGGGTAGCTTTGGCTGCCCTGTTTTTATATCTATGATTTGCCCCATACATCAGAAAACTTTAGTGAGGTTGGCGCGGTGCATGAAAAAGTCCTAACGACTGAGCGTATTTATAGTGGGCGAATTGTCACTCTCGATATTGCCGAAGTCGAACTTCCTGATGGACAGCATCAAAAACGTGAAATTATTCGCCATCCCGGTGCAGTCGCTGTCATTGCATTTGATGCTGACCGTCGGGTTTTGCTCGTGCGGCAGTTCCGCAGTGCTGCTGCAAAAATAATGCTTGAAATTCCCGCCGGACTTTTGAACCCTGCCGAATCTCCATTAGACGCTGCCAGTCGTGAATTGCAGGAAGAGACAGGCTATAAACCGGGAAAGATTGAATCCCTCGGCGGGTTTTATGTTGCCCCCGGTTACACAACCGAGTATATCCATTTGTTTATCGCGACTGACCTTATTGAATCGCGGTTGCCTGCCGACGAAGACGAATTTATCGAGGTTGAGCGCTATATGCTTGATGAAACGGTTGCCATGATTGATCGGGGTGATATATCCGATTCCAAAACGATTATCGGACTGTTGCGTGTGTCGCAGCGCGCTGCTCTCCCCTGAATGCCAGCTTCTCAAAATCTACGTTCAAAAATTTGACCTCATTTCGACAGTATTATCTTCTTCACCTGCTCATATAGCATATCCCCAACCATGTGGTTGAACTTGACACTGGCATGAGCATCGCGCTCCGACACAACTCGTTCTTGTATCGGCAGCGCTGCCGCCGCGTCGAACAGCTTGAAGATCGTATCGTCCTTATATCCCCATCCTTCAAATGCCTGTGCAACCCGGTCTACATAGGCCACACTGGCACTTGGATCAAGCATATTAGGGAAGATGACCACAATCAGCTTGGCTCCTTTGCTTTCCACCACATCCGCAAACGTCTTGAGTTGTTTCTGGTGAATATCCCACACGGTCGAGTTGTCGTACATCGAGTACAACCATTCCCAGTATGTTTGTGTACCTTGCTGTTGCGGGCGTATTCGAGCCACCAATCGCCAATAGATAAAGTTCGCCAGATAGGACTCGTTGACCCATTCCGGCATATCTCGTGTGGGATCTAATTTGGGATCGAGCCCGATACTTAACGCCGCATTCTCAATGTCGTTTAAGTAATATTGCAGAATGACTACGTCCATCTTATCAAGTGGATAGTGTTGCAGGTTATCAGTTTCTTCGGCGGTACTCGCACCTTCTTTGCCGATATTCACAACCGCATATTCATCACCTAACTGGTTCGCTAGAACATTCCCAAAACGGTCGTCCGGATTTTGGATGCCCCAGCCAGCAGCAAAAGAATCACCTACGATCAACACTGTGTTTCGCGCCGCCAGTGTCTCGGCCTGCCAATCTACATCACGATAACCTGCTGTATTGGTTTGCCAATAACGGGCTAACCAATTTTTCGAAGCCAGCGTTGGCAGTCCATCCGACTCGGCATATACAAAGCGAAAATATCCTTCACCTGCCGCCAGCAAAAGGGCAGTAGTGAAATAGGTGATTAATAAACCGCGTGCTGCTTTTTGTAACCACACCACCCGTTTCTGGATTGCGGCGGCTGTGAGTACGATGCCCAGTCCTACAAAGGCGACTATAAATCCCAGCATCTTGAACTTTCTGGATTGATCTCAATTCTCGCACCAGCCTAAGGCTCTTGCGCCATGCTGTCAATTGTCTTCTCATACTCCATAGTCAAACCATTTTAAACGTTGACTGAGTAGATAAAATGTTCTATACTGAAATGATGAATTCATCACAGGGTAAATGATGCAATACTTCTGTAATTGGTTCGCAGATGGGTCAGATAGTTCAGGATAAAAGTAATTGCTTTATGTGCATCGCTTCAGCGCCATTCTCCCTTCCATCCGCTGCAATGCGCACTTGTGTCAAAGCGGTGGCATCACGGGAGGGTATCGCGGCGCTCAGCGGCTTCAGCCGTGTCTTCTGCCTACCATTTGTGTCGATTCAGCGGTTTCTCCCGTCCTTCCCGCCTGTCAATTCAGCGGAGTTTATGACACAACTGCCATTAATGCCGACACCTTGTATCTTATGATGCTTCCTTATTTATACAATTAAACATCGTCAAGTATTCCCTTGAACCGCAATCTCCTCACTGATATAATGCTCCCCAATTAGAATAGAACTAAGTCGCGCCTATTGGCGCATTTTGTTCGGAAGGACGAAACCTCATGAACGAGTTGATAAACTCATTACAGGCTCCCGCCTCGGAGCATCCCGAACTTGCGCCCGGTGATACCGTAAAAGTGCATCTTCGTATTGTTGAAGGCGACCGTGAACGTATTCAGGTATTTCAGGGTGTGGTTATTCGCCTGCGTGGGGGTGGAAACAATCTGAATTTCACCGTCCGTCGTATCGCCAGTAACAGCATCGGTGTGGAACGTACTTTCCTGTTTCACAGCCCACGTATCGAAAAGCTTGAAATCGTGCGGCGTTCCAAAGTACGTCGCGCCCAGCTGTATTATCTCCGTGACCTGCGCGGTAAGGCTGCCCGCCTGAAGGAACGCCGGGGCTAAGTCTTCGTGAAACCCTTAATTGGGATTACGACTGCCAGCTTTACATCCGATACAGGATGGGAATATAACCGTGCCTACGTTGCTGTCATTCAAGCCGTAGAAGAGGCCGGTGGTCTGCCCATATTGGTACCCATAAGTATTAACGACGAGGCGCTTCGTGAAATTTACGAGCGCCTCGATGCAGTTCTGCTACCGGGTGGGGGAGATATGCGCCCCAACATCTACGGTGCAGAAATGAATCCCCTTACCGACAATATTGATGATGCCCGTGATCATGCTGAAATCAACGTCATACGATGGGCTGTGGATGACGATCTCCCCGTCTTTGGAATTTGTCGTGGTCATCAGGTTGTGAATGTTGCCCTCGGTGGGACGCTGATTCAGGATGTCCCGTCCGAAATCGGAATATCCATCCCGCACAATATTACCGAGCCGCGCAATGCTCGCGCCCACGAAGTTACCATTGACCCCGGCAGTCGCCTTGCCAGCATCATCGGAGCTACCAGCATCAAGGTCAACAGCCTGCATCACCAGTCGGTTGAATTGACCGCGCCGGACGCTTGTGTCACCGCTTATTCTCCAGATGGTGTGGTTGAAGCGCTGGAAATGCCCCACAAAAAATTCGTCCTCAGTGTCCAATGGCACCCTGAAGATTTAGTGCAAGATGACCCCGCTATGAAACGCCTTTTCAGAGCATTTGTCGAGGCTGCTGCTGGTGGCGCTTCCACCTAAAATCGGCGTTTTCGACTCTGGTATCGGTGGACTCTCAGTACTTAGGGAGATTCACAAACTGCTGCCATATCACCCTACAATTTACATAGCTGATCAGGCGCATTTGCCTTACGGCCCACGCCCCATTGCTGAGATCCAAGCGTTTGCCGATGACATTACCCGCTTTTTGATTGCGCAAGGTGCGGTCGTAATTGTGATCGCCTGTAACACCGCCAGCGCTGCCAGCCTCGAATACCTGCGTTCTAAATATCCCCAAATCCCATTTGTGGGTATGGAACCGGCTGTAAAGCCTGCATTGGAAGCCTCAAAGACGGGTGTTGTGGGTGTTTTGTCCACCCGTGCTACTGCCGAGGGATCGCTTTATAAACGCTTGCTTCAAAAATATGCGCAGGATAAGCGTGTTGTTACTCAGGTTGCCCCTGAATTGGTGCAGATGGCCGAGGAACAAAGCCAGCACACCCTAGCTAGCCGTGCCATCATTTCTGATTATCTTCGACCCATTCTTGAAGCGGGTTCTGACCACATCGTGTTGGCCTGCACCCACTTTCCGTTTCTAGCCGATGCTATTCAAGAGGTCGCAGGGCAGGGCATTCATTTGATTGATCCTAGTCCGGCAGTTGCCCACCAAACGACACGCCTTTGGCCTGATGACGTATTTCCCCAACGCGCGCCAAATGCTTATTTCACCTCTGGCGATCTCTCGGCCTTCCAAAAGATGCTGGAAACCCTGATTAGTGTGGATACACTTGCTACTCAGCTTTAATGACCCACGGATAATTTATGGCTCGCTCGCCAATAGCATTCATATGTTTTTCACGGTCGGCTTGAGCCGCTTGCACACCAGCTGCGCTTATCCCCGATTTTAGTTCAACTGCTAATCCTGCCCATTCATAGAGGAATAAATATTGTTCTGGTGCAATTATGCTTTGATACCACGCTGTAAATACCCGAATTATCTCTTCATTTCCTGTCACGATCACTGCGTATTGGTCGCGATGTAACCCACCAATCAGCGGTTCGCCGTTGATTTCAATCAGCCAATCTACGAGATACGTTTGTGGTCGTGGTTCACGGGCATTGAGCTTTACCGTCGGCCATTTTTCGCGCAGCTTTCTGGCTAGCCAATTAGGCTCGACTCGAAATGTGATGTGCGGTTCGGGTAACTCTTTGAAGGTTTCCCCGTCCTGCCAAACACAAAATTGCCATTCAAATGTTTGATATTCAGGAGCAGGGCTAATTAGATACATTGGTTCGTGGGGATTTTGAAGGCTGTTTAGCCCGAGTCGTTTCCAATAAATACTTTCTAGGGATGGTAAGGCTTCGCGATCAACATGCCAAGACATTGTTTCAGGCACATGATGATCGAATGCAGCCATCGTATCCAGTACGGTCAATGCCTCCGAAACGTCGCCATTTTCTTGCGATAAACGGTATGCTGCCCAAAACCGCAGATCGGCAAGACGGTGCTGAAGGAATTTTATGTAGTCGTTTGTGGGATCAAAACCAGATGGATAATTTAGCCATTCAAGCACCTGGCTTCGGCTCCGGATGTCGTCCGTTTCATCAAAGAGAACTGCTCTTAGCCGTGAAAAATAGTGGGGGTTTTTATTTGTTATCAGCCCTTGTATTGCCTGTAGACGAACCGTAAAGCATTCTTGCTTCTCACAAACAAGATCAATCAGGCTGCCTAATCCGCGCTTAGTTCCGAGACTGCCAAGCGAGTGAGCAGCCGCTTCACGCACTGCTCCATGGGGAGATTTTAGAGCGCTGATGAGCGGATTTGTGATGCGCCGGCTATCAATCGTTTCATGAACAAGCGCTATCGTCCAACATGCTAGAGAACGAGTATCCGGGTCAGCATCTTCATTTGATATGACATCAAGAAGTTTGGAGTAAGTGTCAATTCCGGCTTCAATGAGCTTTTGCCGTGTATCCTGCATATGGGGATACTGGATAAAGACCGGGTGTTTCAAGAGTGAGTCATCAGTATAACCCTTGCGAGTTATACTCATTGTATATTCTCCATAGCCACCCGCCGTACTGCTTGTGGGGGCTTGAGGGGAATCAGAATATAGAATGTGCTGCCGGGGAAATTTTCAGGGTCATAGCCGGAGCTTTCTACCCAGATTTTGCCACCATGCCCTTCGATCACACCCCGTGCAATCGTTAACCCCAAACCCGGCCCCGCACCCATAAATTTATACGTTCCTGTTGAGTGCAAACCGGGATCATATCCCCGATAAAATTTCTGAAAAATAAGCTCAATATTTTCTTGGCTAATGCCCACCCCTGTGTCCGTGATCGCTACTAGTATGGCGGGTGCTTCATTGGCGTTTTCTGGTATGTGCTGGCTGGCAGTTACCTCAATTCGACCTTTGTCGGGCGTAAATTTTATAGCGTTGACAGCTACATTTCGGAAAGCTTGAACTAATCTTTGGAGATCAGCTTCAATTGGAGGCAGCCCCTTCAAACCCCTCGCGGAAAGGGTTAGCTTTCGCTGCTTGATCGCATCCGTCAATGGCTCTACTGCCATCCGCACCACGCTTTCAATCGTCGTCTTTGCAAAACGCAAATCCATCGCATTCACATCTAATTGGCTGACATCGAGCATAGCCGCGATCAATTCTTCCATGCGCTCGGCAGCTTTTCGCATGTTATCAATCATGCTTGTTGTCTGATCTTTGTCGAGCATTCCTTGATCGTTCAGTGCATCCATAATGTCGGTGTAGCCACGCAGTTGGGCTAGCGGGGTTCGGAGTTCATGGCTGGCAATCGTCACGAAGTCTGTTTTGACAGAGTCAAGCTTGCCCATTTGTTGATTGGCATCGGCTAGACCACTGTTTAAGAGGGCTGTATTCTCGTTTAATTTGCGTAAATCGGTGACCAACCGCGCATTACGGATTGCTATTGCTGTCTGGTTTGCAAGTGTCGCCAGCAGTTCAAGATCATGTTGATAGAAAGGTGAGTCGTTGACTTTTGACCCACAGATTAGAATGCCTGTAAGTTTATTCTCGACGATAATCGGGGCATATGCCCGCGTCTGAAGACCGCGGAAAAAGTCGCGCTCCATGTCAAGGACATCTTTATATTTGGGGCTGAATTCCACGTCGAACTGAGATACCGGTGCTTGCGCTGTGGCGAGCTGCTGGTATAGCGGGCTTTTAATATAGAGTACCCCATTGGAAGCGGTTAGATCCTTAGCCCCATCTGGGGCAGGCAGCAAATCTACTTTACCTTCACCTGTATCATTGACAAGCACAATTCCAGATCGACGAACCTGCATCAATCTACTGAGTGTTTCGGTTACTGCGCGAATAAGTGTTTCTAAGTCAACCGACTGTGAAACTTGCTGGCTAAACTCTCGCGTAATGAGCGCATTATCGGGTTTACTACCTTTAAATATCGGATTGATAATCATCTCAATCCCTTTGCGCAGAGGCACATACAATGCACCCACGCCCAAGGCAATCACTCCAAGCACGAGTGTTCCCTCAAGATTTATTGGAATATTGAGGCTTTGGGTAAGGCTTAGCGTGACAAATATGACGAGTGCGGTAAGCCCGACGATGAGGGTTGACCTTATGGCGAAATTTATTCCATTGCGAATATCGAATATCTGGTAGGAAGTGTTCGCGTAAACTGCGCCACTAAAGCCAATGAGCAAGGTGACTACACCAATAATGATTAAAAGCTGCGATCCACTCGCCAGTAGTAGACAGCCTAGCAATACTACGGTGGAATTCAAAACCCAGTACAATACGCGGTTCGCAATTTCAGGCAGCGCCGCATTAAAGTATGACCAGAACAACGTTCCGATCAACATAAGCGAAGTAATGATGAAGCCACCGATTAGCGCCATTACGCCTAGCGTTGGGGATTCTAATGCGCTGACGACCCAGCCACTTTTGCTTATATCTATTGGAGTGGAATTTATGCCGGCAAACAAAAATGCGATCAACCAAATGGTGCTTAAAAGCAGCCAAATTCGGGCAAGAGGACTGCTCTCGCCGCGAACATCCTTCAGTATGATGTACCCATAGGTTGCCAATAGACATATGAGCAGTATGGCTAGGCTGAAACCACGACTCAATAGAGGGTGAGATATTTCAAACTGCGGAACAAGCAAAAGATTTACTGCCGCCGCAATGACCAGCAAGATCGACAACCAGATTCGGCTTACGCGCAGTTGATTTTGCCGAACCTGAACGTAAATTAGCAGATAGGCATATAATCCACTGCTGATGGCAATAGCTGCATTGAAAATAGAGTCCATATCAGTACAAACCCTTGTAATGAGGAGGGCATGTGGAAATGTGGTTTATTGGCCTACTTGAGGATGTAATAAGTTCCTTTTTTCGACCCCACCTTAAGAAGAATTCCTTGTACCACCATGTCTGCCAGATCCAAACGAAGTGTCTCTGCGGATACACCCTGACACAGCGACCGATATTCACGGTTCGTGATTGAACCGTGATCCCGAATATACTGCAAAGCCCGCGCCTGTCGGTGATTGGTGTTACGCGCCCATTCCGGCGCTTTTTGCTTTTCACGCTCATTGTACAGCGTGACTGCAAAGCTGTAGGGACGGGCATCAAAATAGGGCGGCTTGTGCCCTGCCTGCTGCATGACTTCCATCATACGGTCGATACCCAAGCCCAACTCTTCGATATAACCCCACTGGAACAATCCATTAACAATGCGCGGGTTGCGGCTGAAGTGTTCTTCTACGATGTTTTCAACTGTTATGAAGCCCGGTAGACCACCGGGAGAAATGACTTCCAAACGGTCGGAATACATGCGGATTTCAATGCGCCGTCCTTTCAGACGGTAATCACGGTGGCAGATAGCGTTGACTATGGCTTCACGAACGGCAAACTGAGGATATTCATAGGTTTCTTCGCGTTCCAGACCTTTGACGACCGCGCTGACGGCCATCTCGCTCCAGATTAAGTTCCACGCATTTTCGATTAGGCGCGGTAGTGGCCCCGTTAATTCTTCGCGCCGTGTGTATCCTGCTAATCCGTTTTCGCCGCGTGGTGTTTTGCCGACGAACTTGGCGAATACCACGCTGCTTTGTGGGATCCAATGCTGCGGATACTCGCTGAACATCAAAATGCCGTTGACCGTCGCTTTACCATCCGTGTCCGTTGCGCCCACTTCTTTCAGCAGGTCGGCTACTTTACCATTGTATGGTCGTTTGGTGCGCTCGGCTCGTTTAGCGAGGTACTCGGTAATCATTTTGTTGCTAAAATCGTCAATTGTTGCGCCGGGAACCGTTTCGGTTTCAAAGTCACCGGTATTCTTGGCACTGGCAAGCTTGAGAATTTCCTGCCCACCAAGAGGGCGATTTTTGACGGTGCTGCGAATGAGTACACGACCGTCTGAAAGGGCGTGGAGTTCAATGCTGCGGGGTACGCGTAAGGTGAAGACTGTCCCTTTTTCGCTTTCGACTTCTTCCCAGTTGCCGATGACAACTGGCGGGTTGCAGGCGGCTTCAGCTTCCCGCAATGCTTTTTCAAGGGCTTTTGTTTCGATCTTTTTAGGCGCGATTTCACCATCGTCCTTCAAACCGAATACGATAGTGCCGCCTTCTGTGTTGGCAAAAGCGACCAGCGTTTCCGCAATGGTATTAACTTCTGCTTTTTCCAGAAAGGCCAGACGTGGACCCTGTTCTGATTTTATCAGGTCGAGATTTGGCATATTCATAAGTTTATCTTGGGCTGCGCAGCCCGCACGGATGTTTTATAGTGACTCATTTTAACATAGTTTGCCTTCAGTGATAGTCTGCGTTGATAGGACATTGGAGGTATACTCTATGCTATGAAACCTAAACACTTAATGAATCTGATCAGTGACCATCTTTATACTTTACCACTGGTTGTGCTTTATCTGACGGATGGATGTAACAGCCGCTGTGTAACCTGTGACATCTGGCGTAATCCCCGCCGCAATATGCGGATGGAACTGGTCGAAGAAATTGCCTCGTCATTCCAACAATTACAGGTGCGATGGGTATTGTTGAGCGGGGGCGAGGCAATGCAGCATCCGCAGTGGCCGGAGATTGCTCGTCGTTTTCGCGATGAGGGCACATATGTCATGCTGCTTACCAATGGGCTGCTGTTGCGCAAACAGGCTGACCAGCTTGTTGGGAATGTGGATGAAGTCATTGTAAGTCTGGATGGTGGTACAGCCGCTACTTATGAGGCTATACGAGGGGTTGATGCCTTCGATTTGCTGCTGGATGGTATTCGAGCGACTCGATCACTGGGCATTCCGGTTGCAACCCGTACCACCCTGCAACGGGCAAATTTTCGCGAGCTGCCACAGATTATCGAAGCGGCTAAGGCTGTGGATGTTAATCGCGTCAGCTTTTTGACCGTGGATGTTAGCAATCAATATGCGTTTGGTCCGCGTTTTGTCGCTGAACCAGCGTTGCAGTTTGTTGCCAACATGGGGGCAGGTGCGCCGCCTGAGCACGGCCCAATGGCTACGGCACTTACAGCGGACGATGTGGATGAGTTTGCCCAAATCGTTGACGACACTGCACTACGGTTCGCATCTGATTTTGAAAGCGGCTTGATTGCTGAATCGCCTGCGAAACTTCGAACGATGGTTAGTTATTTCGCGGCTCTTGAAGGTTCGTCGGCTTTCCCGCGCCCACGGTGTAATTCTCCACATATTTCGACTGTTATTGAAGTCGACGGTACGCTGCGACCCTGTTACTTTCTGCCGTCTTATGGTCGGGTTTCGGTCGGGGAAGGGCTGGCGAAGTCAATCAATACCGGGGCTGCTCAGGCGCTGCGGCAGGCGTATCGGTCAGGACAACGGGCAGAATGCGAACGTTGTGTTTGTCCGCTGTATAAGGGACCACGTGCCTTGTTGAGGATGTGACGGTATGTCCGTTATTTTGACGGTCGCAACAGCTATAAGTCTGGGTTTCCTCATACGAGTGGCTTTGATCATGATAGGCACTTATAAAGAGCCTGTTTTGCGTACGTTTTCAGAATATGGCCCGGATGAAAAATTGTATATGCCCGGACAATCTCTCGTTATATGGGTGAGTGCCCTCAGCTTTTGCGGGGGACTCTGGGCAACGAAACTTTCCAGCTTATCTTTTACGCTAACGACGTTGGGCGTATTACTGTTGATTGTGGCTGGTTGCAGCTATACGTATCCAAAGCTGGCTCAGAAAATACATTTCAAGATACTTAAATACCCGCACTGGTATTACGATTTGCGCGAACGAACCACCCGTTATGAACGGCGGCGTATTGGCTACATGTGGCTGCATCTACCGCTTCGTGCGCGCTTAAGTTATAACAGCAGCGATGCCATGTTTTTGCTCTGGGCAGATTTTATCATCATGGGGACAATTCGGGACGAGGAGCCGAGCCGCCGTGATGAGGAATATTTCTATACAGGTCACTAATGAATGCTTAAATCAATATTCCGTCGTGTAGGTGGTACGGCTGTACCGACCACGCTTTCGAGCCTTGCGGCCTATGAACGGTGGGCAACCAGCTATCCGCCACATGCCCATAACGCGCTCATGAAGGCTGAGGAAGCGGCAATGATGAAGTTATGTCCTCCGTTAGCCGGACAGTATGTATTAGATTTGGCCTGTGGGAGTGGTCGTTATAGTTTGATCGCAGCGGAGGCTGGCGCGGCGCAGGTCGTTGGATTTGATAACAGTATGCCGATGCTCAGGGCAAACAAAATGTCGATGAAGGGTGTGTCAACTACGGAGGCGATACCGTTAGCTTGCGGATCAATCGATATCGTATTGTGTGGGCTGGCGCTTGGTCATTTGGCGACACTTGACATGACGTTTGGAGAAGTTTCAAGGGTTTTGAAGCCGGGAGGGTATGCGTTAATCAGCGACTTTCACCCGTTCATTTTCCTGAATGGTCAGCAGCGTACGTTTACTGGGCCGGATGGTCAAGTTTATGCAGTGGAACATTATGCCCATCTATACGGCGATTATCACGCTGCGGGAATGAAGGCTGGTTTATCGGTTGATGCAATTCTTGAACCCCGTTTAGGTGAAGATAAAACGGTGCGTTTTGCAGATGAGACTACCCCTCAAGGAACACCAATTATTATTGTGTACCGCTTCCAAAATGCTGGCTGATAAGCTATGCCTTGGGCTTTCTAGTTAGGATATAGATGCCCATAATGCCAGCGAGAATGGCCGGTGGTATACATAGTGAGGCGAATAGACGGGGCATCGCGTCCAAATTGGCTGAACCTAATACGACCCATAAAATAATAAAGAGGATTATGGCAAGAACGGCAAGGCCAACGCCGGCGATGCTGGCTCGGGTTAGATTGCGTCCATTTAAGGGCGAGGGTGAATTGCT
>JBBSBS010000130.1:0-15099 GCA_038251045.1 Aggregatilineales bacterium | reverse complement strand
TGTTCTGATTGGCACGCAGATGGTCGCGAAAGGCTTAGACTTACCGCTGGTAACGCTGGTCGGCGTGGTCAGTGCCGATATGGGGCTGAACTTACCCGACTTCCGCGCTGGTGAACGCAGCTTCCAATTGTTGACTCAGGTTGCAGGGCGGGCAGGCCGTGGGCTGCTCGGCGGCAAGGTCATCCTGCAAACCTACCAACCCAAGCATTATGCTGTGCGGATGGCTGCCGAACATGACTTTGCCAACTTCTATGATGCTGAAATCGCCTACCGCCGTGATCTAGGCTACCCACCGTTTCGACGCTTGGCTCGAATCGTCTTTCGCGATGAGAGCGAAACCCGTGTCCGTGCCGATGCGGACAGTGCTGCCAGTACCCTTCGCGCACGTATCGCCAAATTAGGACTAACTGCCACCGAAATTATCGGGCCAGCACCCTGTTTTTTCAGCCGCGTCAATAAAATCTTCCGTTGGCACATCATCCTACGCGGCCCCGATCCATCTGCCGTCCTGCGTGGTTGGGATATCCCGCGCGGTTGGCACGTCGATCTCGATCCGGTCGATGTGTTATAGATCGTTGCTTGACAATTCCATCGATTTTTCATATCCTAATTTTGAGACCGTTCGGTCTTGAAGGAGTAGGATGTTGAGCAAAGGTGATGAAACCCGTCTGATGATCTTGCAGCGCGCCTCTGAAGTCTTTAACCGCAAAGGCTACTCCGGTGCGTCCATGTCAGACATCATGACGGCGACAGGCTTAGAAAAAGGTGGCATCTACCGCTATTTCGATAGCAAAGATGATCTCGCGCTCGATTCATTTGATTACGCGGTTAGTTTGGTGCGCATTGAATTTCAGAACGCGCTCATGGATAAACGTGATGCCATAGATCGTCTACAGGCGATTGTGAGTGTCTTCCGTGCCATGCCCAATGGCTCGCCTATTGCCGGTGGTTGTCCTGTCCTCAATACGGCTGTGGAGGCTGACGATACCCATCCCGCCCTGCGTGACCATGCCCGTCGCGCAATGGATGAATGGCGCGAATTCATCCTGCGTACCTTGACCAAAGGCATCGAACGTGGACAAATTCGCCCCGAAGTTGTGCCGGACGAATTAGCAACCTTCCTGATTGCTACCCTCGAAGGCGCAATCATGCTGAGCAAGCTCTATGATGATGACACCCACATGAATCGCTCCGTGGGGTATCTGGAAACCTATTTGGAAAACAACGTGCGTGCGTAATGAAGCCTGTTTGGTCACAGGCTTATTTTATGGCAAAAAAGAGACCGATCAGTCGTTATATAATAAGGGGATAAACATGACCGAAGCACTTGCTCTCAGTAAAGAGTTGGAAACAACAGCCATCATTCGCTTTCAAGACTGCGATCCGTTTCAGCATCTTAACAACGCCCGCTACATTGATTATTTCATGAATGCTCGTGAAGATCAGCTCAGGGATTTTTATCATTTCCAGATATTCGAGGTCGCCCAAAAAACGGGTCAAGGTTGGGTCGTCACCAAAAATCAACTCGCCTACTTATCACCAGCTATGATGCAGGAGCAGGTCATTATTCGCACCCGGCTGGTTCGTATGACCGAGAATATTCTGGTCGTCGAAGGCGAAATGCTCGATAAATCTGCCCGCCGCCTCAAAGCGGTTGCCTGGATCGAATTTACTTTCGTCAGCCTCCAAACGGGACGTACGACCGCGCACCCCGAAGAATTCATGCACATGTTCAGCCCGGTTGTGGTTGAAGATATTTTTACGCCTGATGGGTTTAATCAGCGCGTAGATTCACTAAAATCCCAATATCGTCGGCAGCCTATCACCGAAGGCTAGTTACTTACTTATTTTTGGATGAGAGCTTGGGTTACAGCTTAGTTTTGATACAGGGCGCTTCTTCAAAATTGAAACGCCCTGTTAAAATTCCTCTTAGTGGCGAATGCACCAGTTTGTCACCAGTTTCATTTCTTCGCCCGATAAATAAAACCCACCAGCACATTTTTGTCGTACAATAGAATACTAAATTTTAATATCAAAGATTGAATATTATGTCTCACCTTTTCTTGTCCCCACATTTTGACGATGCGGTGCTAAGCTGCGGTGCTACCATCCATCACTTGGTAGGAAAAGGTGAGTCCGTTGCAATCCGCACCGTTATGGCGGGGATTCCGCAAAAACTGCCGGATACACCTATTATTCGTGATTTACATCAGCGCTGGCAGTCCGGTGACGACCCAGTGCGCGTGCGTGTTCAGGAAGATGAAGTTGCCGTCAGACATTTGGGTGCAACCAGTGATCGTATGGTTTCATGGTTGGATTGTGTCTATCGTATCAGCCGCGCTGGCATCCCACTTTACCCGGATCACCCATCGATCTTTGGCGAAATTCACCCTCAAGATACAACCGCACAATTGTTGCCTACCATTGTGCTGCCTCCTCAGGAAATACCACGTTGTATTTATGCCCCGCTGGGTGCTGGACATCATATCGACCATCAAATTGTGCGCAACTGGGCTATCACACTAAAACAGTATATGCCTTGGGTGGCGCTGAAATTTTACGAGGAGTATCCTTATACAGAGGACTCAAGCGCTGTGGATAAAGCACTTGCTTTTTTTCACGAAAATTTTCCCCGGCTGCGGCTGGAATTGGAAACCGTTCCGGTGGATGAGAATAATGTAAAGGCCAAGCTGGAGTCGATCGCTTGCTACAAATCACAAGTAAGTTCATTTTGGGCGGATAATGGCGCTATGGAAGCCGTTACCCGTCAAGCCCTAATCGTTGCAGGGGGTGGCGAACATCCCGGTGAGCGTTACTGGATAGCATCTGCCTCGTGATCGGGTACACGCACACAATTTTTTATCTAAACTGTCTACACTGTATAATGAATTAGCGTCAGTCAATCAAGACATTGGGCTGGCTGCTGGTTACAAAATAATTACTGTCCACAAAGGAAGACCCAATGACGGAAGATGCGCTAGCGCAGGCGCGTGCCCTATTAACTGAACTTACTGAGGCTGCTCGTAAAGGGCAAATCATCCCCATTCGACTGACAGGGCAGTTGGAATCAATAAGCCAACTGCTTGAAACTGCTGACGAACAGCGGGCGGCGGGCGCTGCTTCGCCTGATTTAGAGAGCTATAAAAAAGAATTAGGTGTCATGCTCTCTCATGGCTTTCACGATCTGCGTTTGCCCTTAACCAGCATACGCGGCTACGGCGATATGCTTGGCAACCCGGCGATGGGCGAACTGACCGATATGCAGAAGCAGTTTGTAGGTACAATCCGCAATAACACCAAACGCATGGAATCCCTGTTGGGTGATGTAAGCGACATCAGCAAATTGTGGAACGGCACACTGAAACCCGCCCCTAAAATGGAGATGTTCAAGAACGTTGCCCAACTTGTAGAGAAAGCGATGGGGTCAACCGCCACCGAACTCAACCGGACTTTGGAGCTTGATACACCACAGGGCTTACCCCTATTAAATGTAGATACCGATCTGCTTGTGAAAGCGCTCAGTAAATTGGTTGAAAACGGGCTGCGCTACTGTCTGCCTGAAGTGGCAGGTCTAACCCGCCTGAGCGCAACCGGCGATGGCAGTATGCTCCACATTCAAGTACAGGATAACGGCATCGGTATGACCGAAGAGGAATTATCAAAACTCGGTACACCCTATTTTCGTTCCGATAACGAGTTGGTTCTGGGCTACAAAGGAAGCGGGTTGGGTATACCAATTGCTTATGGCATCGTTCAATTGCTCGGTGGCACTATTCAGGTGGATAGCCAACCGGGAGAAGGAACCACTTTTAAGATTTCATTGATGGGTATGAGTTAGCACTATGGGTTTTATGGAACCGACAATTAGCCTCAGTCAAGCTTTGGACGTTCTCAAGCGTTTGGAATCAGCAGCGCCCGGCAATACGGCTGTCAAATTGGGGCAGGTCGCTGCCCTCATTCAACAACTTTCAGACGAAAACACCTATCTCAATAGCCTTGTTTTGGACAACATGCCCCCACTTGCCGAACCTATGCTGGCAGCGCCACGACCCGTTTCGACTATGTCCTTTGATGAACTTGAAGACTTCGCAGATATCATGGGAACCGAATCCTATCCAGAGCATAAGGACGATGATATTTCCTTTACTGCCGATCAAGTTGCGTCTACCGAGTCGCTGCCGCTGTTTAGTGGTCTAAACGATGCGCTGCGCCCGCCTCTAGTTGCCATTCGGGGACGCGCCGAACTCGTACAGGGCGGGTTGCTCGGTCAAATCACGCCGGAGCAGGATACATGGCTAGAAGCGATTCAAGAAAATACGCGGCGCGCCTTCGCCGTATTGGATGCTGTGCAGGAAATGATCGCCATCCAACAGGGCAAAGTACGGATTGAAGCCGTGAATTTTCTTTCAACCGATTTGTTGACCGAAGCTTGGGAAAGAATGCGGGATCGTGCCCGCCAGCTTGGTCACAATGTCACTATTCAAGCGCCTGATTTAGTGCCTGTCGCCCATGGGGATTTTTATCAAAGTTTGATCATCCTGACCGATTTGCTAGATAATGCGATGCGCTATACACCTTCTGGCGGTCAGATTCGTTTGTCGGTCGATAATCTGGGTACGCATGTCCTGCTGAGCGTCGCTGATAACGGCGTTGGGCTTAACCCTGATGATTTAGATCACATCGGTAAACCATTTTGGCGGGGCGGTCATCATAAACTGGTACGGTCACATGCCGGAACCGGTTTGCGCTTGTATCTAGCTAAACAAGTCTTGGCGCTCCAGGATGGAGAATTAATTTTTACGGGCGAGATCGACACCGGCAGCACATTCAGCTTTACCCTGCCCATACCTGAATAGTTAACATATACCCCCAATTCTTAAGGGTCGTAATCAAACAGTTATGTATTAAGGTAAATATGACTTTTTTGCAGTACAGTTTTGGAGTGCTATGACTGAGATTGATGTGATTTATATTGAAGATGATGACATTGAAGCCGAGTTATTCACACTTGGTCTTTCAACGCGTGGCGTAAATGTGTTGCATATACCGGATGCCGAACCACATAGCCTTAGTTTGCTGCAAAAACCGAATTATCGAACGGCGCGTGCCGTTTTTATTGATTTCTGGATTGGTGTCGTCAACGGTGTGGATGTTGCCCGCACACTTCGGGAAAGTGGCGATAACCGTCCCTTTTTCTTACTCACGGCTGGCGAAAATCCAGATCCCGCCCTCTTAAAACAGTTGAATCTCACCTACGTGCAAAAGCCCGCTAATTACAACAAGGTTGCTAGCGCCATTGCCGCATTATAACGCCTGTTTGGTTACTCTCATGCTCATATAGCTCATCCAGTCGCTAAAGGCGTATAATGTACTGCATTATTTCGTCTGGATGGCGCTGTTCTTCAACCGCTTTTATACCTATTGGTAATTTGATATGTTCCTTGTCACACTCAATGCAATTTTTGGCGCTGCATCTTTATTTTTGGCGCAGCGTTCGTTGAAAAAAGGCTGGCCGTTTATACGCGTTGGCTGGATGGCTGTACAGTCACAGGGCAGCCACGCGGATGTTCGCGAAAATATTTTCCGGCGTTTGACGGTCAGTGAAGGCGGTCGCTTCTTGATGGGCGGCCTATTCTGGATCGTTGTTGGTATCGTCGCTCTAATCGCAGGCATTTATTTTACAGTGCTGGCCTATCAAGGCATGTACGGTGGTGGCTCCGTTTAAGGCTCATTAGCTGCGGGGGTTATATCCCTTGTGACCCCTTGAAAACCTCGCGATTGACATCTGTATTCCTCGCCCCTATACTCTTTTTGTGCCGCCAAAAACCCCAACAGGCTACGTGTTCCCTGTTGCCATAATTTGAATACGCCACCAATCCGAAATACTATACGGAATCTAATATCGGTCATTTATAATCTTTGTTCTGATTACTGGAAACTGGAAACGTAATACGCATCATGATAAGTGAAAAATCCACGCAGACGCTCGAACTGCCTAAAATACTTGAGCAATTGACTAAACATACAACATTTTCTGCCGGTGCAGAGTTGGCAAGGGCACTGCATCCGACGACTAATCTTGACCAAGCGCAAACATGGCAGCGCGAAACCGCCGAAGCCCGTTTGTTGACCGAAAACAAGATCAACTTCACGTTGGGTGGTGCACGTGATGTCCGTGAGCCAGCCATTCAGGCCACGCGCGGCATCGTCATTGAAGCACAGGTTATGCTGGACATCCGCCAGACTTTACGGCGCGGCACGACCGTTAAGCGCACCGTCGGCAGGATGAAAGGCACCTATCCCCTACTTTCGGACATCGCCAACCAGATCGAAGAATGTACTGATTTACAGGACTCGATTGCGCGTGTACTGAATGAAAAGGGTGAGGTGCTCGACAGTGCCAGCCCGCAGCTTGCTATGATCCGGCGCGATTTGAAAGTGGCCTACGACAAACTCCAGACGCGCCTCATGCGCTTGATTGGCTCGACCACCAACGCCCAATTCCTCCAAGAATCGATCATCACCACCCGCAACGGACGCTACGTTATCCCCATTAAAGCCGAGTTCAAAGGTCGCATCCCCGGTATTGTCCACGACTCATCGTCGTCTGGCGCAACCTTGTTCATCGAACCATTGGCGACGGTTGAACTGAACAATACGTACCGCGAGTTACAACTCAACGAAGAGAAGGAAATCCGGCGCATCTTGCAGGATTTAACCGACGAGGTTGGGCAGGAGTCTGACCGGATCGTTCGTACAGTAGAAGTGCTAGGCTACCTTGATCTGGTGTTTGCGAAGGCACATTATGCCGAGCAGCTTAAGGCTACCGAGCCAATTATGTTCCCATTCCGCGCCCGACCGAATAACCCGGAGCATCCCGGCAGCACCATCATCCTGAAAGCGGCACGCCACCCCCTATTGACGGGTGACGTGATGCCGATTGATGTGGAGTTTGGTGAGGCGACATGGGTACTGGTGGTGACCGGGCCGAACACAGGCGGCAAGACCGTCGCCATTAAGACGATTGGCCTGTTGACCTTGATGGCGCAGTGTGGTCTACAAGTTCCGGCTGAGGATGCCAAGTTAAGTGTGTTTGATGGGGTTTACGCCGATATTGGCGACGAACAGAGCATCGAGCAATCACTCAGCACGTTTTCATCGCATATGACCAACACGATTTCGATTTTGCGCGAGTGTGATAACAAGTCGTTGGTTCTACTGGATGAATTGGGCGCGGGGACTGATCCGGCAGAAGGCTCGGCGCTGGCACGGGCAATCCTGACACATCTGGTAGACCGGCAGGTGACTACAGTCGTGACGACCCATCACCCTGAATTGAAAATTTATGGTGTCGAAACACCCGGTGTACGGAATGCCAGCGTCGAATTTGACTTGACGACCCTACGCCCGACCTATCGCTTAATCATTGGCTTGCCGGGGCGTTCCAACGCGCTGGCGATTGCCACCCGCTTGGGTTTAAGCGACGAGATTATCAACAACGCACGCAGTATGGTCACCACCGAAGACTTGGTGGCGGATGATCTGCTGGACGAAATCCAGCGCACGCGTGAGGAAATGCGCCGTGACCGCAGTTTGATCGCGGCCTTGCGCGAAGAGGTCGAGGAACAACAGGCCGAGCTTCAAGCACGCTTGGATAAGATTGAGGACGAACGACGCAACATCGTAGCGACCGCGCGTCGGCAGGCCGATGAGGAAATCAAATCATTCCAGCGTGAAGTCAAGCGCCTGCGCAATGAGATGCGTTCGGCCTCGCTCCCGTTGGATATGCTCAAGCAGGTGCAGGAAGAAGCGGCTTCACTGGCGAGTAACGCACAGGAAACCGTCCCCAACGAAGTGGAAACTGTCGTCGAAAATACATGGATTCCGCGCTTGGGCGAAACCGTGTGGTTGGCGAAGTTAAACGCCGAAGGCACAATCACCGAACTCGAACAGAATAACGTGACCATACAGGTTGGGACGCTGCGTGTCCGTGCTGGCATGGATGAGATCAGCCACCGGACGCGGAGCGAGAAGCGCGAGATCAAGCGCGGACATAAACGTGAGTATGAGAAGTCGCCTGATCCAGTTGCTCCACGCGGACAATCACCGTGGCTGGAACTCGATCTGCGCGGCGAACGCGTGGATGAAGCGCTGCGGCGTTTAGAAACCTATGTCGACGCGGCCTATATGTCCGGTTTGCCCTTCGCGCGGATTATTCACGGCAAGGGAACAGGTGCGCTCAAGAAAGCCGTTCGTGAACGGGTCGACCAGCACTCGCTTATTAGCAAGGTGACGGAAGCACTCCCGCAAGAAGGCGGTGGTGGCGTGACGATTATCCATATGGTTCCGATTACCTGATCGGTAGCCTAAAATGTTTGCATCAAGCCCCGCTCGATAGATAGAGCGGGGCTTTTTTGTCTACTGCTGCTGTTCCCCGACATTTCAAACCAAACTCTAACTTGCGTTTTAGACCATTTGTTCGTATAATGTTCTTTTGTTATGAACTTCTTTCTCCGCGTCTTTGGGGTGAAGTGGAACGTTAGCCGCTATGGAGATTGGCAATCTTGGCGGCGGCGGCTCGTTTGCTCAAAATTGCTAACTTTGCCAACAAATTGACCGAAAACTAACCACTGTTGACTGGCGATTACCCTTGCTATTGCCAAAGTTGCTGCTAACTTTGCCAAATGTCAGCCCCGCACCGACGACATTTCTGCCAATTAACCTTTTATGACGACACACCAATTGGGGATTATCATATGACCATCGTGTATCTGGATCCGGCTGTCAATTACTACGTGGAAGATGTTGAAGTCGCCGTTCGCTTTTACGTTGGGCATTTCGGCTTTGTCGAGACATTCCGCACACCCAAGCAGGGTAAACCCGACCATGTGGAAGTCAAATCGGGGACGCTCACCTTGGGACTAGCCTCGAAAGAGGCCGGTAAAACCGTACACGGCCTTCCGCTTGGCTCCGGTGGCTATCCACGCGTTGAGTTGGTCGTGTGGACGGAGGACGTAGACGCGGCCTATGCTGACCTCACTGGCAAGGGCGTTCCCGCTGTCAGCCCACCGCATAACTTTTTAGGATCACTCCGTTCTGCATGGGTCATGGATCCTGATGGTAATCCGGTTGAAATTGTGTCGCGTCGTGCTGTAAGCCTTGAGGGTTAGTCGGGAGGTTTATCTTCTGCTATCATCAACCTCATGAACGAGACACACGACACCACCACCACGCCACCGGATTCGCTGCTCTCGCCAGAGGCCATGCGCTTGGCGCTGGATACACCGTGGAAAGCCATCAACGAAATTGAACGGTTGCTGCTGTGGCCTGTGGCGCGGATTCAGTGTGCAATAGCCGGGATTGGTTGGGGCGCTGGCTGGAAGTTCTACGGCCTGCCAATCATCCAGAAGCACCGCCGCAGTACGCTAACGGTTGGCGTAGGTATGGAACTGCGCTCGACGGCGCGAAGCAATCCGCTGGGGGCGAACCGTCCATGCATCATCAGCACACGGCGGGCGGGGGCGGTGCTGCACATCGGCGCGGGCTTCGGCATGACCGGCGGCAGTGTGGTGTGCGAGGAACGGGTGACGATCGGGGATCGGGTGATCGTGGGTGCAAACAGTGTGATTAGCGACACGGATTTTCATCCGTTGGATGCGCAGCGCCGCCGGACGGATATATTGGATGGGGCGACGGCGGCAGTCACGATTGGCGATGATGTGTTCATCGGCATGGGTGTGCTGGTGCTGAAAGGAGTGACGATTGGCGCGGGCAGCGTGATCGGCGCGGGGAGTGTGGTGACGCGGGATGTGCCAGCGGGTGTGATCGCGGCGGGCAATCCGGCGAAGGTGATTAAGTCGTTATCAAGCTGACGGACTAAACGGTTTTTGCCGCGCGTTTTTTGAGCAGGTAAGCGTGGGCTTCTTCCGGTGATTTGGTGAAGACGAAATTCGGGGCTTCAAATGAACCTGAACCTTGAAAGGCGCGGGTGATAATGGTGACCATGCTGTTGATGAAGCGCACCAGTCCGGTGGGGGCAATAAAAACCAGCAGGCCGCCATTGGCATGTTGTATTCCGGCTACTTTCTTAAAGCGCCTTATGGCATCGGGAGGTGGGAAGCCACCACTTCGGATGTCGAATATGACATCTACCTGATGGTTAACGGTGTTGAATAAAGCGAGCATTTGCCCGACAGCGGAATCGAACTCTTGCCACGTCCACGGGCGTTGATAGACAATCGCTACGGCGGTTTTTTCGGGATTGTCCCACTGGACGCTGATTGCCAATTAAATTATTTCTCCATCATTTCAAAATCTTACAAAACGATTCTACTCTAGCATATCGGGATGAGATTACAACGGCATAACATTAGCGCGGAGATATTCTTAATTCTCTAAAACCACCCGACTAGCTCATGTCAGGGGCTTATGTTTCCGTTATACTTCGGTCACACATAAGTAGAAGACCGGCAAAAAAAACAGCAAATGGCACATATTTTCATCAGTTATAGTAAGCAGGATATTGAATTTACCCGCTACCTGAAAACCTTGTTAGAGGCCGAAGGTTACGCGGTATGGGTGGATGAGGCACGTTTGACTCCCAGCGCGCGCTGGTGGAAGTCGATTGAACAAAATATTGTGACGTGCAGCGTGTTCGTGGTGGTGATGTCACCGAATGCGTACGAGTCGGATTGGGTGGAACGCGAGATTCTGCTGGCCGAAAAGGAGAAGCGCCCGATTATCCCACTGCTGCTGGCGGGTGATGCGTGGTCACGGCTGGCGAACATCCAGCATGTGGATATGCGCGGCGGATTGCGGGCGAAACTTTCCGACCATTTTTTGAATACAATCAAGGCACATGTTGCGCCCAAAACACCGGAATTGACGTTCACGATTGGTTTTGGCGACATCCTGACGTATCAGGCAGATGTGGCGGGGTTTAAGTACGCGGCTGGTTTTCATGGGGTTGATAAAACGGTCAGCGAAAAGTTGGTGGAAAAAGGGGTCGAGGCCAAGTCGTTTGAGCCAAAAGAAACAGGCGAATACCGGTCAGTCGATTCTAAGGGAGCCATCACAGCCCCGCATGTCATGTACGTGGCGACACCCCAAATGCGCTATCTGGGGTATAAACAACTGCGAACATTTGCGAAACGGATGGTCGAAGCCTTGAACGAGACCGCACCCACGACCAAACATCTGGCGATGACAGCACACGGGGCGGGATTCTCGTTGGATGAGCAGGAGGCGATGCTTTCAGTATTCGCGGGATTGCGGGATGCGATGCAGGGTGGGAAAATGCCACCAGCGTTGGAGAAGATTTCGATTGTAGAGATCAATACGCGGCGGGTGAACCGGCTGCGAACAGCGATTGACAAGGTGATGCAGAAGGTGGATTATGCCACGCCGTTGGATGAGGGCTGGGGGTATCGGCTGAAGTACGAAGGGACGAGCGCCGATTCCGAGCCAGTTGATCTGCAATCGGCGGGGTCGAAGAACGAAAAGCCGCACGCCTTCGTGGTACTGCCCGCTAAAGGCTTTGACGATGATGTGTTTGAGTATGGCATCCAATCACCGGTTCATGCGCATGGTTTGCTGTGCCAGCGTTATGAGGATGTGGCGGAAGATTATTTTAGCGAGCAGGTGCTGACCACCATCAAGGAAAATATTGATGGGGCGCGGGTGGTGATTATCGAACTCACCCATGCTGATCCGGGTGTGTATTTGCAGTTGGGATATACATGGGGTAAGGGTATCCCTACTATTCTGCTGCTCGAAAAAGGTGAGGAATTTTATTTTGAGACACCGACTGATGTTATCCGCTATCAAAAGATCAAAGATGTGGAGACAGCCATCAGCGAAGTACTGGACAAATTGAAAGCAGATGGGAAATTATGACCGAGTCGTATCGTCGTCCGCCAGAAGCGAATTATTTCATCTCGCAGTTGGCGCGGTTTATTTTCTGGGTTGCAGGTTGGAAGGTCACAGGTAAATTACCGAACTTTCCTAAGATGTTGATGATTGGCGCACCGCACACCACCAACTGGGATGGGACGATATTTTACCTGTTCTCGCTGGCAGTTCGGGCACATATCAAGTTTATTGGCAAGCACACGCTGTTTAAGCCGCCGTTTGGCACCTTGATGCGCTGGGCAGGCGGTGTTCCCGTCAACCGCAGCACCACCATGAACGCGGTTGATCAGGTGGTTGAGGCATTCAACGCCAATGAGCACATGGCCTTAATTATTGCGCCAGAGGGCACGCGCAGCCTGACAAAACATTGGAAAACCGGTTTCTATTACATTGCTTTGCGGGCGCAGGTGCCGATTGTGCTGGTCTATGTGGATTATCCACGACGGCGCTGTGGTGTAGGACCACACTTCGTACCAACGGGGGATATTGAGACGGATTTTAAGATCATTCAAGATTTCTACGCAGACAAAGAAGGCCGTCATCCAGAGAAGAAAGGGCCGATTGTGCTGCCGCCAAAGGAAGCCGAAGTTAAAAGCTAACTTTTTGGTACTTCGAGGTGGTTGTTGACACGAGTATGGCGCAGTTTGGCGGTGGTACATTTATTGCTTATCGGGGCATTGGTGCTGCTGATCCAAGGAACGGGTTGGGATGATAACGGTCATTTGCAAGCCCTGCTGAATGCGCCAGATTGTACCGCGCCGTGTTTCTTGGGCATCCAACCGGGTACGACGACCGCAGTGGAAGCCTACGGGCTGTTGCAAGCCCATCCGTATGTGTTGGCAGTGAATCAGGCTTCAACCATTAGTGATAATCGGCTGACATGGCGCTGGAATGGACAACAGCCAACTCTGCTGCGAACCCCATTTTTAGACGCAGGCGAACTTGATGTGCAAGGTGGGTTGGTGTGGTCGATCAAGGTGCGAACGGCAATTCCCTTTGCCTATGTGTGGCTCACACTCGGACAACCTCAATCCGGCTTTACACGTCCATCCAAAACGTATCTAGGGCGGTTGGCGAACCATCTGGCACGATATGCGTCACAAGGCATGACGGTACAAACATTAGTCAGTTACCCGCCGCTTATGGATAACTTCTGGAATGCGCCAACTGATTTGATATTTAATACGACAAGCGCCACGGGCGGACTTTATGAAGCACCCTGTTGGCTGCGCTGTGGCTGATGAGTCATTGAAAGTCAGAACTACTACAGGTGAATCACGTAGCAACCCATAGCTGAAAAATCTAATACCATGATGTTCGCTACATTGGGGCAGGAATGAGTACAATAGCGGGCGCGATGCTAGGTAGACATTCAGAAAGTGGGTGAGCAACATGCTTAAAGTTGATTACAGCGAACGGCAGGCGAAACTACGGGCAATTGCCGGCGTAGATGCGGTGGCGCTGGTGCCGGGTTTCAATATGTATTATTTCACAGGTTTGGAGTTTCACCTTTCAGAACGTCCGGTGGTGGCGATACTCAAACCTGAGGGTGATTTGTCATTTATTATCCCGGAACTGGAAGTGCCGAAGCTGACTCAACGCCCTGATCTGGAAGCACGAGCGTTCGCGTGGTCAGACACGGACGGCTACGCCGATGCTTTTCAGCAGGCTGTGAACGAGTTAGGACTGAAGGGTAAGACATTGGGTGTAGACGGGTTGACGATGCGTGTGACCGAGTGGCTGGAGTTCCAGAAGGCGGGTGGCGACATCAAGGTGAGTGCTGTCGAACGACAAATTATCCGCATTATGTCGATGAAAACACCCGATGAAGTGGAATCGATGCGTAAAGCCTGCCAGATAAGCGAGGCGGCATTGGATAAATTGATGGCGTGGGTGAAGCCGGGAATGACCGAGCGCCAGATTGCCACCCACTTGAGCGAGGAAATGGGCGCGTTGGGTAGTGAGGGTCATGCGTTTGAGCCGCTGGTACAGACCGGACCCAACAGTGCCCTGCCACACGGTATGCTGACCGACCGTGCGTTGGGGCAGGATGAGTTTCTGCTGATTGATTTTGGCGGACGTTATAACGGGTATCCGGCAGATATTACCCGTACATTTTGTTTGGGTACACCGAGCGCCGAGATGCAGAAGATTTACGACACGGTTAAGGCGGCGAATGAGGCAGCAATTAAGGTGAGTGGGCCGGGTGTGGCAATGGGTGCTGTAGATAAAGCGGCGCGGGATGTCATCACGGCAGCCGGATACGGCGCGTATTTCATCCACCGAACCGGGCACGGGCTAGGTTTGGCAGGTCACGAGATGATCCCACAGATTGCCGAAGGGGTGACGGATCTGCTGGAACCGGGGATGGCTTATACGATTGAGCCGGGGATTTATGTACCGGGATTAGGTGGTGTACGGGTTGAGGATAATGTGGTCGTCACCGAGAGTGGTATTGATATATTGACCAGTTATCCCAAGTCGTTGACCCGTGGTTGATTGATTCATTTATGGCGCGGGGGTTGATGCGAATCTTGTGAGTCGAGGATTGACTCCAGCGCATCAATTTCATCGGTCATAAATCCGTGTTTATAAAAGAGGCGGGACATTTTCGGTTGGCGCTTGCGTTGAGGTGATGAACGCTTAAATGGCGAAATCACTGATACGGCGATACCGAGCAAGAAAACAAGAATTTGCATTGTAGGTCAAAGCTCCATAAATCCTGTTAGCAGTATAGGGGCTTTGCAACCGTGAAATGCCCCCAATAAGTGGGTATTCGGTGGCTGAAAATACGCAGGATACGCAGGAAATGAAAGAGGCGAGTATGACACTCGCCTCTTTTTAGTTCTTTGGAGCAGAGGCTAATTAGCCGCCCATGCTGCCCATCATGCCGCTTACAATGGTCATCAGCTCCATGTAGGAGGCAACGGGTGCGCCCGCAGGAGCCGCAACCGTTTGTGCTTCGCCCAAACCACTGTAGCTCATGTCAAGCGTAATGTTGACAGCAGTGGGTGGTGCTGAAGTTGATTCTGAACTGCCTGCTGCATCCAGCGCGGCAAGGGTGCTGCCGGGAATGGAGATATTCGCCTTAATCTGGCCTACTTTGTCACCATTCAAAACGTAGACAATTTCGACCTTCGCGTCCTTGAGGGAAGCGATGGCAGCTTCATCGGCAGCGGTCATTTCGGT
>JBBSBS010000129.1:0-15104 GCA_038251045.1 Aggregatilineales bacterium | reverse complement strand
TTTCAAAACCGGGAAATACTTCAGTTATCTTATTTCCCTGTAACTTGCTGCGTGGGACACGTGCTTGAAGGGCATTGACTTCGTTCACGAATAGATAACGCCACTCGTGGCTCAGAATCTGACAACCTTCGAGTAGATCATTCAGCATCTGATGGTAACGTCCCTCACTTTCTAAAAGGGCTTCCTCTGCCTGTTGGCGGTAACCCTCTTGCTCGGCAATGGTCATCGCAAAAGCAATATCATCCGCGATTTCGTCAACCAGTCGCAGTTCTTCGGTGTCAAAGAATCCGGGTTCACGGGCGAACAAATGAAAAACCCCGTGTACTTCACCATTCACGATCAGCGGAAGCGCAGCAGAGGACTCGAACCCCATTCGCCGTGCGGTTTCACGCCATTCAGTCCGGGCGAGGTCGGTTTCAATGTTGTTAACGATAACCCGCACACCGGTATTAAAGGCTGTAATCGAAGGTGCGCCCACCAGCAGTTGATTGTCCAGATCAATCGTCAGTCGCGGAACCAAATCCACCGGCATACCGGCATGTCCTACCGGCTTAATCTGGCGCGTTTCGTGATCGACCAACCCGATCCATGCCACGCGGAAAGCACCCTTTTCCACAGCGATTTCGCAGGCGGCTTTATATAAGGTGGGCAAATCCCGTATACGCACAATGCTCTGGTTAATATCACTGAGTACCGACAGGGTACGGTTCAGCCTTAGGATATGTTCATCCGCCTGCTTGCGTTTGGCCTCGGCTTTATTCAACAGGTTCACCGTCGACCAGACCAAAACAGCAAATATGCCGATAATCGCCAGTGCAAATACGGCCAGTTCAAACTTGGTTTGGTAGAGACCCCACTGCTTCCCTTGCAGGGGGAACCAACCGGCTAAAAATAGCATGAGTATCACGGCGGGTAAAAGCCGACGACCCATCATGCTGGTAGGCGTATCGGCAGTGATGACCGCGATCACCCCCTGTTTTGGACGTGCTAACAAAATGCCCATACCCGCAATCAAGAGCGTAATTGCGGTATGAAGCGACAACGACGAATAGGCGAAAACCTCGTAGAGATCAGCCACGTCATAGAAGTAACCAACCAGAGCCAACAATCCAATGCTAACAACGATCAACGAGGCCAATTGCACGATTTTTATACGTTTAGGATTATTGAGCAGCAGTAATGCTACCCCCAGCAAGATAAAGCTAAACGCGGCAGCATATGCCATGCGATCCGGGATAGACGAGTCTATCTGCACGGAAAGCTCGCTAAAAACCAGTTGATCGATGCTGAAATCCCAACCCGTAAAATGTTCGCCCAACCTCAACAGGCCGAGAGAAATTACGACCAGCGCACAAATCCGTGCTATCGAAAGTTGTCTTTGAGAGGCTTTTTTATCGCGCAGCAGCCACAGACCAACGCCGACCAACACAAAACACACAGCCGTGTTGGCCTTCATGGTCGCCAGACCGGGCAGCACACTTTTTAACACTGGGATATTGAACACCCAACCCACAAGCACCAGACAACCCACGACCATGACGATAATGCTGGCTACTTGAGGCCACGTTTTTGAGGAGCGAATATTTTGTTTATGGGAAGAAATCATCGAGTTATCTCCGAATTTCCGAGAAAAACCCATTCACCCAACCCGAATAACCAAATGATTTCAACCGGTATCAAGATCTAAATACCTTATCTTGTGAGCACAAAATTGTCCGGTGACCATCGTCCCCAATACGGACGTTAAATTCCTGCACGGCTTCCGGTTGCATAATTAGTGACCTTGTTTTATTCGAATATTGCAGAAGCGAGTACATTGGGTCAATGTATGACAATGGCGAGGACTTAAAAGCAACTGCTAGAATTACATGTAAATAGCTGTACGCAATATCTGAACTTAAACATGACTATTAGCATTATAAGGCTAATTGCCAAGAACTTTCATTATGATTGTCTTATAATCTCACAGTTGACATATTACAAATTCTTAACAATGCATTGTCTGATGCCTATCAGAAGTATTCGGCGGTTGAATCAGGGGAGAGCTTACAAGAACATCCTCATGTGAGGGATAAAGGGGCGGGAACCCTTTTTTGCAAGTTCCCGCCCCTTTTCATTTAACGATTAACGTTGGTTCTACGGCGTTTGCGGCACGCTCTGTGGCCCGACCGGTACAAAGTTCGGATCGGTGACATCACCCCGACTAAAGGTAATGTCGTACTGTCCGGTAACCTCGAACTGGAAGGTATATGGAGCCGAGCCGGTTAGGGTATAGACCGTCGTTGAGGTGTTTGTGCCATCAAAGACTTCAGTTTGCGGTTTGATTTCCTCACCCTCCGCATTAATCAACTTGGCCTTGATGAACTCGCGCCCACCACGGTTGACGATCTGGGCACTGATGACCTGATCGGCATCCGTGTTGATGGTATAAGAGGCGGTAGTGGCGGGAACCGGCAGCTTATTGGTGATCTTCTGCCCGAACGGTATCGTCCCTAACTGCGCCACAAAGAAATTACCTTCGCGCAGTATGAGCGAATAGCGACCCGTCGGCAGGAAAGTGATCTTATAAGGTGCTTTGCCGCTTAACAGGTAAACACTGAACGCCGCGCTGCTGTTTTTAACCTGTCCCCATGGCAGAATGAGCTTGCCATCCGCATCCCGCAGTTCGCTGTCCGTCGGACGATTGTTGTTCTGAAGCTGAACGCTGATAATCTGACCCGGCTGCGCATCAATGGTATAGATGGCGGCCTGCGCGGGCTGCTTGAGGGTGGCGGTAGCCGTGTTGCCAAAGCGGATTACACCTTGATCGGCCCGCAGCACATTCCCCGCGGATACCGTCAGGTTGTACTGTTTATCGGTAGTGAATTCCAGACGATACGGCCCGCTGCTCGACAGGGTATAGATTTTGATGGTCGAGTTCAGTTTGTCGAGTTTGGCATCTGGTTCAAGGACTTTGCCATCAGCATCGAACAGCGTACTATCGGCTGGTTTTCCACCGGCTTGCAATTGCACGCTCAGATATTGACCGGACTCAGCATCGACCGAGTAAATGCCGGTTTGTGCCGGTGCAGGCATGGTCTTTGAGATTTTCTCGCCCAGCGTGACCGCACCCAAGTCTGCCCGCAGCACATTACCATCGCTTACGGTGATGTTGTACTGGCGCAGCGCCGTGAATTCAAGGCGATATGGCGCGGCTCCGGCTAACGAATAGACACTGTAGAGCGTATTGCTTTTCTGAACCGTATCCGTCGGCACAAGCAGGACACCATCGGCGTTATACAGGCTGCTGCTTCCGGCTTGACCACCCACCTGTAAAGCCACGCTGACGACAGCCCCTGCTTGGCTATCCAGTGAATAGACCGCTGTTTGGGCAGGTGCGGGTAAAGTATTGCTCACCTTTTCGCCCATCGGGATGCTGCCCAGATCAGCCCGCAGACCGTTGCCATCACTGACCATAATGGTGTACTTCTGGTCACCACCAAAGGTGATGTCATAGGGGCCGGGGCCGCCCAGACGGTAAACATTGAACAGCGCGTTATTCTGTACCGCCTGATATTCCGGCAGCCACAGCTTACCGTTGGCATCACGGAATTCGCCAGCAACCGGTTTGTTACCAGCCTTAAGCTGGATGGTCACCATCTGGTCACGCTTACCTTCCACCAGATAGGTCGCCACCCGTCCGGGTTTATCCAGTTGATCTTCGACCTCGGTAGCAAAGGGCGCGATACCTTTATCGACGCGCAGCAGATTGAGTGCGGCGACACTCGCCGTATATTTACCGGTCACCGGGAAGGTTGCCGTATATGGCCCTGAACCGGATAGCAGATAGATATTGACGTTGTTGGAACCACCCTGAAAATCTTGGATAGCCGGTTCGATAAGCTGGCCCTTACCGTCACGCAGATCAACCGCCACGACTTTACGGCTGTTTTCGACTTGCAGCGTAATCAACTGACCGGGGGCGACATCCAGAACATGGCTGACGATACGCGCCGTTTTGGGCAGTTCGTTGCTATAGGGTTCTTCCAGAATGCCAGTGGGCAGCGTACCGCCATCAACCAGCAAAGTATTACCTTCATCAATGCTGATCTTGTAAGGGTTAGGCGCATCAAAGGCCAAGCCGTAGGGTGCGCTTCCGGTCAAGTGATAGACTGCCAATAAGGTGTCTTTTTCGGAGACGGTCAATTCGGGGTCGATGTAATCGCCAGCGCTGTTGATCATTATCGGCGCAAGTGAACTGCCACGCGCATTCAGCCGCAGCGTAATCACTTCATCTTCTTTCGCGCCATCAATCGTATAGGTTGTAATGCGAGCCGGTGAATCCAGCTTACCGGAAATCTCGACCGGCTTAAACTTGGGATCAGTTAGATCGGCAGCGCTGTTGATCGGCAGCCCGCCCTGATCGACAATCAAGGTGTTGCCGCGTGTTAACTCCAGCTTATACCGCTGGTTGGGGCGGAAACGGAGTGTATACGGGCCGGGGCCTTGAAGCTGGAACACATAGACACTGCTCTGGCTGCTGATGTTTTGATCCAGGAATAAAACAGGCTGATCAAGCGCGTTTGTGAATACCGGATCACCGGAGCGCCCCAGAGCAATACTGACAATATCGCCTTCGCTTCCATTCACCGTATAAAGGGCGACGACAGCCGGTTTATCTAGCTGCTGGTCAATCGGTTCACCCTCTGTCAGGCTGCCCAAGTTTGCCGTCAGCAAATCACCACGATTCAGCGTGATCTTGAAGGCGTCCGCCGCATCAAACCAGAATTGATAGGGAGCGCTGCCCGTAAGTGTGTACGACAATGTAAACAGCCGTTTGCCCGAATCGTAGCTGTTGGTGTTGAGCAGCACATCGGTCATGCTGGCATCATAAACGTGCAGGTTAGTGGCAAAGGTCGTCTTGGGTTCTGTGAATTGAATGGTGATTTGATCGCCGGACTGCGCATCAATATCGTAGCGGAAGCGCTTCGGATATTTGGGCGCGTTGGCGGGTGTACCTTCTGGAACGGGCGTATTCGAGATTTCCTCATCATACGGCAGCTTACCATCAATATTCAGCGTATCGGTGTCGCTGATCTTGAGTTTATACGCGCCTCTTGGTTCAAGCGTCAGCGTATACGGGGCTTTGCCTTGCAATTCAAACAGGGTCAACGAGTAGCCGGTTTGGCTGGTGGATAACCCCGGATAAACTGTGTTGCCGTCCGCATCCGCGATGACCATAGACGGTGCTTGCCCGATCAACTCCAAGCTGATGGTCTGGCCTTCCTCGGCGTTGATCGTATATTTCGCATACCGCTTGCCATTTGGCAGCGTATCGGTTTCCTGCACATTGTAGAAAACATTACCCTTCACGACTGTCAACTCGTCGCCATCAGTCACCCGCATCGTGTATTTGCCAGCCATCGGGATTGCCAGTTCATAGACACCAGCATCGCGCACGGTGTATCGTGCCTGATGATTCCACAGACGGTCGGCATCGCGCGTATACCAATTGGCATCGGGGGTAATGTAATTGCCGTTGGCATCGAAAAGGTCGTATTCATCAAAGAACTCATTGTACAGTCGGGTGGTGATGGTTTCGCCAGCCTTCAACTTCAGTTGATAGATGACGATCTGAACACCCAAATCCGCTTTGACCTCATCCACTTCGGCATCACCGATAAAGAAGTTGCCTTTATCCAGCGTCAGTTTGTCGCCTTCAGTGATCGAAAGCTGATAGACACCATCCATGCGGAAGGACAAACTATAAGGGGCTTTCCCCTTCAATATGTAGACCTGATTATAGTTGCCGTCATAAACAACGCGCTTGATCGGCAGTTCCTTCCCATCTGCGTCTACCAATGTAACCGCCGAAAAACCTGCGCCGCGCTGCGTCAAACCGAGCTTGGTCGTTATGGTCTGACCTTCTGTGCCATCAAAAGTGTAATGGACAAGCTGCGGGCCGCGACTGGCTGCGTTAGACGGTTTATCAAGTTCGATTGTGCCAGCATCAAAATCAAGCTGGTTGCCAATCTGGGCGCTTAAGACATATGCGCCGATGTTGGGGATCACCAGTTGATAGGGTGGCGCACCGACCAGTTGGTACACCGCGATAAAGCGCCGTGCATCCTCATCCTGATACACCACCTGCGACGGGATTGCGTTTTCTTTGCCATCCCGCAGGAAAGGATCAAAGAACGGTTTTTCGGTGTTGGCCTGATTCAAGAAATTCAGCGTGACAATATCGCCTTCCACCAACTGCTTACCGAGTTCCGGCGCGAGGGTGTAGATCAAATATTGGGGGGCGCGGCTGCTGTCACGGAGGGTCTGCCCGACCACAATGCTGCCCTTGTTATTGGTCAGCAGGTCGCCTTTATCCAAACGCACCACAAAATTGGTGATGTTGGTGACGATGACGCGGTACGGCCCGACACCTTTCAGTTCATGGACACCGATCAACCGCTTGGTGCGGCGATCGACAACATCATTAATCGGGTTAATGGTCAGCACTGAACGCACACCGTCAAAACTTTCGATGTAAACGTTGTCGTTACTGACGTTCTCGGCATCCAGCGTCACGGTCACCAGATTACCTTCGACCAGTGGTTTGCCCAGCCCTTCAACAATGTTGTAGGCGGCGAAGCGCTCATTAGCTGCCAGCGCTTGCGTCCGCGTCTGCCCGATGGACAACGCACCCTTCAACGCGCGGGTCACATCACCTTCTTGTACCGAAATACGGAACGCGCCTTTTGCCGGCACAAGCACCGTATACGAGCCTTTGCCGAGGTTGTAGAAATTGACCTTGAAGTCATTAACCGCCAGCAGGTCATTCAGCGCCACGACTTTGTTATCGGCATTACGCACCACCGACTGCGTGGCAGAACCGGAAAGGACGATACTGACTACTTTGTCATCTGGAACGTTCAGGTCATAACTAAAGACCGATGGTTTGGAATTCTTGGCATCGGTGGTGCGGGTTTCGCCCAGAGCAATCGCGCCGCGGGTGTTGGTCAGGGTATCGCCGCTCTCCACACCCAAACTGTAAGGTGTCGTGCTGCGTACCAATACCCGATACGGCCCTGAACCCTGTAAGGTCTGCAAACTGACCCACTCATTCGTGGTTGCGTCATATTGGGTGAAGACATCATCCGCCAATTGACCGTCGAGGCTGAACAACCGCAGCGGCGAATCAAGGGGTGCGTTGCCCTGTGCCAGATAGCGGAAGGTCAGCGTATCGCCGGGTTTACCCGCGACATCGTAGATTTGGCCTTCACCCTGCGGCTGTTCATCGGCAACCGGTTCACCATCAGCGACCAGTTTCTGCGCCGCAGCTTCGCCCGCGCCGGTACTAACGTTAATGTCATAACTGCCCGCCGCGTTGGGACTATCGCTGCGCAGGTACAACCAACTGATGCCGCCCTTCGGCACAAAGAACACACTCAAATCACCTTCATCACCGCCCGCGCTGGGCAGCGTATACAGTGGTTCGATGACCGTGCCATCTGCCCCTGTCAGCAGCGCCGAAAGGGGTGCTTGTGTACCGCTGGTGGTCACCGAAACAGTTTGCGCGTCGGAAGCGTTCAATCCCCAGATTTGCTGACCATAAGCCGCCAACTTCCCCGTGCCAGCGAGATTATCCGTCAGAAAGCCGCCGTTGAGGGTGGCTGTTTCAAAGGCCGCCGCTTTGGTGGCAACTGTCACTGGCGGCGCAGGAATATCATGTACCTGCGAGGTATCTCTGCCCGCGTCACATACCGAGAACGATACGTTGAGCGTACCGGGTGAAGCGTTACCGGACTTCAAGGCTTTCAACACAGTTGTGAAATCCACCGTTTGCGAATTCCAGACGGCGGGTACATCCCATGAAACAGTATCGCCTTTGAATGTCCCTCCGGCAGCCGCCAGCAAATCTTCAACCACGGCGAACTGCTTGGTATCCACTTTGAAACTCACCTTGAGGTTACGGACTGCGACCGGCTGGGTGAGTTTGAGTAAACTGGCTTCAACCACGTCCGAGACATTAACCGCACTGGAAGCCAACAGTGAATCCTCGGTGCTGGCAATCGCTTGAAGCTGCGCGGCATTCACGCCGTCGCCAATACCAATCGTAATGATGCGGATGCCCGCGTTCTTGATGGTGGTTGCCACCTGACTCGCCAGAGTCGCATCGCTGCTGCCCGCCGTCACCAGAATAATGGCGCGGCTGGCAGCATTCCCCCGTCCACTTTTCAATGCACTGTAGGCGGCTGCTAGACCAATATCAATCGCCCGCGCATTTTCAGTTTTGATGTCCTGTAATTTATTGACAGCCGCGCTCAAATTAACAGTCAATGGGCTGATGGCGGTGGCCTGCCCACCAAAGGCGATCATCCCCACCTGATCGGTATCCGAATTCATACTCGCCACAAAACGCCCGATAGCCGCACGGGTCGCGTCCAGCTTGGAACCCGCCATCGTGTTCGAGGCATCTATCGCGAACACCACATCCAGTAACGGGCGCTCGATGACCGGACATTTCGCCGCATCACCCGAATAACGCAGGTTGAAGCGTACCATATCATCAACCGCCAGTGGATCAGGGCCGCTGATAATAGAGAAATTTGAGGTGGTGCTGCCCGCACCGCCGTATGACTGTCCGTAAACCAGACTGTTCAGCAAATCCAGTTGATTGCCAATATCCGCCACGGCTTCCGGATCAGACGGCGCTCCAGCGGCGACAAGATCCGTAAGCGGCACTTGCGAAACAAAACCCGGTAATATCGCGACGCTGCTGCCATCTGCCGAGATGTTGAGCGTTCCCTGTAAGCCGCGAACGCTGAGTGCATCACCTTTCGTCGCTGTGATGTAAGCCGCGCCGGACAAATCAAGCTGGACACCATTCACCAACAAGTGCGCTGTTCCCGCCAATGGGGATTGCACTAGCAAACCATTGGGTGCATCCGCTACGCTGGATTGCGCGGCTGTTTCAACCGTGAAGGACTGCATCGGCTCGACGTATAAAACGCTGACATCGCCTTCTTCACCCACGACCAGTTGGCTGGCATCGCAATCAATCGCGACATTTTCAGCCGATACCCAACCAAGTAGAGCACCGCGTTGGATGCGGAAAAAACTTCCGGCACTGTTACGCCCGTTCACCGGCACTTTTTCCAACTCAGCCAGTGCGCCGATGATCGGACGGTCGATGCCGGGGCCGCTGAAAACATTCAGCAGCGCGCTGTTTAGATTCTTGCCGACGCACACGGTGATGCTGTCTGCCGCCACCGCCGCATTAGAAACTGTCGTATCGCCCAGTGCCACCATCGTGACCGCCGACTCGCCATCATCGGGCAAACCTGCGCCCAAACGCACATAGGCAATACCCCATGTCTTGGCTTTCTGGTCGGCAGCGGGTGAAGTCAGCGATGCGACATCACTCGTCGCCAGCACATCACCAACGGTATCCAGTGTGCTTTCGCTTCCGGCTGCATCCGCCACCGTAATGGGTGTGCTCCCCGGACACACTTCGCCGCGCTGGATGTTTTCGCACGCCTGCCGCGCCGCTTGGATGATGTCACCCACAAAGGTAGCGGTTGTATTATTTTGAGACAAAGCGACGATTGGCGCGCTCAACATCAATACTAAAAAAAGTGAAATAACGATTAAAGAAGATGAAACCGGCAACGACCGTTTCTGATGCACCATATTGCCCCCGATTTTGGCTGTTGAAACAATTTTTTAGTTGTTAAAAGATTACGTGTACCATGAATTATACTGATATTAAAGATATGCGCCCTTACAAAAGATTAGAAATCGTGAAAGTTTGAGAGTTCAAACTAAAATTACAGTTCTAAAATAATGTCATTTAATCTCGTTTACGACAGTGTGCTAGGGCTTCGTCCTAACTCAAGCAGGTGCTGGTACTGCCAATCGCGCTCGTTGGTTACGGCAGCATCAGCCTCACCCGCACTGGCGGCTCTGTGAACAGCCTGCAAAGCATAATTGGCAGCCCCCATAGAATGCGTAGGCACATGGGCCGTGGCGACTGCTTGACCAGCAGCGCGGGCAGCCGAACGGGCGGCATTATCCTCATCAACTTCACGGGCGGCAGCATGGGATGTAAGCGAAGCCTTCCGTATATCAGCCATCTTAAACACGCCGGTATTGATCCATGCTTGAAGGGCATCGAGGGCTTGGCGTGGGCGAGGGTCTTGTGGATACTTTTGCTCAAAATAAGGCATGACGCGTTCGGCACAATCCATCGCCCATAGACCCAATGCTTTATGGTTCGTTTTCCCCATAAGCTCAACCATCGCTTCGTCTTTGTGCGCAATCGAGAATTTGGATTTTTTCATGTGTATATTCCTATCACTACGGGTTAGTCGAAATTCTAGCACAACGACACTCAAGCGCGGACTGTGTACAAATGTCCATACAACGGCTGTGATTCACTATGACTGATTTCAAAATCACAGTAAGATATGAAGTACCTGTTGTGAATAAGGCGTTGGTTGCTACACTTAATAATGTGATGATATTCACCAATAGAACGGTATGAAAATATGAGTGTGCAGAGTCTCTCTGGTCAAACTATAGGCCAGTATGAACTACGTGAACTGTACGGCAGCGGCGGTATGGGTGCGGTGTATCGTGCCTATCAAAAGATTCTGGAGCGCGAAGTCGCGTTCAAGGTCTTGTCGATAGAAATGATGACCGATGACGATTACATCAAGCGCTTTTATCAGGAAGCCAAAACGGCAGCGGCACTCGAACACCCTCATATCGTGCCTGTGTATGATTTTGGCACGGTGGGCGACATCAATTTTGTGGCGATGCGTCTGCTGACGGGCGGTTCTCTAAACGAACGCCTGAAGCACAAAGCCGGTGAAAATGTCAGTCTGGGCGAAACCGGTGAGTTACTGAAACAGCTTGCCAGCGCTTTGGATTATGCCCATAGCAAGAACGTCATTCACCGTGATGTCAAATCGAACAACGTCATGTTTGATAACCACGGCAGCGCCTATCTGGTCGATTTTGGTATCGCCAAATTATTGAACCAGAATGCATTGACCGCCGACGGTATGGTCATGGGAACGCCGACCCACATGGCTCCCGAACAATGGAAAGGCGAAACCCCGACCCATGCCATCGACCAGTACGCGCTGGCGGTGGTTATCTACCAGATGCTGACCAAGAGGATGCCTTTTGAGGCGCAAACCCCTTATGGGTTGATGACCAAGCATCTCAACGAAATGCCGACCCCGCCGCAATCGCTGCGCATGGATATTCCTCATGCCGTCGCGGTGGTCGTTGAACGGGCGCTGGCGAAAGACCCGCAAGATCGCTTCCCGACTGTGACCGCTTTTTCGCAAGCCTTTGCCGCTGCGGTTTCTGGCTCGGAGGGCAGCTCTACCCAACTCTTCACATTCCCGTTACAACGGAGCAAAACATCTTCGGCAACGACTATTCCATCACCGCCGCCCACACCACCCGCCCTTGACCTCAGCGGGCCGACGTATGTACAAGGGCGCGAGCCATCCACCGACCTCGAACCCACGCCGCCTGCCAAACCGATTTATACCAATCCCATTGTGTGGGTGGTCGGCATCGTCGTTCTGCTCGTCATCGGCTTTTTTGCGTTGCAATCCGGCAGTTCGGCAGCCAATACCAACGCCACCGAAACGGCTCAAGCCGTAGTACAAATCGCCAGTCCCGAAACACCGGCTGTAGTCGCCGCTGCCGACACCGCGACCAGCGCACCGGTTGTCGCCACCCAATCTCAGGCCGAGTTAGATGTGGCTTCTACACTGGCCGCCCTCAACGGATTGATGACCGCCAACGCCGGGGCGACCCTGAACGCGCCGACTTCTACGCCTACAGCCACAAACACGCCGACGGCAACGGCAACCTTTACCGCGACGTTTACCTCAACACCGGCAACACCGGTCGCCAGCGTCCGCCGCGAAATTTCGGCACGAACCGGCCCCGGTGCGCAGTATCCGATCATGATGAACCTGCAAGCCAACGATACGCTGGACATCACCGGCATCAGTGTGGATGGCAACTGGTATCAGGTTATTCTGCCGGATGGCGCTCAAGGCTGGGTAGCAGCCTCGGCTTCGCTGGTGACGATCTCCGGTAACGTGGATGTCATCCCGCTGGCACAAGCACCGACCGACATCCCGACCAATACACCGACCGCCACATCAACCGCTACTGATACGGTCACACCCAGCGCCACACCAACCGCTACCGAGACGGTGACGCCCAGCAGCACGCCGACCGCTACCGAAACTGTAACACCTAGCGCCACATCGACCATCACCAACGTGCCCGTCGGAACCGCCAGCGCTACGCCCACCATCACACCGACCAGTACCCGCGTTGAAATCAGCGGCCCCAGCCCCACACCCGTCAATACCACCATCGTTTATGGTGATACCGTCAGCGGTGTGCTGGGACGCAATCAGGTGGCGACTTACACCTTTACCGGAATCGCCGGACAGGTCGTCAGCGTCGCGGCGGATGCCCAATTCGACAGCCTACTCCAACTCTATGGGCGCGATAATCTGGCACTGGTTGAAGATGACGACAGCGCCGGTAACCAGAACCCGCTGATTAACGCCTTCACCCTGCCGCAAAATGGTGACTACCGCATTATCCTGCGCGGGTATGCCGCCAGCGCTCAAGGCAGCTTCCGCCTGAGCCTCGTCGAAGGAGCATATACAGTACCCGTCGCCAGCGGTTCGGTCATTGATTACTATCAAACCATCACCGGTTATCTGGATCGCAATCAAGAACCGGCCTACACTTTCAAAGGAACACAGGGCGATATTGTCACCATCAGCGCATCGGCGGGCTTCGACAGCAACCTGACGTTGAAAGGACCGGATGGAACGGTGCTGATTACCAACGACGACAGCGCCAACAGCATCAATCCAATGATCGAGTTCTTCACCCTGCCGACGACTGGCGATTACACCATCATTCTGCGCGGGTATTCGGCAGACAGCCTCGGCACATACGAACTGGCGCTGAGTAAGGGTGAGGCCAACTTTGACCGCACCACACCCATTACCTATGGTTCGACCTTCACCGGTCACCTGGATGCAGGCGCACAGGTCGCCTTCACCTTTACTGGCAGCTCTGGCGACCGCATCTCGGTGACGGTACAGAGTAACTTCGACCCCAACCTGCTCCTGCGCGATGATCAGGGCAATCTGGTCACACAGGATGACGACTCCGGTGGTCGCTTACAACCGGCGCTGACCGATTTCCGCCTGCCGCGCACTGGAACCTATGTCGTGATTGTGGATGCCTTCAGCGAAACCGATCAGGGCGATTTCACACTCACATTATCGTCCCGCTAAACCACGGTTCGATTTCAAGGGGGCGAACCTGTCCCCTTGAAATCATCCTATATCAAGACACATCACCTGCAACTTCCATCCCAACTCGCGCGTATAGATGAGTAGTACCCTCCCCCAAAAAACGGGGTTCTCCAATCATCATTTAACAGGCTGGTGGTACAATAGCGAGATTATAATAATGATGAACGAGGAGAAATCCTGCGATGTCAGCATGGTGGGGGTCAAAGAACAATGTATCGGCGCGGCTGCGGCTGGAAGTCGAGGCCATGCGCGCGACTTTCGACAATACATTTAAGCTCATTGTACCGGGTGTTGGGGCTTTGTATTGGGAAGGCGATGTCGAACTGAATCTGGCAACTTTAGAGTCGCCTTTTCATCGCCTGAAGATACTTTATCCCAATGAATATCCCAACCGTCCAGCAGAGGCTTATGTGCTGCGACCGCGCATCTATAGTGAGAAGCATCAGTATGAAGATGGTCAGTTGTGCCTGTTCAACCCGAAAGATGGCACACAATATGGCTGGAATCCCGGCAAATCAACCGCCGTTACAGTGGCTGGTTGGGCCGTCCAATGGATGTATGCCTATTACACATGGCGAGCGACCAGCGAGTGGCCGGGCATCGAAGAACGCGTTGACCCCAACACACCACTCCCGCCGCGCCGTCGCTAGCAAAGGTCAACTTGTATGATCGGACGACTGAAAATAAACAGAGGCAGCGTCCCCAATCTGGTGATTGCCCAGCGCGTGGTCGATAAAATGGCTGCCGCTGCCAAACACTTCTTGCAGGACGAAACCGGTGAGGCCATGATTGGCCTTCTCGTGCCCGGAACCCATACCGGCGTGGATACGCTCTATATACTGGATACCATTGCCCCCGATGAAAGCGCGGTTGTCCGTGAATGGGCGACCTTCCAGCAGGGGGATGAGCACCAAGATGAAATCATCTACTGGTTAAGAGAAAATTGGTATAGCCAGCGGCGTAAACGGCGTGACTTAAATGGTAAGCCATTATTGGCAAAGTGGGATGTGCAACTAAAATACTTGGGTGACTGGCATAAACAACCAGGCTTTATGACTCAACCAAGTGGTGGCGATTTAATGACAGCTCGTAATTGGCTTGACGATCCTGAAACAAAAATGGACTTCTTGCTCGCGCCGATTGTCACGCTCGGTCACCCCGCCAGTGCAACCGCCGAAAAAGGTGGCAACTTCATTACTATCTCACAAGGTGATGATACCGCCATGCGTGTAGACTTCTGGTACATTGACCATCACGTCCGTGATTTTTACCCAATTAATCCCTCAATATATCCCGATGACCAACTTCCCACCTTGGCACAATCTCCTTGGCATCTGGTGAACGAGACCCGTTACAATTCTGAGGTAGAACTATTAGAACGGGATGGCATTTTTGCCACCCTCGTGCTTTGGGATACAGGAGATGCACCACCGCTAGATGTGTGTTTCCTTACAATGAGAAAAGATGCGAAAAAGACATTAATACTCATTACACCACCTGATTATCCCACTAGCCCACCCCGTGCGCGTGTCGCACCCTTTATGGGTATTGATCCCGATGAGCATAGCCGTGGCGAGTTGTGGAAGCAGTCCGAAGCGGTTAAAGACCCCTCCGGTTGGATCTGGTCGGAAGGCCGCCACCTGCTGGATTACATCTTCGCGCTGGAAGAGTCGCTCGGCATCAAACACACGCCACCGCCACCTGCCGATGACCCGCCACTACCCGAAGCCGCTAAAACTGAACCCGCGCCGGAGG
>JBBSBS010000128.1:0-15132 GCA_038251045.1 Aggregatilineales bacterium | reverse complement strand
AATTAACGTGTTCACAGGCGGCAGCCTGTTTGGCAGCAGGGAACTTTAGCCTCGACACCAATAACAACGGCATTGCCTGCGATGACTCAGCGTTATGTGCGCCGGGCTAATAACTGCATAGTCATTCAATATTTTATAAACGGGCAGGCCAATCGGTCTGCCCGTTTTGTTTGGCTCAATCTTTCTTTTCAGCGAATTACTGCTGCTTTTTCGCTTCATCATCCGCTAGCATACGCTCGATTTCGGCATATTCCAGATCATCCACATACTGGTTGATCCCTTCGCGTATAAATTCGGCTAGTCGCGGATCAATCTTATTGAAGTTCGCCAGAAAGTCGGGATGGGTGTTATAGAGTTCGCCCAATCCGCGCAGGAGCTCTAACGTTGGTTCGTAGAAATAACGGAGGTGATTATGCCAACGCGTGAGGATAGCCTGCACATCCTCGCTATCTGATGTTTTACCGGCCTCAATCGCCTCAACCAGATCAAGATAAACCTGATTGCCTTCCTCCCCAATCGCTTCCTTCTCGGCCTGAGTATAACTACCCCAGTGCTTGATGGACTGGTTAACCATAGCAGGATCATACTGAAGCCGTGCTTCCCGTTCGTATTCCTTCTGCTTTTCATCGCTGAAGGCTTCAAAAAGCTGACGCTTGCTCATTTTAATTTCTCCCATCAATTGTTTGATCGTGTCGTCGACCGTTGTGACTAAATTTTGTAGACGGGCGCTTTTATCCAGCAGCACCTCTCGGTGCGACTTGAGCGCTTCGATGAGATCGAAATCAGGGCTGTCCAGCACATCCTTGATTTGCATCAGTTCCAGCCCAATTTCCCGGTAGAAAAGGATTTGTTGCAGGCGCATGACCGCCGAATCATCATAATAACGGTAACCATTCGTGCCGACAGTCGAGGGATTAAGCAGCCCGATCTGGTCATAATAGTGCAGTGTACGCACGCTGACCTGTGCCAGATCCGATAATTGTTTGACGGTGTACATTGTCATCCTCCTCACTACCTTGCATCTTAAACTATGACGTTGCGTGATAGTCAAGGGCAGCCAAGCCTGCTCCATATCGACCTAAAGCATGTACAGACTTAGCATCGTGCTACAATGTCAAAAGGGTGAAGTGTCATTTTTATTTGTGCCCACAGGTTAAGGAGTTTACCGATGAAAAAACGCATACTTTTAGGTGTGCTTATGCTGGCGCTTATGGTCGGTGTACCGGCTGCGGTTGCTGCCCAGAGTAAAAATACGACATGGGATTTGACCGAAAAACTAACTTTTACAGATTTAGGCTTTAATTTTAATTATCCAGCGGGTTGGGATTATAAGGCTACCCCTTCGTCGGGTGTCTTCTTTGCCGAAAACAAGTCGGATTTGGATGCCGTAACCGATGGTGACAACAAGACATTGGCAGATGGCAGCACTATCCAGATGATTGGCACCAAGGTTTCACAACTGGCGAGTGCGCTGGGTACGGATGATCCTACACTTGAACAAATTGCGGATTTCGTGGTGGAAAGCCGCGGTATCACTGAAAAAGAAGACCGGATCGACGTACCCGTGATGACGCGGCGGACACTGGCTGTGTTTGGGGCAGATCGCGCCAAGCAGGGTTGGATTTTAACGATCTGGCGTCAGGGCGATTTTGTCATCGGGGCATTCATGACCTCACCGAGTTATGACGAAGTCGTGCAGCTAGCAGGCTCGTGGGGAGCGTTGCTAACCAGCATCAAGCCCAACGACGCACTCGCCCTTAGCAAAAATACGATGCCGTTGGCAAAGGTCGGCGCTGAATTTAATTACCCGCAAGGGTGGTATCCTAACCCGAAAAATGCCAATCTCGTTTATGAACTTAAATCCGACCTTCAGGACAGCGCTAGCGAAGGTATGCTGCTGGCAGGGGTTGAGCAAACACTGGCAGACATGCAGCTCAAAAAGAATGCGACTATCGACGATGTGGTTGCGTCGAATATCGAGAGCCTTGCGTTAGTCGGTACAGTTCGCCGTGAAGAATTTATTCTATTTGGGCAGCCAGCGGTTACTATTCGCGGGACGAATGGCAGCGGACAATTCGCGCTGCTGACGCAGGTTATCCTCAAGGGTATCGTCGTCCAAATCGGCGCGATTAGCCCGGATGAAGCCGCTATCGACACCTTTGAACCGACCTTCATTGCCATGTTGCAGAGTTTGCAAGCCACGAAGACCAAGTAACAGTAACTGAGTCGTTTCGAGAGAGCGTGGGCAGGTGTCCGCGCTCTTTTTGTTAGTGGATGTCAGTCCATACAAACTCTATAAAGGCAGCAGGTGTGCGACTGAAACAGGCAGATTGACACCCTTCAGCTTTAAGAATGGTAACCGACGATCAGCAACTTCTACGCTCACGCTTGTATGATCCGAATACCAGCGTCCGCGAATGGCCTCAACACCTCATCGGTGACCTCACGTTCCGTCACCAGATGCGTCAGCGCCTCCATCGGAGCCAGCACAAATGGTGCGACCGTGCCCAGCTTGTCAGCCGAAGCCAAGGCCACCACCGCCGCCGAATTCTCAATCATCAATCGTTTCAATTGTGCTTCTTCATATGAAAAATCGGTAATTCCTGCCTCGACATGCAAACCGTTCACGCCCAAAAAACAAATATCTGCGCGGAACTGCGCTGCCACCGTTGCCGCCGCCACACCCACCACCGCCATCGTCGCCTTATTCAGTGTCCCGCCCAGCGCGATGACTTCCAGATACGGATGCTCCGCCAGCGCCATCACCGCCGGTGGGCTGTTGGTAATCACCGTCGCCCGTAAATCGTGAGCGAAAAGCTGAGCCAGCCGCGTCGTTGTTGTGCCGCAGTCCAACCAGATCACCTGCCCATCCTGCGCCAGTGTGGCAGCCGCCTCGGCAATCGAAAACTTGGTATCAACCTGCTGTTGGTTGCGTGTCATATAAGCCGTTTCGGTCAGCGCTTTAGCTACCGCCCCACCATGCACCCGCCGCAGCAATCCTGCTTCAGCCAGTTCGTTCAGATCACGCCGGATCGTGTCCTCCGACACATTTAACGCCGCGCTGATCTCCACCGCCACCACTTTTCCCTCACGTTTCAGCACCATCAAAATTTGCTGCTGCCGATCTTCTTTGAGCATCACATTCCCCTTACCTGCATGTTTATGCGTTTTTAATCTTGATTATGCGTTTTTTGCGGTTATTATCAATATTAAAATCTGCAACTGGGGAAAATCGTGCAAAAACAAATCCGCATTAAACAGGTCGAAACCCTATCCGATGATTGGTATACCCTCAAAAAGACCACCTTTGAATACCAGCGCCGTGATGGAAGTTGGCAAACCGTCAGCCGCGAAACCTATGATCGTGGCAATGGCGCGACCATCCTCCTCTACAACATCGCCAAACAAACTGTCATCCTCACCCGTCAATTTCGCTTTCCGGCCTTCGTCAATCAACATTCCGGTCTGCTGATTGAAACCTGTGCTGGCTTGCTCGATCAAGATGATCCTGTAACCAGTATTCAGCGTGAAGCCGCCGAAGAAACCGGCTATCTCATCCAGCAGCCCCGTAAAGTCTTTGAGGCCTTCATGAGTCCCGGCTCTGTTACCGAGCGTCTATACTTTTTTGTCGCTGAATATCAGGAAAATCAAAAGGTTGCGGAGGGGGGTGGGTTGCCTTCCGATGGTGAAGACATCGAAGTGCTGGAATTACCCTTTCGTGAAGCCTTGAGCATGATCGACACCGGTGAAATTGCCGATGGCAAAACCATCATGCTGCTGCAACATTTGGCGCTAAAGGGCTTTATGAACTAAACAGAAATTGTAGGGGCATATCAGCACTATGCCCCTGAAGAGTTGTGGCTTATGTTGATGCTGTGGGGACAATCGGTACAGTCGCTAAGTTCAGCACCTGTGCGGCTGCCTTCAGTAAATCTTCGACACTCACAGGTTTGCCCATAAATAATTGTGCGCCTGCTTCAATCGCTTGGTGCATCTGGAAGCCGCCTGTTACGCCCGAACACACCACCACGTGTGTTTTCTCGTTACCTTCTTGTTTGCGGATGTAACGCAGCAGGTCGAGGCCGTTCATATCCGGCAGCATCAGTTCCAAGACCAACAAGTCAGGGAATTCATAGGCCATATGCCCGATTGCCGAGGCCGCATTTTCAACCACAGTCACCTGAAAACCTGCATGCCGCAGCGCCATCGTAAAAACTTTCGCTACCGTCGGGTCGCCCTCGGCAATCAGTGCCGTTTCACCATGTGCGATGCGCGGCACCGGCGCACCCAACGAGCCAGTCGTCCCTTTAGGTGAAGAGCCAATCGTTGGCACCACTATGAAACGTACTTGTAGCTTCATATGTCCTATGGTGAGTTCATCGCCATGCCGCAGCCGGTATTCGTTTTCCGGCGCGAGCAGCGAACCATTCAGTCGCGTACCGTTGATGCTGCCCAAATCCTTGATGAAAGTCCGGTTATCCTTCACCATAATCGCCGCATGCTGGCGCGATACACCCTGTCCCTGCCCATTATGAGGGCTAAGGTCTACCGCAGGCACTAAGCCTTTTTGCGGGTCAGCCCGCCCGATGAGCATAGTTTCGACAACCTGCACTTGAATGGTGGCGACAGTCCCCACGACTCTCAGTTCAATCACAAAGGGTAGGGGTTCATTTAGCGGTCCAGTAGCGCGTACTGGCAAGAAAGCATCGGTGTTATGCACTGTGTCGGTTAAGTACTTTGTTTCACGGCTCTTCGGATCATGCATAAACGCTTACTTTCCACTGATGACAAAATATGATGTTCTTGTAATCTATTGTAAGCATAATCGAAGAATCAAGCGTTAACGCATTAAGACTACGTATATTTTTGGTGGTGAAAACAGGCGGGGAATATGGAGGTTTGCCCGCGACAAACCCCATATGCTGAGAATTTTATTAACGAAAGAGTTCGCGCACAATGATATTACGTTGGATTTCACTGGTTCCTTCGTAAATCTGGAAAATCTTGACATCGCGCAGCAGCTTTTCGACCGGATACTCTTTCATGAAGCCGTACCCGCCGAGAACCTGTACCGCGTCCACCGCCGCTTTGGTTGCCATATCGGCTGCGAAGGCTTTGGCGTAAGCCGGTACTTTGGGGTTGGAAATTCCAGCTTCGACCTGCCACGCAGCCTGCCACGTCAATAAGCGCGAGGCTTCATAGTTCATTGCCATGTCCGCGATTTTGTGACCAATCGCCTGATGCTGGTAAATCGGCGTGCCGAAGGCTTCTCGTTCGCGTGCATATTTCACTGACTCTTCTAACGCCCGCCGCTGCAACCCCACCGCTGCCGCAGCTACACCGGGACGGCTGTAATCAAATACCTTCATCGCCAGATAAAACCCCTGTCCTTCTTCACCCAGACGGTTTTCTTCCGGCACTTCCACATTTTCAAAGACGATTTCGGCGGTATCACTTGCCCGCTGCCCCATTTTGTCGAACTTTTTGCCGACCTTCACCCCCGGTGCGTTACGGTCAATGATGAAAGCCGTCATACCACGATGCCCTGCATCCGGGTTAGTCTTGGCGAACACGGTAAAGAAATGAGCATGGCTGGCATTGGTGATAAATATTTTTGAGCCATTTATGAGGTAGCTGCTGCCTTTTTTCTCGGCGCGTGTTTGGATGCCGACTACATTGGAGCCAGCCGCCGCCTCGGTCACACAATACGAAACAAACTCGCCTTTATCCACCAATCGTTCGCCCAGCCAAAGCTGCTTCTGTTTATCGGTTCCAGCCAGAATGATGGGCAGATCGCCCAATGCATTAGTGCTGATGCTGGTGCTGATGCCGGTACAGCCGTAACCTAGTTCTTCGGCAACAATAACTTCTTCAAATGGCGATGCGCCGACACCACCGTACTCTGCGGGGATGTTCATGTTGACGATGCCCAATTCACGGGCTTTGTGGAAAATTGCTTCGGGAAATGTGGCATGTTCGTCAAAATCTGCCGCTACCGGAGTAATCTCCGTAGCAGTGAAATCACGGGTCATCTTCTGTAACATTTTTTGTTCTTCGGTCAGCTCGAATGAAACGCCGCCGTGCATTTTAGGGGTATCAACCATTTTCATCTCCAAAAATTAATCTAATCTTTGTTTGATTAAATTATATGGGATATTCACGAGACTTGCCACAAGTCAAGAATTTACAATCTGGTTACAACGGCTTAATACCTTGTGATGTAATCACGCTCTACAATGATAGAAAAGCACTCACAAACTAAGGGGAATCCAATGAAAATCCGTATCCTGTTGCTGTGTATCCTGACCATGACAGGGTTGGCAGCCTGCAATCGTGGGAACGTTACCGATGTTGAGCGTGATCCAAACGGTGGTGTCGATGCAACGGTTACCCTAACAGAACAGGAAGTGAATGACGCGGTAATCGAAGCCCTGTCAAAGCAGGCCAACCCGCTGCTACACAGCCCCAAAATTGACTTGCAAGCCGGACAGATGGTTATCAACGGCGAACATGAACGCCGTGATGGCAAAGGTACGGTCAGCGGCAGCTTGACGGTCACGATTTCCATTCAGGATGGCACACTCTTGCCCCGGATTACAAAGACCGATATAGAGGGTTTTGATGCCACCGATTCGCGCATTTCAGAGTTCAATCAACGGCTTGTTGAAGTCTTCAATAAACGTGCCAATCTGGATAGTAAACAAATCACGTTCAAAGCCATCACTTTGACGGATACAAATCTCAGCTTTACCATCAACGTCAAGCGCTAGTAAACGCCGGTCTTGCGGAGGTTGGTATAAAGCCAGCCTCCTTTATTGTCTAGCCTCTTTGTAACTTCCCGAAAGCCTCCCTCAGTATTTGATCATTATTTATGCAGCACAAATCTCAAAATCAGTGTACAAATAAACCATGATTCTACATATCGAAAACGATGTAAAAATCGACCTGTTACCGGCCTTCAAAAGCAGGACTTTTTACCCATCAATTTTGATGTGGAAAATTGCTTTCTTTTATACGAATCATGTGATATAAAAATGCGCTTATTTATTGTGCCTTTAATAGAGAGATGGTGGTCATGTCTGAACCATACCAAATAGTGATTCTCTACCGACCATCTAACTATCTTGAGCATTCTGAATTTTTGACAAATGAAGCCAGTGATCCAACCGTTCAGTTGGTTGACCTTGCCCTACAAAAAGAAGGATTTGCGACCCAAATCATTCTAGTGGGGGAAGATATTGAAGAGGTATTAAGGCGATACGATACCGCCAACACCGTCATCTTCAATTATTGTGATGGCTACCACGATGGGCCGGTGGGTTATGACCCCATTACCTGTTTGTATGAAACGCTGGGATTCGCCTATACCGGCTCAGATGACACCACGCTTTTACAAAGCCGCGATAAAAGTATTGCCAAAGCACAATTGGTGCGTCGTGGCATCCCCACACCAACCTATCGTGTTTACGACAAACCCAATGTTAGTGACTGGAAAGTGTTTCCGGCTATCGTCAAACCCAACGGCTATCACGCCTCTTACGGCATTACTCAGAAGGCCGTGGTTCATTCCGTACCTGAACTCAAGCGGCAGGTCGAATATCTGCTGGACGAATGGCAGCAAGCCGCCTTGGTTGAGGATTTTATCGGTGGGCAAGAATACCGCGTCAGTTTGTGGGGCAATGCTGAAATTGAAGTCCTGCCTGTAATGGCTGTTCACTATCCGCAAGCGCCGGACCCGTCATTAGCCTTTCAAGATTATGATACCAAGTGGGATGAAAGCCGGATGCACTTTGAAATTCCGGCACAGCTAAAACCCTCGGTGAAGTCTCGCATAGAAAAAGTCGCCAAGTCCACCTATCACGCCACCGGGATGCGTGATTACGGTGGTATTGATCTGCGGATGCGTGGCGACACCCCATTTATACTTGATCCCAATCATAACCCTGACATCTCTGAAGTCAGCTTCATCGTACGGATGGCGGCGACCATTGGTTACGATTACGGTGGAGTTCTAGCGCGGATTGTTCGCTTGGCTGCGATGCGGCGTGTCCGCCATCATGCCCACGCTGCGCTTCCCACCATGATGGATGAGAAAGTGGTGGTGCGGGCAGAGAAGCGCTCGCGGCGCTCCGTCGGGTGAGGTACTGATTTACGCCTGAGACGCGGTAATTTTAGTCCTATAGCGTCTTATGCGTTCCCACAACCACACCACGGCATAAGCCGAAAATAAGAACAGCAGCGGGTCGGTCGGCACACGGTAACGGGTTGATGGATGGAAGATGATATACATCACCGTCATCGAAACTTGGACGAACCACAATAAGCTGACCTCGCGCCATTGGCTTGCCGATAAACCAACACCCACTATTGCCAGCAGCAGCAGCCCGCCCCAATACACCATATGAATAGGTCGTCCGATTTGGTCAAACAACGATGTTGAATATTGACCGACAGGATCACCCGGCGGTAGTTGACCGAGTTGCAAACCACCTTGCCCGTCCGTCTGTTCAATCACATTGCCCTGATAATCCAATCGTGGAACTTGACCCTCTACCGGATTTTTGCGTGGGGCAATGTCGATGCTCCAATAGACGAGGAATTTCGTCCAAATGAGATCGGGGATTTGTTCAGGGTGCGTCCGCAGGTAATTCATGCCCACCTCAAAGCGCTGTCCACCTGCTTCCAACCCCAGCGTATCAGTGGCGCTGATGACAGGGGCAGGAACCCACTGCACATCGTATCCTGCCCGAAAATAAGGGATGGTGTACTCACTGTTGCCCTGATAAAAATTATCGCCAAAGTTCAGCGCGGTGGGTATGAACGCGTTGTACACGCGGTAATTTCGCACAATCCACGGCAGCATCACCACCAATCCAACCACGGCTACCGGTAATAAGCGCACCACCGTCTGCACGAACGACAGCCGGAACAGAAACCAGACCGCGGCTAGTACGGCGAACAGCGGCAGCAGCGACCGCGTCAACATCGATAACCCCAACACTACCCCTGCCACTACCGCGATGATCCATGTTCCTCTATCCAATTGTGTCCGCTCGCGCAGCAGCACTATCAACAGCACAAAAGCATGCAGCAGGGTCATAAAGAAAGCAGTGTCGATCAGCGTCAGATTTTGGAATATCAAATACGGATACAGCGCGTAAAACAAACCCGCCAGTATCCCAATCCATTCGCCTCGTTTGAACAACCGCTTTCCGGTGTAGTACAGGCAGATGATCGATAAGCAGTCGAGCAGGATGTTGAAAGCCGCTACCGCCAAACCACTGCGCCCTAGCAGTGCATATACACCCGCCAGCGCGTAGCTGTAAAGCGGCGGGATGATCGCGTCCGGCACACCCGCCTGTATTTGACCATATACGCCGGTTGCCAACAGGTTACGGGCATAGGTATCGTAGGCGGCTGACCCCTGAATGGCTCCTGTCACCTCAAAGCGGAACAGGTTGGGCTGCAAAGCGAATACGGCTAAACGTGCCGCCACCGCAATCACCAGCACGACTAGCAGCTTATGACCCACCAGAAAGTCAATCCACGTGGGTTTAACGCTTGGTGCGGAAAGGAGAGGCGCTTGATTGGCCTTTAGTGTCGTATCCTGACGGCTCAAATCGATTCCCTTCAAAATGGCTGCTGTTACGGCGCAGTATAAACGACATCCGGCAGATGTTCAGCCAGCGCGTCATAAGTTGGGTACAAACGCAGCGCCTTAACCACTTCCGGCATGGGATCAGGCCACACTTCCGGAAAATCAGCCTCACCCTCAAGCGCGGGTTTGAAAGCAAGCTGCTCAATCGGTGGCATAAACTGGGCGTTCACACTGGGCTTATTACCGCGTGCATCTACCCGATACCAACCGAATTCCGGTAAATAAATACTGTTCAAACCGTGCAGGCAAAACTCAAGGCCGTCATCATTCAGGCTCAACCGCTGGTAACAGAAGCCAGTCGGAATCGCATTCGCTCGCAGCAAGGCCGCCAGTAAATGACTCTTGGCATAACAGTAACCAGTACGCGCTGCCAGCACTTCCGACGCGGCACAGGTAACCGGATTCATCTTGTAGTCATAACTATGCCGCACTTCATCCCGTACCCATTCGAAGCAGCGTTGGGCAACCTCTAGTTGTGACCCCGAACCGAGTGTTTGCGCTAAGTGAAATAAAGCCGGATTATCCCAATCAATTACATCCGTCGAGCGTAAATATGGTTCCATGCAGCTATGCTCTCCTACGACTTACCTTGCCAATATTTAATTGTCCCGCCATCCATACCGGGCAGCGGCAGCAGCGCACCCAATGTATTGATAAGCAGGTTATCCAGAAACAGGAACACCACCATTTCCAGCACCAAGCCGCCCACCGGAATCAGCAGCAGGCTCAAGACACCCAATATGCCAGAAACAATTGCGCTGGCAATCGGCCCGCCCTTCGCCCGTTGGATGTGAACTTTGGCGGAAAGCGGCGGCTCATTATACGGATAAATCGAACGCGTCAGCAGCAGCCAATAGTGCATCCCGACCATTTCATGACGTGTTTGGGCGGCAGCGAGGGCATGTCCGAATTGATGCAAAAAGCCCAAACCGTAATGCATCAGCACCAGCAGCCCACCACCGACGACCACATCCGGCCCTGTGAGTGCTAGAAACTCTTTGCCGAGGACTGCCAGCACCGCCCACAGGACAAATCCGGCTACTACGGCGGATGCTTCAATAGTGACTTTCAGACCCAGCACCTTGCCAAGTGTGTAGGTGCGGTTCCACTTGCTACCGGGCAGCAGCGGCGTTGGCTTGTTATCATTGAACATGCGCGTGCCTTTTTACGAATTCGCTGGCGGCTTCTGATGATGGGCATCAACCGTCAGCGCGATACCCCCGCGTACCGCGAATGCACCCGTAACATGACATTCCAACGGATCAAGCGCCGCCACCAGATCATCCAATATCTGGTTGGTGACATGCTCGTGAAATACCCCGTCATTACGGTACGACCACAGATAAAGTTTGAGCGACTTCGACTCGACAATTTTCTGATCAGGTATATAACGGATGGTGACGGTGGCAAAATCCGGTTGTCCGGTCATCGGGCAGACGCAGGTGAATTCCGGACATACCAATGTAACGGTATAATGCCGTCTCGGATGCTGGTTGGGGAACGTTTCAAGTTTACGGGTAGGTTCGTTGATGGTTTGTCCCAACAGCGTTAAGCCAGCAGTTGGGTCTTCTGGTGGGATGGATCGCTCTGTCATAATCATCCTTCTTATACAATAATCAGCAATATTATACCCAAATCCGGCAGGAGTTTGACGTGACCAAAATTTATGTTGCTGGCCCATTATTCAATACCCATGAGCGCTGGTATCTGGAGCAAATGGCAGCCGCCTTAGAAAGCGTGGGTTACAGCACGTTTCTACCGCATCGGGACGCAGGCGACTTAGGCGAGCCAACACACGAAGCACGTACACGGGTTTTTCGGGATGATCTGGCTGCATTGGATGAGTGCGCCGCTTGTGTGGCACTGCTAACCGGCGCTGACCACGACTCCGGTACCTGTGTCGAACTAGGGTATATGTTCGCCCGACACAAACCGTGTTTCGGCCTGACGGATGACCGCCGTTGGTTAAACAATATGGTGTGGGGCGTGTGCAAAGACGGCGAAAATATCGTATCCACCATCGAAGCATTAGTCGCGCTGGTGCAGCGTGAAGTGAAAGGGTAGGCCAGTTTCTTATGCGTCAATTCATCATCGGGGATATTCATGGCTGCTACGACGAGCTGCAAGAGTTGTTGGCTAAAGCTGCCCTCAACAGCGACGACGAAATTCGCTCGATAGGCGATCTGGTAGATCGGGGGGGGGATTCGGCTGCCGTAGTTGAGTTTTTCCGCACTACCGATAACGCCGATTCATTGATGGGCAACCACGAGCGCAAGCATGTGCGCTGGTTTGAGGAAGAGATTGAACCCGCTGCCTCGCAGATCATCACCCGCAAGCAAATCGGTGAGGCTGAATATCCGGATGTGATTGCCTTCATGAGTGACCTGCCACAGTATATGGAACTGCCGGACGCGGTGCTGGTACACGGTTTTTATGAACCGGGGGTGAAGCTGGAAGATCAACGTGAAACGGTGGTCGTCGGAACAATGAGCGGCGAGGATTATCTGCGTAAGCGTTTTTCGTGGCCGTGGTATGAGCGCTACGATGGCGACAAGCCGCTGATTATGGGACACCGTGATTACACCGAAAAGATGCAGGTACTCAATTATAAAGATCGCGTCTGGGGGATTGATACCCGCTGTGTGTATGGTGGCTCATTGACCGGACTTTTACTGCCGGACTTCAAAATCATCAGTGTACCCAGCCGGGGCGATCACTGGACGCAGCTTCAACGCCAGTATGCCGATGTTATCCGCGATTACGATGCCAGCTAACCTTCCTCATAACATTCTTAGGAACAAATGGCGCTCATGTCCGGTATCCTAGGGCAACGAAAGTTGGAAGGAGGCCGGTTATGAAAATTAAGTTTTTGGGTACATTGTTGGTTCTTTTGGGTATAGCAGCTTTAGCCCCTTTCGCCAGCGCTCAGGACACGGCAGTACAAGGTGATGACATCGATGTGACCAGCGCCGATAAAGCGTATAAATCTTATCTGGCGGCTCCCACAAGCGGCGGGCCGTATCCGGCTGTGGTGCTGATTCACTCCTTCAGAGGGTTAGAAGAAGGCTACCGCACCATGACCGATGAACTGGCAGCACGTGGTTTCGTGGTGCTTTCAGTCGGTTGGCAAACATTTGAGCAAAGTCCGGCGGATGCTGTGGTCAAACAACTCGTCGAGGACAGCATCGCCTTACTCAGCGCACGGGATGATGTGGATGCCGAACGCATCGGCCTCACTGGTTTTTGTGCCGGTGGGCGTTACACCATGCTCTTACTCCCTCAGATCGACACCTTCAAAGCAGGCGTAGCGTGGTATGGCTTCCCCGATAATCCGGGCAGCAGCAGCGCCCCCAAGGATTTGATCACCGATCTGAAAGCACCGATGCTCATCATTCACGGAACTGAAGACTCAGCCAGTCCGATTGCAGGGATCTTCGATTATGCGACCGCTTTACGCGCTGCCAACGCCTCATTCGAGCTAAAAGTCTATGCCGATGAACCGCATGGTTTCATGCTCCAAAATGGACAGCTTCGGCAGGACGACGTGGGCTTAGATGCCTTCAATGAAATGGCGGATTACTTCACCCGTAAATTAGCTGTCGAATCCTAGGTTCATCCGAACAGGCAGCGCGATAAGACCAAGTTTTGTCGCGCTGCCACCCTCCATAAATCAGGTTATACTCAGCCCATCGTTATACCCTCAAGGAATGCTGAGTGATGACCGACTCAACTCACCGGATACCCGGTCTTGTGATGACCAACCATACGTTTAGTGTGCCGCTGGATTATGCCCAAACTGATGGGGCGCACATTAGCGTGTTCGCGCGCGAAGTGGTTGCAGCAGGTCGGGAACTGGATGACCTGCCGATGTTGGTGTTTTTTCAAGGTGGGCCGGGGTCGGCTTCCCCGCGCCCGATGGATAACGGCGGTTGGTTAGGGCGGGCGCTTAAAGAATACCGTGTGCTGCTGCTCGACCAGCGCGGCACAGGATTGAGTACGCCGGTTAATCACCAGACGCTTGCACGTTTCAAAACGCCACAGGAACAAGCAGCCTATCTGAAACATTTTCGTGCCGATAATATCGTGCGAGATGCCGAGTTTATCCGCACAGCATTGTTGGGCGCGGGTACAAAGTGGAGTGTACTGGGCCAAAGCTACGGCGGCTTTTGCATCACCACCTATTTGTCGTTCGCAGCCGACGGCTTGCGCGAAGCATTTATCACCGGTGGGATTCCTCCAGCTTTGCGCACGGCAGACGACGTTTACAGGGCAACCTACAAACGGGTAATGGATAAAAATCAGCTTTATTATCAGCGCTATCCGGACGATGTGGAACGGGTGCGGCAGATTGTGGATGTGTTGGAACACGAGACAGTTGATCTGCCTCAAGGTGACCGGTTGACGGCGCGGCGCTTTCAGCAGCTTGGGCTGGCGTTCGGGGCAAATAACGGCTTTGAGGAGATACATTATCTGGTTGAACAAGCCTTTGTTGAAGGGGCAAATGGGCACGAATTGGGTTATGCCTTCCTGTGCGGCGTGGAGGCGCAAACGGATTACGCGGCTCATCCGATTTTCGCTATCCTGCACGAGTCGATTTATGGGCAGGGGGCGGCGACCTGTTGGGCTGCGGAACGGGTGCGAACGGAGTATCCAGCTTTTGAGATTACACCCGACCAGCCGGTTGCCTTTACGGGTGAGATGATCTATTCGTGGATGTTCGATGATTACCGCTATCTGCAACCGATGAAAGCAGCGGCTGAATTGTTGGCGGCGGACGCAAGTTGGTCAGCACTTTATGATTTGAAAATACTGGAAACCAACAGCGTGCCGGTAGCGGCGACAGTCTATTACAACGATATGTATGTTGAGCGAGAATACGCCGAAGAAACCGCCCGACACATCAAGGGGATTCGGTTATGGATTACCAACGAGTACGAACATAACGCGCTGCGGGCGGACGGTGAACGTGTGCTTGATCGTCTGATCGGGATGGTACGCGGTGATGTGTAATTTAACCTGAGTGAGTGAGGTGCTTTTGCCTATGGAAGGGATTAATCAATCATGAAACGGTATCGGGTGGCGCTCATTGGTACGGGCGCGATTGCCAATATCCATATGGACGCATTACGTGCCGCCGGTGATCGTGTTGAAGTGATCGCAGGCGTTGATGTGAATCAAGATGGTCTACAAGCCTTTTGTAACAAGTACGCCATCCCCCAAACCTATACAGACGTTGATGAAATGTTTGCAACTGTGCGGCCTGATCTGGTGCATGTCTGTACCCCACCATCAGCACACGCCGCCTTGATAACCAAAGCCCTTGAAGCGGGCGCATGGGTATTATGTGAAAAACCGCTGTGTGCTTCGCTGGCAGAATTTGACCATATCGCCGCCATTGAAGCCCAAAGTGGGTGTTATGTCAGTACCATTTTTCAGTGGCGTTTCGGTGCTGCCGCCCAACACCTCAAGCACTT
>JBBSBS010000127.1:0-15292 GCA_038251045.1 Aggregatilineales bacterium | reverse complement strand
TTAATAGCAAAAGGCTTGATGAGATAATCATCGGCGCCCGCATCCAGTCCCACAATGCGATCATTAACGGTATCCCGGGCGGTCAACATCAGAATAGGAATCTGACTTCCTAGTGCTCGCAACTCTCGACAAACCTCAAGACCATCTGGTGGTGGCAGCATAATATCCAGTACCATCAAGTCAAATGTCCCGCCAGTCGCCCACTCTAAGGCCTCTCGTCCTGTATAAGCCGAGTCAACGGCATAACCATTTTCTTCGAGACCTGATTTCAAATAGGTGGCAATAGTACGGTCATCTTCAACCAGCAAAACGTGCATAGTCTTCTCCTAAACGACACTTCAATATAGGCTGCGAAAATGAAATCTAGATGAAATAGAATGAACTTCATTACTTCTTCGGAGATTTCATGTTGGCTTCATCTTGGCTTCTTACCTTCAGACTCGGTTGACAATAAATCGAACCATTTTTTCTCAGGTCACAAGCGCGTATGCCTATCGATTAGTCGTGGTCAGTGGAGAATTGAAGCCATGAACAAATCGCTCATTTATAGTAAGGTGCCAGAAGTCACCATTTTCTTCTGGATCATCAAAATCTTATGTACGACGGTGGGAGATACCGCAGCCGATTTTTTGAACACCAATCTCAACTTGGGTTTGACTGGTACCACCGTTGTTCTGGGTGTCTTCTTGCTGATTGCACTCTTTTTTCAGTTCCGGTCAATCCGTTATGTACCGAGCATCTATTGGTTGGTGGTCGTTTTATTGAGCGTTTTTGGCACTCTGATCACCGACAATCTGACGGATAACTTTGGCGTAAGTTTAGTGACAACCACGGTTGTATTCAGTATTGCCTTGGCAGCGGTTTTCATCGCATGGTACGCTAGTGAAAAAACATTATCGATTCACTCGATTTATACTACCAAACGCGAAGCCTTCTATTGGCTGGCGATCCTATTTACCTTTGCCCTCGGCACGGCTGCCGGAGATCTTGTGGCGGAGCGCTTCCAATTGGGTTACCTCGTCTCAGCCATCTTATTCGGTGTTTTGATTGCGGCGGATACGATTGCCCACAAAGTCTTCCGATTGAACCCGGTTCTGGCTTTCTGGATTGCCTACATTTTGACCCGGCCGTTAGGCGCTTCACTGGGCGATTATTTTTCACAATCACCCGATGACGGTGGCTTGGGACTGGGAACAGTGGGAACCAGTGTCTTGTTTCTAATCGCAATCTTAATCACGGTTACTTATCTGGCTGTCACCAAAAAGGATGCTGTGGCTATCGACCCGCATAGTGACACAATGACACCCGCTATGGTGGATGGGACTGACTAAATCAATCCAAATTCTAGCAAGAGGATTCTGAGACAGAGTCTCTTGGTTATAAGAATTGATTCGGACTTTTGAGAAGGTGTGACAGTAATATCACTGTGACACCTTTTTCATTCGGTCACAGTGAATCTTTAGACCATTGTTCCGAGAACCTACCAGCCGATGATCAGAACACTTTGAGTTCGATATAGGTTATAAAGCGCAATCGTCAATCCTTAGTGCTATGCAAATACAAGTTTAGGAGTCAGTAAACTTTTTCTTGCTTTTGTGGATACAACAATTCATCCTTGGCTTAGGTCAATCTCTCTTGAGCGTTAATCACATCTTTTACTGCCTAGAAAAAAGGATTTATCTTACTGCGGAGACGGCTGAATTTATCCCAGATCGTATTAATCGAAATTTAGCATCTATCTATGGAGACAACACATGACTTTGTTTCAGACTGTTTTGCTGGGTGCTCTGGCTGGCTTTACCATTTATTTGGGTCTCCCTGTAGGACGCATCAAGCAAGTATCTGTAAAAGTTCGCACATTTTTAAATATGACTTCAGCGGGAATACTTTTCTTCCTGTTGTTTGACATTTTAAGTAAACTCTCAGCGCCAATTGAAAGCGCTCTCTTACAGGTTAAGACGGGAGAAGCCCCCATTGGTGATTTTCTCCTTCTCTTAGGGGTTTTTATCGTTGGTTTTGGTGTTGGATTACTGGTTCTCGTTACATTTGAGCAATGGTTTATTCGAGTTGATGGAAGCGGGGCAAAGATATTGTCTCCGCTGCATTTGGCGCTAATGATTGGGGTGGGGATTGGACTTCACAACTTTTCCGAAGGACTCGCCATCGGTCAATCGGCAGGAAGCGGAAATGTGGCCTTTGCTACCCTGTTGATTATCGGATTTGTCCTCCATAATGCGACAGAAGGGTTTGGCATTGTGGGTCCATTATTAGGGGCCGAGCAACCTACTTGGGGCTTTTTGGGGCTGGTCGGGCTGATTGGCGGTGGGCCAACCTTCATCGGAACATTGATTGGATACCAATTCATATCGACTGTTACGTCAGTATTTTTTCTAGCTTTGTCAGCCGGTGCGCTCATCTATATTTTTGGTGAATTATTCGCAGCCAACCGCCGGAACGGTTTCAAATCGTTGATGGGTTGGGGGATTTTCGTCGGGTTTCTCATCGCCTATTTGACCGATTTGGTACTGATCGCCAGCGGCATGTAGATGCTGTAGATGCTTAAAACCAATACAGTAAGGGTATGCCGGGGATGGTACACCCTTACTGCGTATTGAGGGAAGTTTTTCATCTTCCTCATTAATAAGCGCATCAACTTAGGGGATTTAAGGTGATGTGTTTATTTGCAGGAAGCAGATTGACCATTACGCTGACCGTAGTTGGCAGCAACTTGTTGTACGGCAGCGGCGGATATCCAAGCACTGAATTTAGGCGTAATATACAGCTTGTAGTACAGCTTGTCACCGCTGATTTCGACTGCGAAAAAGGTCTGGCAGTGTTTGGCATTTGCGTTCAGGCTACTGCCGTTGGGGCCGCTGAGCAATGCCGTATCGCCAGTGACAAGAACTAAAGTGGGACTGATAACGGTATTGGTCGCAGCCGGTGCAGGGGTTGGTGTCGGCTTAGGCTTCGCCGCAAAAGTGGGAACGGCGGCCAAAATCATTGCACCTAACAAGCCTACAATGACGACGAATTTGCGAATGCTGCTCATGATTTGTCTTTCCTGTGTTGGCTAACAATCCGTTTGAGAGCTGTGGGGCAAATGACCCCACAGCTTATTACTGACTTGCGGTTGAGGATTACGGGGCTGTACTCTCGGCTGCATCAGCCGCTTGGGTAGTCAGAACGCTGCCGTTGCCAGCATCTACCTTCACATCGCGTCCATCCTTGAGTTGGACGCTGTAGACCAGATAACCGTTTTCAACATCCAATTCGATGATGTCTACGGCACTGCCAGCATTGGCTTTGAGGGCTGCTGTCTGAGCGGCTTCAACAGTGATCTTTGCCATCGTCTTTAAGGCACTGCAACGGCCTGCATCCGGCATCGTCTGGAGGGCGGTTTCGTCAACCTTCAGGCTGCCCGCATAAGCCGGGTCTTGAACTTGGTCAGCTTCATTAACCGCATTAGCAGCATTACCTTCGCCTGCCTGCTCACCACTACCTGCCTGATCCTGAACTTCCTGCCCATTGGCTTCCGTTCCAGCTGCGTCTTGAACTTCCTGTCCGTTAGCCTGTTCACCGGCAGCATTCAGATCTTTTGTTTCTGCTGATGCGGTGCCGAAAACTATACAAGCAGTCGAATCGGTTTCGGCCTTGGTATCTTCAGGACACTTTGGCTCTGTGGCATCGTTGGCAGTATTCTGATCTTGGACTTGATCGGTATCCTGTCCACCGCAGGTTGCAGCCGATTGTGCATGAACCGCTGTAATATTGCCTAAGAAACCGGTGCCAACCAGCGCCAGTAATACAAGCAATGTCACGGTATACAGTGATTCCCGAATCGATACACGATTTTGGTTCATCATACAGTTCTCCTTCATTTTTCTATTCCAGATCAATCGTCTGGACTACTCCTAGCTTCGATGACCAAAATTAAATAACGATTAGATGGCTATGAAATCGGTAATGTGACTGTAAATTGGCTCCCGACTCCTTCGTTGCTGGCGACGGTTATCTCACCCCCATGTAGACGGGCAATCTCTTGGGCAATCGGTAATCCCAGCCCAAAACCACCTTGATCCCGGTTACGTGCGGAATCAACCCGATAAAAACGTTCAAACAGATGAGGCAAATGCTTGACCGGAATACCCAATCCAGTATCGTCTGTTGTGAAATAGGCTTGGTTTTTTCTTTGATAGAGATGAATGTGTACTTCTCGGCCTGACGGGGTGTATTTAATGGCATTTTCGATTAAGTTCAGTGCCATCTGAATGAGCTGCCCTTCGTCGCCAACGATCATCAATTGAGGGATGAGATGCCGTTTGATGACCAGCCTTTTTTCCTCAGCCAGTGGTGTCAATTGGTCGAGTACCGTATTCAACAAGAGGGTTAAATCCATCGGATGGCGTTCTAAAAAACGTTGTTTAGTATCAGCCCGCGCTAAGGTCAGTAATTTGATCGTCAATTGAGTCAGTCGTTCCACCTCTTCCTGTATTGTTACTAAAGCCGAACGATACTGAGATGGAGTACGTTCCTCACTCAAAATGACATCGATACCGGTTTGCATGACGGACAATGGCGTACGAAGTTCATGAGCAGCATCAGCCGTAAATCTAGACTGCCGTTGAAAAGCCTGCTCCAGCCGTTCCAGCATCCCATTGAAGGTCGCAACAAGGAGGTGAAGTTCGGCATCGGAAGCGTCTAAACTGACGCGTTGATGCAAATCTTTTTCGGTGATCGATTGGGCGGTGTTGGTGAGCGCTCGGACGGGGACTAAGGCACGATTTGCAAGAAACAGACCCGTAACGAGTGCTAATCCGGCGGTAACCACAATTATCATAACCAGAAGTCTGATAATCTGGGCTTGGGTCTGTTGGACATCGGCAAGGGATTGACCGATTTGAAGGGCTACCTGATCGATGCCCGACAGGGGAAACGTATAAACTCTGAAGGTCGTAGCATCATCCGTTTGGCGAAGGGTCTCATAGATAGGTGTGACTTGTTGAGCTAAGTCACTGACGATCAGAGAATAGGGTGCGCTCGTTTCTAAAATCGCGCCTGTTTTCTGATTAATCAGCCGAACGAAGAAAAGATGACTCTGCAAAATGGCTTTGGTGGCTTGATCTCCCTCCTGAAACTGGAAATCGACCCCATCCCCGCTGTTAGCATTTGCGTCAGGTTGAATGGTTGCACCAATTTGTTCGGCAGTCGTCAAGAGACTTTGGTCGATTTGGTCGAGTAACCAAGCGGATGTAAAACGGTAAAATACTATTCCCAAAACCATTTGAATGAGACATAGTAGGAAGACTGTCCATAGCGTAAGCCGAAAACGGAGGCTTTTAAACACGTTTAGGGTCAACCAATTGGTAGCCCGTCCCACGAATGGTATGGATGAGTTTTTCTTCATAATCATCATCAATTTTTCGGCGTAAATAGCGGATATAGACATCAAGCACATTCGAGTCGGGACTGTAATCATAGTTCCAGATATGTTCGGCAATGACGGTTCGCGACAGCACTTGATTGGGATGTAACAGTAGAAATTCGAGCAATTCATATTCTTTCGTGGTTAACTCGATGTGTTTTTCACCCCGTTGTGCAGTGTGCATCACCGTATCCAACGATAAGTCACCTACGGTTAGGACAGGGGTTGTATGAGGAGTGTCCCGTCTTGCCAATGCTCGCAACCGTGCCAGCAGCTCCCGAAAGGCAAAAGGCTTAACCAGATAATCATCGGCACCACAATCAAGACCGATGACACGATCATCCACCGTATCGCGAGCTGTCAGCATTAAGATCGCGCCTTGAACCGACTGATTTCGAAGTTCTTTACACAGTTGAAAGCCATCCATACCCGGCAGCATCACATCCAAAATCAGGATGTCATAAGGGAAATTGAGTGCCCAATGCAGCCCATCCTCGCCGTTGTGCGCCATATCCACTGCATAACGCTGTTCCTCAAGCCCTTGTTTAAGAAAGGCGGCCATTTTTGGCTCATCTTCAACGATTAAAACGCGCATACGTAAAGGACTCCTTCATTGAGCGAATTTGGACTTGCCTGGTGAATCAAGTACTCGATCAGAACCATCAAGCATATTCTTGAGATGAGAGATTAAATAGCGATTAAATAGGTCACGAAATCAGAGTTTTTTATTTTGAGAGGCATGAACGGGCAGCCGAATTACAAAGGTTGTCCCGCGACCTAATTCACTGCTCACATCCATGTGTCCATTGTGTGCCTGAACAATCGCATACGAAATGGCTAAACCTAATCCAAAACCACCGGTTGTACGGGTGCGGGCGCTGTCAGCTCGATAAAATCGTTCGAATACATGGGGGAGGTGCTCCGGTGCGATGCCTACACCACAATCAGTAATCAGGATTTCAATTTCGGTCTCTTTCCGGTTGGCATCGATGCTGATAATTGACTTGGGTGATGTGTACTTAATCGCGTTATCAATCAAGTTGGAAAATACTTGATAGAGGCGATCCGCATCCCCTTTTATAGGTAAGGTGTTTGGTTCAAAATGTTTGAAACAAAGTTGAACATTACACACCTCCGCTTTGGGTTCCCAAGACTCAACGACACCTTCGAGCAATTCACCCAAGTCAAGGGGCTGCAAATCGACCAGTCCGCCCTGCTCTACCCGTGTTAATATCAACATTTGCTCCGTCAGACGGGTCATCCGATCCACATCCCCTTCCATATCGGTCATCATGCGAAGCAGCATATCGGCATCACGTGGGCGAGAACGGGCAAGGCTCAATTGTGTTTTGAGCATTCCCAGTGGCGTTCGGAGTTCGTGAGATACATCGGCTGTCAACTGGCGTTCACGTTGAAAACCTTGTTCTAATCGCTCTAGCATGGCATCAAAGGTCTGTGCCAATTCTCCGATTTCATCCTTCGGAAGCTTGAGTGAGAGACGGCGGCTGAGATCTTCAGTGCTGATCTGGCGGGCAGTGCGGGTGATGGTTGCAACCGGTACCAGCGCCCGATTGGCTAAAAACAAACCGCCTGCCCCTGATAAGAGGAGTACAAATGGAATAGCAATGCCCAAACTGAACCAGACCTGCTGAATAGTTGTCTGGGTATTGTGGAGCGATAGAGCCAGCACCAATGTGCCAAATTCTCGGTTGCCTTCCAGTAACGGCGATACCAATACGCGAGAAGTCTCCCCGGCGGATAAATCGATGTCCGTTAATTCATTCATAACCGGTAAAGGTGCAGGAACTGGAGCCGTCGCCGCTCCGCCAACAGTGGTGGCTATCTCGCCTTGGGGATTCAAGATCCAGGCGACTATCCCCTGCGTTTGTAAGGTAGTGCTGTCTTGTTGCGAAATCTCATACTTTCCGGCACTCACATCGACGACCGCATTCAGTTGTGAAGCGCTGAGACGCAGTGTTTCATCAATCTGACGGTTATGGGCATTCTGCAAAACAGTCACCAGCACAAGGCCGAATATTAGCATCAACACCGTTTCCAGTAGAATAGTCCACAGCACCAATCGCAGCCGCAAATTATTCAGTCTATTCATGCTTGCCAATCCGGTAGCCGAATCCATGAACCGTCTGAATCAGCTTTTCATCATGACCGTCATCAATTTTTTTCCGTAGCCAGTGGATATAGACTTCAACCAATTTGGACTCGGCATCAAAGTTTATATTCCACACCTGTTCGATGATTTGCTGCCGCGACAAGACCTGATACGGGTGTCGCATCAAGGTCTCCAGCAGGGCGTATTCTTTAGCCTTGAGTTCGATGATTTTATCCCCGCGTCTGGCATGTTTAGTCACGGTGTCCAAAATCAGGTCATTGACGATCAGTTCAGTTGTTTTGCTCGATCCTTCGCGCCGCCCCAGCGCCCGCACCCGTGCGGTCAGTTCTTGAATAGCAAATGGCTTAATCAGATAGTCATCCGCGCCACTGTCTAAGCCTTTTACTTTATCGGTCAACGTATCGCGCGCTGTGAGCATGAGCACTGGCATGGTGTACCCCGCCACTCGCAACTCCCGGCAAACGGTGATGCCATCCTTTTCGGGCAGCATGATGTCCAGCAAGACCACATCGTAATCGGTGCTTTGTACCCACTCTAGTACCTCTCCACCCTTCCCGACTACATCGACGGCATGAGATTCCTCTTCTAGCCCCTGCCGAATGAGGGCTGCCATTCGGATTTCATCTTCCACCACTAGGATACGCATTTGTAGTTTGTTCTCTCTTCAAAATAGTACATTCCAACTGTTTAATGACTATCGGAATGTACCATTCGGATTATGCTATTATGTCACCTTTACAGTTCGCGTAAGGCTTCAATCACTTTGAGACGGCTCAAGCGACGGGTACTAAGCAAGGTACTGATGACCATACCTAAGATAACCAGTAACCCCAATCCACCCAGATCACGCGCCGACCAGATGGCGGTTTGGGTGGGTACAGTGAACACCACCCGCAGTAACAGAACCAGCAGTTGCGCTAAAAAGCCACCCAGTACGACTCCGATGACGAGACTCAATCCGCCAATGGTAATAGCCTCGGCAAACACAAACTGTCGCAGTTGACCCAGCGTTGTGCCGAGGGCGCGCATGGCACCGAATTCACGCCGCCGATCATTGACCATCGCCAACAAGAAGATGGCAAGACCGAGGGAGATCACCAGCAAGGTATAGATGATTTCGAGGGTCTCTAGCCCATTCAAGTTGAGTGCCGTTAGTGTCTTAGCATCGGCGTTAATGACCGTATTCACATCCTGTACGCGCACCGGCAGCACCTTGGCGAACTGGGTGGTGTAGGTCGTATGGAGGCTGTTGATGGTGGCCTCGGTGCCATCACTTTTCACCAGGAAGAAATCGAGATTGGCGTTGCCTGAACTCTGGATCATAAAGTCGCGGTTCAGGATGAAATCCGAGTCTTGTGATGAGGTAGAAAGCTGGGTGAAGAAGCCGACTGCCACGGCTCGTGCATCACTATACTTGCCGGTGACCCGGTTGAACAATTTCATCAACACCGGATCGCCCAACAGAATATTGAATTTATCGGCCAGTTCCCGTGAGATGATGACCCCGTTAGGTGTGTTTGCCAGCGCATCGAACGTTTGCTGGGCATTGGTTTCAAAGAATGCATCCGGTGAGTAGGCGACCTTACGGAACTCCGCCACATTGATACCATAGACCGTTTGCCGCTCCGCGCCGATCAGTGCCTGGTTATCACGGGCGATACCCGTTACCGCAACTACACCGGGTAACTGCAACTGTTTGGCAAAGTCGGTTGTCTGGGGTGTTGTCAGTGCAGGCGTAATCCGCAAGTCCGATCCGACCACATACTGCGAGTCCAAACGCCGTTCGGTGCTATAGGTCTTACCGAAAATGAGTAGGCTGACCCCAAAAGAGAGCGTTAGTGCGATGACCGTGACTGAGGCACTCACCCGACCAGAACGGCGGCTGATATTACGCCCGGCCACATCGCCCAGATCACCCATCAGTCGCGATAGCAGCCGTGAAAAAGGTACGGCAGTCCGTTTCAATCCGCCATCCACGATCCGCAGCATCAGCAGCGTTGTTCCCAACCAGATGAAAAATGGAATGAGGAAGATGAAAAAGGAGAGTTCAACAGCTGTAGTTTCCACTGCTTTGGGTTTGAACCCGCCATTGACGTTGTTGACATACCAGACTGCCGCTGCGGCTACCAGTAGAATGACATCCAACCATGCTCGCTGCCAGAACGGTTTGCCTTCAGTACGGCGCACGACCCGCCGCTCCTGCGTAATTTCACGCTGAAGGGCGTTGTAGGTGGGGATGAAGGCCGCCGCAAAGGTCAGCACTAATCCTGCGCCAAAAGCCACCAATCCGGACGAAGCTAGTTGCGGCAGATTGGCGATGGACAAAGCGCTTGAGCCGAGCGTCAAAGCGACACCGGCTGTACCGAGGAGCAGCCCCAATATCGAACCACCGATGGCCAGTAATATGGAGGTTGCCGCCACAATCGCCATGATCTGGCGCGGTGTCGCCCCGCGCGTCCGTAAGAGGCCAAATTCCCGGCGTTGGGCTTCAGCGAAGAGTTCGGCTGCAAACTTACTGAGATAAGCCGCCAGTGCCACACCCGGCAGTCCCAAGAAAATCAAGAGGATCTTAGCGCTTAAGATGTCCGAACCTGCCGACTTAAAGGCAGTTTCCAAATTATTGACCACCCGCAGTTGTCCGGTAAATTGACGTTCGACCAGACGACGGAGCGCTATCACGTCTTTGTTGGCTTGGGTTGGGTCGGGTGACAGTACATCCCGATTAGTACTCATGTGGAGCTGCGGGTCGAGGGCATAAACCTGTGAGGTAGTTGTACCGGTCGTTAGAGTCGTCGGTGGTAGTGCCTTCAATCCATCGTAGAGTGTGGCATTAAACCAGTTGATGTCCACAAATATTAGATCAGATACGAGGGTGTTTTCAGCCTCACCCGCAGCAAATAACGGATCAGCATTGGTGGTATCGACAATGCCAGTAACCGGCAGTTCAATGGTCTTGTCGATGCCTTTGAAGGTCACACTAAGGCTATCCCCTACTTTAATTTGTTGGGCAATCGCCATCGTTTCGCTAATCATGGCTCCTTTGGGATCAAAGGTTCCCTGACTGATGTTCAACAGTCCAAAGGTTTTGAGATAGGTCGAGGTGATGGCAAACATACGGCCGGCGGGACTGCTGGTTGTCGCCCCTATTTTGCTGGCAGTCGCAAAATCAGCGGTAATTACCGGTTCAACCGCCTTGACACCCTCGACAGTCGCTAAACTCTGGGCAGCTTGCATCACATTCAAATCAGGTGTGATACCATGCCCCACCATATCCAGTTGAACCGGAGCCAGCGCAAGGGCCGTCATGCGTCGGGCAGAGGCATCCACGAAAAACAAAATGCTGGCGAACAATCCAACCGCCAGCGCCAGCCCGAACAAGTAAGTCAAAGTGCGTCCGGGGGTACGCCAAACCAGCCGGATGGCATAGGTCAATATACTAATCATGGTGAACCTTCTCTCCTTCTAAATGCCCGTCTTTCAAACGCAAGATGCGGTGGGCGCGGCGGGCTGAATCCGGGTCATGAGTCACCATGACCAGCGTCAAGCCTTCTTCTTCAACCAAGGCGGTGAGCAGATTGAGGATTTCGTTAGCAGTGGCACTATCCAGATTGCCCGTGGGTTCGTCTGCCAGTAACACCAACGGATGACTGGCCAGCGCCCGTGCAATCCCCACCCGCTGCTGCTGTCCGCCCGATAGTTCGTCGGGAAAGTGCTGGGCTTTGTCACTCAAACCGACTTTCGCCAGTAACGATTGGGCACGTTCGAGCCGTTCTTGCAGCGGCACACCGGCTACCAGTAAGGGAAACATCACATTTTCAAGCGCCGTCAGTACCGGGAACAGGTCATAGCCCTGAAAAATGAAGCCCAGTGTATGCCGTCGTAGTTCAGCACTCTCATTTTCTTTGAGTCCCGCCAGCGATTGACCATTGAGGAGAACTTCACCCCGCGTTGGCGTATCCAGACCACCCAAGAGATTGAGCAGTGTACTTTTACCACTACCGCTGGGTCCCATGATGGCAACAAACTCACCCGGCATAATCTGAAGGCTGACATCGCACAGCGCGGTCACTTCATCCTTCCCCATGCGGTAGGCGCGGGTCAGATTGTCGGTTTGGAGGACATACGAGTTACGCATGAGCCACCCCCATTTCTTCACTGAGTTGACCATCACTAATGAGAACTTTTCGTCCGGCACGCGCGGCCACGGTTGGATTATGGGTAACGACAATTAACGTCAAACCCCGTTCAACATTGAGCCGTTTGAGCAGCGCCATGATGCTGTCAGAAGTTGCACTGTCTAGTTCACCCGTGAGTTCATCTGCCAGCAGCAAATCCGGTTCGTTCGCCAAAGCCACGGCGATAGCGACGCGCTGCCGTTCACCACCCGATAACTGATTGGGGCGATGATTGAGGCGTTCGCTCAAACCAACTTCGGACAAGAGTGCATTGGCACGTAGGTAGGCATTCTTGTGGCCTTGTAAATTCATGGGCAGCGCCACATTTTCACAAGCTGTCAGAAAGGGGATGAGGTTATCGGCCTGAAAGACAATGCCGACATGCTGGCGGCGAAAGGCTGCTCGCTGACCTTCATTCAGGCGAGAGAGATCGGTCTCATTGATAATGATGCGACCTGCGCTGGCTATGGCTAGCCCACCAATCAGGTTCATCAGGGTACTTTTACCGCTGCCCGAACGACCCTGTATGGCGACAAACTCACCGCGTTGCACGGTCAGGTTAGCTCCCCGCAGGGCGACGGTTTCCACGTCGCCCTCTTTGTAAATCTTGAACACATCTTGGATAACGAGTGTTGGAGTATTCATGGTTTGTCTCTTATTTGACCACTTGATAGGTCAACGCGGTATCGCGCACACCATCCGGATCAAAATTCTTGATGGGTTCGGTTTCGCTAACAACAACCAACCGCCCACTGCTGTCCACCAAGTAGTAACGGTCTGTGCGGGCGTGGATGGGTTTCTCGGTCACAATCGATTTTCCCGCATCCCATTCGTAACCGAGAATCACCGCACCTGTAACTGCGGTTGAAGCTTTCAGATAGACCTGTTTGTAACCGGGGCTATTGGCCTGCACCCGCGCTTCTTCGGCCTGCACATAGGCCATGAGATCTGTCGGTGGTGTGCCTTTGACGATCTGTACGGCAATCGAGGCATCCCGTCCGGTAAAGCACACACCATTATGGAAAGTTATTTCCTGTGACCAACTTCGGGGATAACCAATGCTGAAATGTTGTGTTGCATCCAGAAAGGTGGTCAGAGCTTCATCGCCACCCGCTTCACCTGAACCGCCCTCAGCGGGTGGTTGGGTTGGAACGACAATAGTCGGGGGTGTAGTGACAGTAACCAGAGGTGTGACACTCACCGCAGCAGTGGCCTCAGCCATAACCAGGCTGGTGTCTGCAAGGAGTGCATCAATAAAACCACATTGCGTCGTCGCAGTTTGAACACTGGCTGTAGGTGTTGAAGATTGCGCGCTAAGGCTCATTGAGGGAATGAGAAAACTGGCATCCAGTATCGCCGCCGCTGCCAAAGTACCAATGTACGCTAGTAAAAACTTATGTTGTTTCATGTTTGTCTCCTTGGTTGATAATCCATAATAAGGAGACTAAAGGTGAAAAGTTAAATAGAGTTTAAATCATAACTGGTTCTATTATTGATGCCGTGGATTGATTTGATTATTTCAAATATATCTTAAATCACATGATGCTAAGTGATTTTGTTATTCGTCTTTATACTAAGTTTTGTGAAATAAATGCCCTAAATGTTGACAGTAATATTCTGGCATCTTCTGGCCTTACCACATCCCAAAGTATAGTGCCTACAATACGGTCACTAATCGTTTTGTGGGTCTATATAAAGGGAAATCATGATTAAAAACAACGTGGCACATGCAGTAGACAAAATGGAAACCATCGTCACTACCGAACAGGCGGATTTACTCAAGCGTGGTTTAGCACAAATGCTTAAAGGTGGCGTGATTATGGATGTGGTCACACCGGAGCAGGCCAAAATTGCCGAAGACGCCGGTGCGTGTGCCGTGATGGCCTTGGAACGCGTTCCGGCGGATATTCGCGCCCAAGGTGGTGTGGCACGCATGAGCGATCCTGACATGATTGAGAGCATTATGAAGGCGGTGACAATTCCCGTGATGGCGAAGTGCCGCATCGGTCATATTGTCGAGGCACAAATTCTGGAAGCACTTGGTATCGATTATATTGACGAGAGCGAAGTATTGACTCCGGCTGACGAGGCCAACCACGTCAACAAGCATAAATTCAAAGTGCCGTTTGTATGCGGTTGCCGCAATCTGGGCGAGGCCTTACGCCGTGTCAGCGAAGGCGCGGCCATGATCCGCACCAAGGGCGAGGCCGGTACCGGTGATGTGGTCGAGGCGGTGCGCCATGCTCGACAAGTACACTCCGAGATTCGACGTTTGACCAACATGGACGAAGACGAACTGTTCACATTTGCAAAAGAAATCGGTGCGCCGTATGCTCTGGTGGTCGAGACGGCTAAACTCGGTCGCTTACCGGTGGTCAACTTCGCGGCGGGTGGTGTGGCAACACCAGCAGACGCTGCTTTGATGATGCAGCTTGGGGTAGATGGCGTGTTTGTGGGCAGCGGTATTTTCAAGAGCGGTGATCCAGCCAAACGCGCGGCAGCAATTGTGAAAGCGACTACACACTTCAATGATCCGAAGTTGTTGGTGGAAGCCAGTCGTAATCTGGGTGAGGCGATGGTGGGGATAAACGTGAGCAATTTGCCGGATACACAACGTATGGCGGGGCGTGGATGGTGAGATACATCGGTGTACTGGCGCTCCAAGGCGATTTCGCCGAGCATAAAAAGGCGATAAAAGGTGTTGGCGCGGAGGCCGTTGAAGTAAGGCTTCCGCAGCATCTCGACGGTTTAGATGGGCTGATTATCCCCGGCGGCGAAAGTACGACGTTGCGGAAGTTAGCCGATATATATGGTTTGATGGAACCCCTGCGTGCCTTCTCGCAGAAGCACCCAACATGGGGCACATGCGCGGGAGCGATCATGCTGGCAAAGGAAATTGTTGGTCAGGAAGCGCATTTAGGTGTCATGGACATCACTGTACAGCGCAATGCATTCGGGCGGCAGATCAACAGTTTTGTGACGACACTGAATATAGAAGGTGAAAATTACGAAGCGGTCTTCATCCGTGCGCCGCTGATTGTCGCCATTAGAGAGGGTGTCGATATACTCGCTACGCTGGATGATGGGCGGATTGCGGCGGCTCAACAGGGGCATCTGCTGGCGACCTCTTTCCATCCTGAACTAACCGACGATTTAGGGTTTCATCGGCGTTTCCTGAAAATGATCGAGCGCTATGATTACGCTCAACCGTGATGCGCCTGAAACGCTGTATCAGCAGCTATTCAATTATTTTAAGGAACAGATTCTAAGCGGAGCGATGAAAGCCGGAAAGCGGCTGCCTGCCAGTCGTGTGCTGGCGGATGAACTGGACATCAGCCGTACCAGTGTGGTGAATGCTTACGATGCCCTCGAAAACGCGGGGTTGATCATCAGCCGTGAGCGGCGGGGGCTTTTCGTCGTCGATAAGCTTCCGATTCTCTACGCCGAATGGATGCTGAGCGATGGCGATTTCATGCCATCGGCGGCATCCAATGTATCTGATAGTCAGGAATTCCCATCGCTGATTAGCTTAAGTGTCGGCAGCTTGCCGGTGGACTTCATGCC
>JBBSBS010000126.1:0-15314 GCA_038251045.1 Aggregatilineales bacterium | reverse complement strand
GTCCTGACCGCTGCCCGTGAAAAGAAGGCGGTGGAGAATGTCTAACCTTCTACCCACCCTCGAAGCCAGAGCCGCTTACTATAAGCGGCTCGTGGAGAACCTCATCCATGAGAACGAGCGGCAGTTCATCTACGTTGCTCTCAGTGATTTTCATGAAGGGTTACGCACAAAAAAGACTGCCCAGGAAGAATTGGACTACTGCAAACTGTGGGTGAAAGTCTACCAGCCAGGGACGGTGAGCGCATGAACGTCTATTGGCAAATCCATACCCAATCCGATGCGGAAGCGAGGCTGGCTAAATGAGCGACGTGAACCGCCAGCTCTCACTCTTGGCAAAATATGCCACTACTCAAACGGTGCAGCCCTGGCCGCGCCGGTTGTGGAACTGGCTGCGAAAGGCAGTGCGTTGATGAGTCGCCCAGCCTATTACAACCCACCGATCATGGAAAGAAACCCGGACGAGATGCAAACCCTGTGCATTATCAGCCAGATCAAGATACCCACGCTGACTCATCTGGAGCGCGCCCGAAGCTGCGCCTTCCATGCCTTCCGGTTGATCGCGAAGGACTGGCGTATCGTCGTCGCCGATCAGCATGGCATCGACGCAGAAGTGATGAAGACCTGCATCACATGGGAGATTCCGCTGCTAGTCTGCGGCACAGCAGCACGACCCACCAACGGCGCACCCATGAAGCATTATCAGCGCGTCGTGACCGGCGCGGCCACCCTCATTGAAAAGCTGGTTGCCCGTGATCGCTTCATGGCGCAGCTTGCCACCGAGATTGTGTACTTTGGCCCGGATGTGCATCCGACAGCACTGCGCCTGGGCAAGATGCCGCACTGGCTATATGAGACCGAAACGGTCTAAGGAGAACCTATGTCAACTCGTATGAAGTTCAAGAAGGAACTGCGGAAGCTGCACCGTGAAACCTGTATCCCGCTGGGCAAGGAACGCAAGAAATTCCCCGGCTTGAATGTGGAAAAGTGGGCATCCACCCCACAGGAGCGTTTGGCACGTAAGTCTAAGAAGCGGGAAAAGAGACTCGCTAAACAGTGGTGAATCAAAAGGGCGTGTCAATGACACGCCCTTTGCTTTATTCCTCGATAATGCCCCACAACTCGTCGATCAACTCATGCTGGGGCAGGTCTGCATACTTCTGCCGGAACATGGCTTCAACATAATTCTGGTACACGCCTGGGATGGTCTTCAATAGCAGCCCCATTTTGAACAGTTGGGATGCCGAATTCGATACCCGCTCATAGCTGTAATCCAACTTGACCATCAAGTCCCTAATCGCAACCGTGCCTTTGCTATCCATCATCACGGCCAGGATACGACGGTGCATCGGCGACAGGTCTTCAATCCTACCCAACAGGGTTTGGAATGCTTCCCGCTGGCGATTGATCGCAATCTTGATCGAGCGACTCGACCTGAAGGTTTCAACCGTCGTTGTGGTGACAATTCTATGCTCAACCGTTTCGTTACCCGCCATCGCCAGCTCAGGCATTGCGATAGCCTTCTGCACTGGGATAGTCGCGCCGACGGCCACCGGCTTGGCATGGAGCGTCTTGATCCGTTCATCAGCCATCGCCAGTTGCTTCTTCAATCCACCGCGTTCCATGTAGACCGAAAGCATCAGTGAGGCATAACGTGTCCGCATCTGCTGAATCTCCACCTTCTGGGCAACCAGGGTGCTTTCGAGCGCGACAGTCATGTCCAGTTGAACAGCGCCTTCGACTTTCTTAGGCATTGGCACTTCCGAGTATACAGCCCGTTTTAGATCGTTGAGCAGCTTCTGGTCAATCTTGCGAAGCTGGATGGTCTCAGATACTTCCACGCCTGGAGTCGCACCCACGTCCTGCGTGTGACGTTTGCGCATCATCGCCACGTCGATCTTCATTTTGCCGTCCTCGCCCTTGCGCCGCACGATTGCCTTCCCGATGACCAGATCGTTAATCATCTCTTCGGTGGCTGCTGACTTTTGGGGTAGGATCGACTTGTAGACACTAATGTCGGTTGGGAAATCGACCTGATGCAGAATAAGCATTTTAGCCTGGGTAAGAATATTCTTCTCGACCATCGCCGTGCGCTGGCTTGCCAGGATAATCCCCAGGCCACGCTTACGACCCCGCAGCGCAATCCGGGTGATAATGTCCTTCAGCGGCGAGCGCGTCCCCTGTGGAATAAACTCGTGACACTCTTCCAGGACAATCAAAAGCGGCTTACGAGTCTTCAACGCAACCTGCCACACCTGCTGAAAATAAGCCAACAGGAATTCATCGCGTTCAACATCCGAGAATTCAAGCATGTCTAAAATGACGGAGATACCCTTTTCCAAAGCATATGTGGCAATTGCGCCAGCATCCTCTAAGCCGACTTCCAGATCAACGTTTTCGCCTTTGCCGATTACCAGGAAATCGAAACGCTCACGCAGCGTATAGTATTCCGATTCCATGTCCACAATGGTCATGGGCAGCAGCGGCGCGAGTTCCTCGACCAGCACCGCAACTGTGTTGGACTTACCATTGCCGGATGTTCCCAGCACGGCCACACGCTGCCCAATGAAGTCAGCGGCTTGGAGTTGCAGTTTATCGTCTACGTCAATCTGGAGCATGTTAGTCCTCGCTGTCTACACCCTGACGAATCATGGTCTCTGCCTGTTCGAGCCAAGCCCTTGCGATCTCAATATTTCGCAAAGTCTTTTCTATCTCTTTGGGATTTAACTGACCACCTGCCCCTACCCTATCAACCATCCGTGCCACTCGCCGCGCGTTCCGATTGAAGTTTTTTGCCCCGTAGGGATCAACTTCCGTCGATGGGGTGGGGGGAGCGCCCGACAACCAAGCCTCAATCGCTTGGGATAATTTTGAAACCGACCAACGAGATTTCGCATCAGCCTGGGTTAGCCAATACGTCTGATCTTCTGGGTTTAGCTTGGCAACTTCGGCATGATGTGAAAAGTCTAATTTTTCCCGACGTCGGGAAATATCTACATTTTGTGCTATAGACGACCAATTGTAAAGAGTCTTTACGCTGCGGCCAACCAATAAAGAAGCATCTTCAAATGTGACCTTCCATTGTCGTTGCCCATACGCCATCCAATCGGCAACTAACCATACCCATGCTTTACCGACTGACCGTAACCGTTTGCCCACGTCCTCCCATTCTTCACGGGTAGCACCCCGACTGACCCGCAATCCTGTAGGTGTTAACGTGAACCGGCCAATTTGCAGCGTGCCATCATCGTTCGCAGTAGCCATTGTGCCATCGGCCTGAGCAATTGCACCAAAAAGTGCCTTATCTGCCTCCGAAATGGGTAACGGAGTAAAGGATTGTTCTTCCCGATCTGCCTGTCTACGCTTACGAGCCGACATGGGCGAATGCCCTTTCTGCCTGATCGACGAAGTTCCACGCTTCCCGCGCCGCTGCGCTGTTGGGCGCAATACGGAAGATCGGCTTCTTAAGACCAGTGGCTTCATCCCAGATGGTGCGGGCCGGGATTGGATCCCACACCTGATCGCCGAACGCCTTGCGCAGTCGTTCGAGATTCTCGCTGTGCTCAACCGTTTTGACTTTAACCATCGTTGGCACAATGCCTGCCGTGTAGATTGGCGGCAAGTTACGTGCTTCACGATAAGGGTTGTAGTTCGCCAGATGGCTAATGCTCTCGCGGAGACCATCAAAGCTAAATGCAGTCAACTGGGTAGGATGAATAATAATATCCGTCGCCATGTGGATCGCGGCATGAAGTAAGTTGGGGGTAGGGGATGTGTCAATGACAACATAATCAACCGCACCTTCTAATTGGCGTAGGCGAGTCATGACAGCGAAAACATCACCCAGGCTTTCTGCAATTGAGCGCGATTCAACGTTGCCCGGAACCACCATCAGCTTCCCATTGACCGCGCCTACCTCATCGGGCAGTGTGTACTGCTCTGCTGGAATAAGTCGCAGTACATCTTGCCATCGAGCATTGCGTATCAAAAGATCATAGAAGCATGGTTCTTTGGGCAACCCATTCGCAATAGTGGCATGACCTTGTGGATCAGAATCGACCAGGACAACGTTATGCCCCCGGATCGCTAACCCTGCGGCCAAGTGATTGCTCAGTGAAGTTTTACCCACACCGCCTTTTTCATTGAACAACGTAACAATCTTCATGTGTGTCATCTCCTCTGAAACTAATTAGAATTCGAGCGTTACCATTTGTCCGTTGGCGAGTCTTTCCGCCACGTCGGGATCATTCAATTTCAGGGTCACAAAGCCGTTGACCACCAACCCGGCCACCGTTGCCTTGTACCGGCCCAGCACTGGCATCTTGTCCTCAACGTGTTCACTCTGGCGCTGCGCTGATGCGCTTTTGGCCGCTGCCTTCACCGTATTCGGAATGGTGTAGATCGGTACACCTGGCATGTCTGGAATTGGCTTAAACACGGCTGCACCCTCCATGTCCGGTAAAGGCTGATCCTCACCTTCAATATTGACCACACCGCGTTCCAGTGCTTCGCCAGTGACTACAGCCAACGAAGTCACGTCAGACCGATTGATCTTCTTGGTTGGTGTACCATCCGGGTTTGCTCCATATTCCTGAAGCAATGCTTGAGCGCCAATATGTACCGATTGAAACACCTTATACTTATCAATGATCGACTCGACCCCATCCACCTTGAAGGTTTCGCCATCTTCAAGCCTCCGTTGGATTTCGGCCAGCGCTCCATCTGGTACAGAAGGGGAGGCCAGAAGTAATCCCGCTGAAACAGGCAAAACGGCAAACTTTGTCGTTTTGCCCAGGCGTTCCTCAAATCGCATGTATCCACGAATGAGACTTGGCGACAACTGCAAGCGCTGCTTAATCCAATCCGTGAATTTACCATGCCCCAATAAGGATTTGGCTTCAATCGCTAATCGGCCAATCACGAGTACATCATCCCATTGGCGTTTCAGCCTCGATTCAATCTCTCCTTCGATCTCGATTAGACGGTCTTCAACGACAATGACTTCGTTCACACGGCCTCCGTAACAATTGTCATGAAAGATAACCGAACGGTTGTTTGCTTATTCGTACCGCTGCATATAGCAGCCGTAGGGAAAGATGGCTTGATTTCAATAGGCTATTAGAGCTATCTTATCCGAACACTGAAAGATTAAGACTTATGAAGTTGTTACGGATAGTGCATCATGAAACCACTAACGACCTATTCACCATCCTCGATAGTTTCATATATGTCGGATTCGTCGCACTGGAAGAAATTTTTCAGCTTGGCGACGGTGTTTGGATCAAACCGCTTCACGTTGTTCTCTTCCCATCTTGTCACGGTGGGATATGAAAGTCCAGCCCCCCGCACAACATCCATTCGGCTTATTCCCCTGGATTGCATCAAGTCTTTAAGTTTGCTTTTGACGCGCACGATTGTCTCCACCTTTGTGTGTGTGCAGAAGTCCATGATCCTATCCTCCAATTATAACATCTCGTTTCAAAATTCAAACTTGACACTCTAACCATTCCTATACTAACATTAAGCATTAGAAAGTGTCAAGCTGCTTTGAAGGCTTCTGTTGGACTTCTCACACGATGGGAGGTGTTTTGAAAAATCGAAACAAATGTTTCACCTTTTATAGAATAACCGTTCTACATTAGTCCTGTGACGCCATTATCCGTTAAGAAAGGAACTGCTATGAACACTCAAAAGTATCCGTTCCGTAAGCTGATTAAGCCGCTGCCCTGGGAGCGCCAGTTAGAGCAGGTGGACATTCCCGCCCAACTCAACGGCGGTGGGCAAACCACCATCGGCATCTATGTCGAAACCTGTGGGCGCAATGCTGTACGGCTGATCGTCACCGAAGGATACGAACTCATCTGGACGCAGCGCATTGAAGCCAAGAATCACGACGTAGGAACAGCCGCAGCTATGCGCGAAGCCAACGACATGATTAGCGATCCGCGCATCCAGAAAGAATACGGCTTCGTGGTCACGCTCGTGACCGCCACACCATCAATCGCGTTTCCGGCCAATGAGTCGGAACTAGCCAGGATATAAACCCATGTTCAATTTCACATCGTTTGGAGACAATCTGCGGCGCTGGCTCAACCCAACCCAGGCGGTTGAAGAATCAGCGGAAGAAGTGAAAGACCAGAACTACCTCCACGTCGCGCTGGTAGACAAGCGCAATCTGTTGGGCGGCGTCGATGCTGACGCGCCTGATAAGGTGGAAGTATATTTGCCGAAGTCGAAGGAACTGGTGATTGAGATCAAGCCTGCGCAGGGGCAGCCGCGCCGGAACCCGGCCAGCTATCAGGTGAAGGTGATGGATCAAGAACGCTGGTGTATTCGCACACTCATTATGCGGGCGACCCAACCGCTCGTCGTTGTCCAGTAACTATGGAAATCAAACTTTCTCGTAATCAGACAACCATCGTAGATGACATTGATGGCGACCTGTCTGAGTTGAACTCTATGGGGACTTTGCGAAGTTCCAATAGAAAGAGGTCTTTTAAATTAAAAGACCTCCCGCCTAAATACCGAGGCCGCGCCCTGAATAAGTTTGCCTCTTAAATGAAAGGATACAACAATGTCCGAAGAAAAATCAATAGCCCTTGCGACCCTCCCGCGTGCAGAAGACCACGCGATCCAAGCCGTGAAGATGCTGTCCAACATTGTCCTGGCGCTGCGCAAAGATGTTTTGAAGCGCGATGTGGATTACGGCATTATCCCTGGCACAGGTGATAAAGAAACGCTGCTGCTGCCCGGAATGGAAAAACTAATGCGGGCGCTGAACGCTGTGCCTGAATACATCGAGCGCTGCGTCATCCGCGATTACGCCCATCCACTGTTCCATTATGAATATGAGTGCCGCCTGATTGACGCTGAAACCGGCATGGCGATCCCCGGCGGGCGTGGCCTGGGTCTGTGTACCAGCATGGAAAGCAGCTTTGCTTGGCGCTGGGTTGAAGAGCGCTTAATCCCTCCAGGTCTGGATAAATCCACACTCCGCAAACAAGGTGGTCGAATCAGCGAATTTACATTCGCTGTCGATAAAGCTGAAACGACTGGTAAGTATGGGAAGCCAGCGGAATATTGGCAAGCGTTCAAAGATGCCATCGAAAACGGCACGGCGAAAGCCTTCAAGAAAACGATCAAAAGCGGTGAGCTAAGAGACGCCTGGGAGATCGACTCAACGGTCTATCGTATCCAGAACCCCGACATTTTCGATCAAGTGAACGCCATCCTTAAACGCGCGAAGAAGCGTTCCCTCGGTGATGCCATCAAAGGTGCGGCCAATGTCAGCGAATTCTTTACGGTTGATCTGGAAGACTTTGCCCGATATGACGATGCCATTGAAGCCACGTTCTCCTATGTCAACGATGTTGAACCGCCCAAGCGTCCGCCGTCAACAGTGCTCGACCAACCGGCCCGGCCTCCCAGCGGCGAGGAAGCCAAAGATTTTGTTGGCAATCCTGAACAGGCTGAAGACACTACCCCCAAGCCCTGGGCTGACGAAGCGACGATCAAATGGATACTCGAATACGCCCCGACGAAGCTGGACGGTATTGTCGCCTCCGACATTTCGCGTTACACCGGCATCGCGGATTTGAAAGAGTATGCCGCCTGGAACGCGAAATATCCCAGCAGCACCGCAGCTATGAAGGCAATCAAAGAAGGCTTCGATACCGATACCATCGCCGCCGCCGACGCGCAACCTGCGCAACCCAAAGCCAGCCGTTTCGACAAATCATCTGCCCATGCATGGACGCCGGACGAAATTGGTGCGATGGACACTGCCGCTGGCCGTTTCTGGAACGTCGAGAAGGCTGCACCCATGCTGCCCAAAGAAGCGGTAGAGATGCTGGGCAAGCTGTTCTGGACCGAATTTGGTGATCCGAAGGTTGCCATCGCTGCTCTACGCGCGGCCTGCATCCAGAAGGAAATGCCCATCGTCGCAACCAAAGCGGTTTATGTCAAAAACCCGAAGGCCAAAGTCAAGTACAGCGAATTGAGCAACGGCATCCTGGAAGTGCGCAAACTCGGCCTGGGCGACGAGATGGGCAAACTCAGCGCTGAATGGGCTGCCTACGTCGAATCCTGGGAACAGGGTGAAACCTACACCTTCAACGAAGCCGAGATGCCCGATCTGCTCGTGACCTGGACGCTCGACGATGGAACCCCCACTGTCAACGAAATCAAGGTTCTCGAACTCGCCTTTTAATCCATAAAGGGACACGACATACCGTGTCCCTATTGACCAACGTGAGGAGATAAATCATGGATATTAAGTTCTCAAAAATCCCGACTGCTGACGAGATCGCAGAAATGAAAAATGAACCGGAAGTGTGGAAGACATATCCCGCCGTTCTTGAAGGTGAGATGCTAACTACAGCCGAGGCATATCAGACATGGGAAACCAAACGTGTCGAACTTCAAGCGAAATTCGATGCGGCCTACGCTAAATTTCAAGAGGAGAACCAATCCCTCATTGACGGCCTGACGGAAGCCAAAACGGAAGCCTCTGTCAATCGCGAGTTTCTCCAGCAGGCAGCAGTTGCCCGACGACTGCTGACTGGCGACAAGACCTGGAAAGCGTTCCAGGCTGCCGAAGTGTGGAAGCCAGTATATGATGCTGGCGATATGTACAATTGGGTTCTCCATGAAGCCCCTGGTGATGTGCGACGGAATCTACTTGATCTAAATCCCAAAACACTCAATACGTTGTTACTGGAACGCGGTAATGAACAGGGTGTCATCGAACTGTATGAAGGTTGCGAGGCAATGCCCGCGTTCCTCATCAAAGCCTACACCGGCAAGGTTATGGCGAAAGAACTGGAAGCCCTTGTCGCCGACAAGCCCTCAGAAACCATTCCGGTAAAGATCATTGAGCCAGTAGGCGAACCCTTCACCATCCGGGTCGTTGACTCAATCCGGCTGCTGACCCAGGATGAAGTGAAAAAGACCCTGGCCGGTGATATTCCAAGCGCGTTCGACGAACTACTTGCGCCGAGCGAGACGGCCTTGAAACGGCTGTCGGAGACGCCTACGCCTATTGATCCTATCCCGGCAGTGGTCGTCGAAGAGACTGACAAAATTCCATTCTAATAAGTCACAATCTCTAAATCAGTCAAGTAAAGAAGGTGTAGCCAATGATAAAAGATACTCGCAACCGATTAAAGAAAGACTTTTTAACCAAAGGTCTAGATTGTGGGTGGTCGCCCAGAAATCATAATGATGAGGCAATATCCGTAAACGAGAAGTTTACGATAGAGCTAATTTATTACGAAGGTGGGTCTGCTGACCATGTAAGCCAGCTATGGACTATAGGGGCAGAATCTTCCCTCTCTGTAGCGGTGAATTCGGAAACCCTTCGTCAAATGGCGCAAATGTTTTTGGATGCCGCTGATATGTTAGATGCCAGAGATAACCAAAAATAATCGAGCCTGGGCAAGATGGGTTGCTGTCTTGCCCTGAGTCACGTTATGATAAGGGGAGTGTTTGATGATGGTAGGAGTTGCGTATGTCGCCATAAAAAGCAAAAACCCACTGGGCTGTGGGCTTTCTACTGGTATCGACAACCCGGCGAGGAAGTGGGAACTGACTCGCCAACAAACGTAGGGCTACTCAAAGGAGTAGCGTCTTTCGTTCGCCTTACTTGTTAAACAGTGTAGCGAAATCTACACCGAATTGCAAGTTAGAAAAAGGCGATAAGCCTTTTATTTTCTAAATCTTAAAGAACAAAGGTTCTGATTATGAGCTTAATCCCTAACAGTTGGCAGACACCGAACGACTTCATGGACAAATACAATCCGCTGCTCTCATCGGAAGAGTGGCGCGTGCTGAGTTTCGCCTGCCGTCACATCTTTGGGTGGCATGACAAGATCGACAGCCGTATGCGCAGGATGAGCCTGAGCTTCTTTGAAAAAGGCTTTGGCAGCTTCCCAGGCTGCGGCCTGAAACGAGCAGCCATCATCCGAGCGCTGGACGGCCTCTCCACCTATGGCCTGATACAAAAGGTTGGCCCCGCAACTCAGGAAGGGCAGCTCTGGAAACTACCCCTCCTTGAAAGTGAAATTGACTTCGCCGGACTCCTGGCACGTCATGACGAAAAAGCGCAAAAGGCAGTTAGTCGCACTAACCAAGCGCGCCAATCCAAAACAGGTAGTGCGTCTGACACACCACTGGTTAGTCCCACTAACCACCCCCGGTTAGTCCCACTAACCACTATGCAAGAGACAGGTGGTTTGTCGGACAGACTGAATCAAAGCCAAGTAATTAAAAGCCAAGAATCAAAGCCAAAAGATTCCCCAACGCCTTTCGGCGCTGGCGATGAAGTTGTGGGGATTGCGCATAGTGATTCACCCAAAGGCGAAAAGTTATTTGCTGATATGTCAGAAGGTGAGAAGGTGGGTGCGATCATCAACGTCTACATTACAGGGAATAACATCCTTGTCCCACAGAAACCCCGAATCGGGAAAAATGGTAAACCTATCAATGACAGTCCCTACAGTAAACCCTATAACCGCAACCCAGCGCTAACTCTGATCGAGAACGGTATCACAGCACAAGACCTTGATGACTTCCTCGAAGAAAAGCGCGAAGATGGTTTTTGGGATAATAAAGCAATTGAGTGGCCGCACATCCTGAAAAACATCGGTCTATGGAAAGACACCAATGATGCGCTGGCGACTCCATCCAACAGTTACACCATAACCGACGAACGTCAGCCAGTGGTGATCGCTGACGAAGACCGGGTGACTCCTGAGGAGATGGCAATGCTGCGTGAAAGCATGTCTCGTATTGGCCGGGGCGGTGTGCGATGAGTGCCAAGCAGCAAAATTACCAGAAGCGTCCGCCGGAGAATATAACCAAAGTGGATAATCAAGGATGGGGCAGCCAAAAAATCCCATACAGCCAGGAAGCCGAAGAAGCAGTAATTGGTTCAGTGCTGGTCAATCCGAATGTGTTTATCATCCTTGTCAATTTCTTGAAGGCAGACGATTTTTTCATTCTGCGCCATCAATACATTTGGGAAGCACTGATACGACTGACGGATCGCGGCGATGCTATCGACTACCTGACCGTCATCCAGGTATTGAAGGATATGGGTAAACTCGGTGATATTGGCGGGCCGAATTACTTAACCCAACTTATCAACAACACGCCCAATTCAACCCTATTTGAGATGTACGGCCAGCTCGTTCAGCGTGCCGCCACACGTCGCCGATTGATGGCCGCTTCCGATGAAATGAAGGCACTGGCTGTCAACGAAGACATTACCATCGAGCAAGTTATCACTGAGTCTGAATCCAAATTCTTTGATGTAGTTGGCCCGTACCGCTCCCAGAATGCGCCGACACTTGCCGAATCATTGGACAAATATCTGAACGAAATCCAGGAACGTGTTCAATATCGCCTGGATGGCGGCACAGCTTCTTTCGGAGTACCCACTGGCCTACGCGATCTGGATGCGGTTTTGAAAGGGCTGCATCGCAGAACTGTAACCATTGTGGGCGGTGTTACGGGGATGGGTAAAACTTCCTTCGTTATGACCGTCGCGCTCAACGCTGCAAGCCTCGGCGTCCGGGTGGCCTACATTCCTTTAGAGCGAGATCGTGAATGGGTTATCAATCGGTTGCTGGCGATGGAGACCGGAATAGATCGTCAGCGCATCACCAATGGCGAATTGACCAAAGCAGAGTTCCAGCGTTTGGTCGCTGCATCCGAGCGAATTGGGAGTTTGCCGATTCATGTGTATGAGAAGCCGCATGAAGAAGGGTGGTCGATGACACCGAAGCTGCTGCTCTCGACCAGCAAAGCAATCGCCCTGGAGCATGGACTTGATCTGCTCATTGTCGATCACATGGGCTGTATGACCAGTGGCGGCCAGCGCGTGGGATATGACGACAAAGCCTATGTTTCATCAGCCATGCCGGTTGTTGCCCAGAAATTAAATGTACCCATGCTGATCGCTGCGCAGATAAATGTCCGTAAAGTAAATGCCCGTTCGATTAAACGTCGTCGGCCTGAATTGGGTGATCTGGAATACGTCGGCGAAAAGGACATGGATAGCTGCTTATTCCTGTATCGCGATGCCGTCTATAACCAAAAGGCAGAGGATAAGACTCTGACTGAAATCCTCCGTGTTAAAGATCGCGATGGCGGAAGCCTGGGGACAACATTCGCACAGTACAACGGCGAACGCTATTTAGACCTGCCGCGCAATGAACCTGTTGAACGCGATATGAAGCAGATGGAGCCGCAGCCCCACTGGTCGGATCGGTGATTAAACCGGGAAACAAAAATAACCCTTGCGGGTTACTCTTGTTCACCGCATTTTTTCAAATGAGATGACACACACCCATAGATTAATGGATTAGCAGCCATTTGTCAATTATCCGTGAATATGTATTGACATTATACCTAAATGAGGTGTAATATTGAAGACAGTCAAAGGAGCGAAGATGACACACACACCTTTATCCGAGCAGCAAAAAGAGCGGCAGATTCACCGGAATGGGGCAGGGCGCTACACGCGCAAGATGCCCTGGGATACGCCCCGCGAAAACATCATTATGGTCAACCGTGCTGAAACCCTCACCAGCAGCGACGAGCGCGGATTGTGGCTAGACAACATCTATGCCCAGATCGACGCCCGCACGAAGCCGGAATACGAGTATCCCGCTGATACCCCTAATAGTGCTTCTGGCATCCTGGTCGAGGATCGTTTCACGGTGCAGCTCGATAAGTCTTACACCTTCTTCATTCGCAAAGTTTACAGCATGGACATTGTTCAGGATGGGGTTGCTAAATGCCGTCACCGGCTGCGGTTCGGCATCTTCGGCGCGCCGGACAATGGCGAGGGCAAATCGGCCACGCTTTCAATTACCGTCGCCCAGCTTCGCGCACTGAAACCGGTCTCATTGGATGAGATTCCAGACACGGATTTTCCCTGGACAGCATATTCCTAAGTGATCAATGGGGAATTAACCCCTAAACGCAAAAGCCTGCCGGGTAACAGCCGACAGGCTTCGTAGAAAAGGACTCGGAGATGACCCAAATCCAGAAACCCAGTATAGCACAGGTCGAGCATGAGTTTATCGAGGCTTGGAGTTTAATGCTCCGGCTGAAAAGGCAGTTAGACCGATCTGGAGTCGATGCCGTGCTCAAGGAAACGCAGCGCAAAGTTGAACGCATGATGGGCTACATGATCCTGAATTGTGGACACAGCTGCGAATCATTAGCGAAGCTCACCGGCAGCCCTCAACCCATCGGAGATGCCTGCTTACAGAGGATGACCATCGGGGACTATCTCGCGCATTATCGCGGCTTCCCGGTTTGGTTTCAGAAGGACGACGCCTTTCATCTGGTCAGCCAGGCCGCGGAGCATACGCCCCGGCTCGACCACGATTCTACCGGCCAGTGGAGCCATGTCGAATATTGGCGGGCGCTCGACGGTCAGTTTTGTACGACGATGGCAGCCAGCACGGCGCTGGTCGATCTGGGAGGCGTGACCAAACGATGAGCAATGTGCATCCAGTTTACAAGGAATATTTGCAGTATGACAAATGGGCGGAAGTGTCTCGTGAACAGATGCTTGTCTTACTTGCCACCGTCCATATTCAGTTTTCGCGTTTGACTCGCCTGGAAGATAAGCGGGTCTGGGAAGCGTTTTACGACCTGGATCAGCTTGGTTTTCAGTTCGATACCGCCGACGAGATTATCAGCGCTTTTAACTTGAACCGTCACGATACGCTGATGATCGTCCGCGCAGGTGGGAAGCTGGACAACTGCCTCGGCAATGAAGTCCAAATTGGTTTACTTGTTATCGACACATCAAGGAGTCCGTCGTGATTAAAACCCAGGCGTGGCGCAGCGAACGGCAGTTTGCCCGGACACAGCGCCATGAAGCCAAACGGCGCGACCATCATAAAGCCGCTCGACGTGGACACAAGACTTTGCCAGCAACGATGCGCCAAGCACTCGGCCCGATCCAGGGTGAGTCGCAGCAATTCGCTTTCTTGCGGCTGTTGTTCGCCCTGTACGCGCTACTGCCTTTTGCACCACAGCAGATGCGCCAGCCAATGAATTATTCCAAACATAGAGGAATGGCATATGAGTCTCACAAGCGAGCTTCATAATCCAAATTCGGCGATCAACCGGTGGTTCGATGGACACATGAACCTGGAGTCTATGTCCAAGCTGGTCAGCCGTGTGAATCGACTTTTAGCCAAGAAGCGCATCCTGGCCGCCAGTAACGATGTGAACCCGGCCACGATGGGGACGGCTTTCGATTATGCCTTTCGTTGGCAAGTTGAATCACTCGTCGCGACCAGGTTGGTTGCGCTGCATGGAGCCAGAATTCTTCATCGGCCAGAGTGGATTCAAGACTTGGTGCAGATCGGCAATGACACACCAGATCGCCGTCCCGCCTGCTGCGTCGCCCTAGCATGGTTCGAGCAGGTGTATCGGCACGATGCCCATATTCCGAACCTCGAAACCGCCGAGAGTCCAACGAGGCTGTTGGATTTCGTGACGCCTTTTGAAGTGGCCGACATTCATGCGCTGACCCAATCCATCCTGGTTGTATGGGGAGATCGCCTGAAAGGGCTGTATGTCCCGAATCCAACCTTTGATGGATCGAAAGATGTGGGCGGTGCAGATGCTGACTGGATACTGGGCGGCGCGTTGTATGACTGCAAATGCTCCTGGAAGCGTCGTCCATTCACCCTCGACCATCTTAAACAGGTGCTTGGGTATCTGTTTCTGGACTACAGCAACCGTTACAACCTGACCAGCTTCGGTTTCTATTTCCCTCGCCATCAACTGCGGCTGGAATGGGACATTGAAACATTCATGCCCGATTTTCGCGAACGCCAGGAGTCCTTCATTGATGGGGTAAAGCCCGATGGTAGGGACGACGAGTTTGACAACGGCGACTTCAATTCTTGGCAGGAAGAGATGTTGGACATTGAAGACTATCTCAGTCATTCGTGAGACCGGTCTCATTCGTTAATTAGGGTAAGGAGATGACACACATGGAACAAGGAAGCAGAGCCTTAATCCACAAGGGCTTTCATATCGGTGAAGTAGGTCACATTGCCGAAATACACGATAACACCGTTTGGCTCCAAACGAGGGACTGGCTGTTTCGAATCCCCAAAACATATGTGGCTTTTGGGGGCGTTGACCGCAATGTCCAATTACCAGAAGTCAAAATTGACATTGGAACTTATCCAACGGATACGAACCATGTCTTGTACCAATGCGCGCATTGCGGGTTTCTTGAAGAAACGTTCACCTTCATCCCGCTCGAAGAGTCGGATGCC
>JBBSBS010000125.1:0-15450 GCA_038251045.1 Aggregatilineales bacterium | reverse complement strand
TGATCCGTTTGATGGGCGCATCGAAAATGGCCGGCTGTACGGGCGCGGTTCATATGATATGAAAGGCGGACTGGCTTCGATTCTGGGCGCAGTTGCAGCCCTCAAAGCGGCGAACTTCCAACCGGCGGGTGATATATGGCTGGGCTTCGTGACCGATGAGGAATATTTGAGCATCGGTACGGATGCGCTGGTGACAGCCATTCAAGCAGATGCTGCCATTTTGACAGAACCGACGGATGTGCAGCTCTGTGTGGCGCACAAAGGCTTCGCGTGGCTCACCCTGACAACGGAGGGCAAAGCGGCGCATGGCAGCCGATATATGGATGGTGTGGATGCCATCAGCCATATGCAGCACTTGTTAAAGATGGTTTGGACGCTGGAAAATAAGGTTTTCACCGATGATCTTCATCCGCTGCTGGGGCGCAACTCGGTTCATGCCAGCCTGATTAGTGGTGGATTGGGGTTGAGTACGTATCCTGACCGTTGCAGCCTGAAGATTGAGCACCGTTACCTGCCGGACTTAAATGCGGACGAGATTGTGAACCTGTGGCAGGATGAAATTGATGATTTGATGAAAAGTGTGCCGGATTTCAAGGCGACTGTGACACTGGACTTCGAGCGACCGGGTTATGAGATCGAGCAGGATGCGCCGATTGTACAAACCCTGCATCGTGCGTTTAATGATGTTATGCAGGCAGAACCGGTTTATATGGGGTTATACGCGTGGTTGGATGCAGTGATTTTAGGGCGGTCGAACATCCCTACGGTGATACTTGGTCCGGGTGGCGCGGGAATGCACTCGGCAGTGGAGTACGTTAATCTACAGGATGTATATGACTGTGCAGCGATCATTGCCCAAGCGACTGCGGATTGGGTTAGCTAGGCTATTCGGCTTTGGGAGGCTTCGATTTGAGGAGCGCGACAAGGCGCTTGGGGGCGGTCATACAATAACTATCGAGCACTAGATCGGTGACAAAATCCCAATTTTGTTCGACATCCAGCCAGATGCCAATCCAACCATGCTGACCGACGTAGGGCGGGACGAAATAGCGTTCCGGTTCCGATGCGACAAGGGTGCTTTGCAAACCGGATTGCGCCTTGCACCACACCGACTCGCGATCATCCATCGGGTGACGCATGGCGAATATCTTGTTGCGCACCTTAAAGGTCGGATCACCTACGCCACCCTGCTCGGTGGCTTCAGGCAAGTCGAGACATATTGCACGCAGGCGTGTTAAGCCTTCGGTTACGCGCTCCAACTAGACCTTCTTGATTTTGCCAGTATCGCCCGCAGTGACTGGTTTCACTTTGCCAGTATCACTCATATCTACGGCGCGGATTGAACCGGTTGTGCGCCGAAGATCAGAGACAGGCTTGGGTCGTCTGCCAAACACCAACAGATAAACAATTACACCGAGGATGCCCATGCCAATGATAACAATGAGCGTACCAGCAGTCGCGATTAATATACGTACCAATTGGCTGTCATCGGTGGATAGCAAGGCAGAGTTGTCGGTAACAGCAGGCGTGCCCACCATCGCAGCCACAGGCTGACCGCCAAATTCGACCACAGTTGGCAACCCACCTTCTTCAATCGTTGTAGTGATCGAAGCAGGGGTTGTTGCTGTGTAATCGGCACTGCTGATGTCAATCGTATATTGACCGGGTGCTAAAAATTGAAAGCACACCACGCCCTGCGCTGCCGTTGGCGACTCGTCTAGCAATGCGCTAGCGATGGTCACATTTTGGGCATTAAGCAGGTTCACGTTGATGCCCCGTGTCAGCAGCACCTCGCCCGCGTCAATCTTGCCATTGGCGTTGGTATCGTCAAATGCCCGTACACAAAATTGCCCGCCGTTCTGGGCATGAACCGCACTGCTTATTAGCAGTAAAACCGCGATGATGATCCACCCCATACGTCGCATAGCATTCATCCTTATTGTAGTGCTTAGTCATCAGTCTTAGTTCACCAGTCAATGCCCATCGTATGGACATCAACTGTGCGAGATTAACCATTAGCGACGGCGCAGAACAACCGCCAGCCCGATACCACCGATGAGTACCACCGCAGCCAATCCAAACACCACCAGACCACTGATTGACAGCAGTTGATTAGCTAACTGCGGGGCTGCCGTTTCTGAAACGGGAGTAGCCACCATTGCCACATCATTCGCATCAGCCGTAGGTGGTAATACAGCTTCTACACCTTCTGCCGCGCCGAAAACCAGATTGATGGTTGAACCGGGTTGTAATTGAACGCGCAGTTGATCCGGCGTGGTTAATCCATATCCGCTGGGAGCGCTGGCTGCCACAACATAATCTCCGGCTGCCAATTCTTCAAAGCAGTGGGGTTCGCCTTTGCCGTCAGTGGTATATGTACCCGCTGGATCGCTGCCTTTGAGCAGTGAAAGTACGCCACCTGCCAGCAGGTTTTCACCGGATTCTTGAATACGATTCTGGTTGGCATCTTCAAACAGGAGCACACAAACCTTCGCCGTGACGGCTGAAGGATCAAGCGCACCGGCGTTCGCTACCACGACGGGCGCGGTTGCCAGCGGCTTGGTGGGTTCCGGAGGAGTCGTTGGCTGTACTTCGGTCGGTTCACCAGATTCGGCTGTAGGTTCTGTGACCGCATCACTGGTAGGAGCCACTGTCGGGGCAACAGTCGCTGCGGCATCCGGCGCATTGGTGGGTGCTGGAGCAGCCTGTGTATTGGTCGGTACCGCCGCGATTACATTTTCGCCACCTGTTTGCTGGGTGGCTGCCTGTTTCGTCGGTGCTTTGGTCGGTTCTGCAGGCTTGGTTGGCCCTTTCACGATCAACTTTTGACCGGGGAATATGAAGTTGCCTGATTGCAAGTTGTTCAGCGCCAGAATTTCGGTACGGCTTGCGCCATAGGCATAGGCGATACTATCCATCGTGTCACCGGCCTGAACGGTGTGAACGATAGAGCCATCCGGCTGTTCGCCCTGTGGTACGACAAATGCAACGTAAGGTGGAGGGGTCGCCGTCGGTGGAACCGCAGTTGCGCCGGGTGTCAGGCCGACAGCCGCACCACCGGAGCCACCACCGGAAAGAACCACGTCATCCCAATAAGTCTTGTTCAGGTCGGAAATATTTGCCTGCGTGGAATACAGGAACACGGTCACACTGGTACCGGTTGCAGTCGCGCTGGCAGTCTGTTGTAACCATTGGTCGTGGGGGGCTGTCCATGCTGACCAGACGATTGCCGGATTATTGGGATCACTCCCGCCAGTGGGATCAATACCGATGCGAGTTTGCGAACCCGATTCAACGGCTGAACCGCAGCTCGACCCGCCACCGAGGTTACAAGCCTTGACCTGTGAAAAGGCGGATGCCTGTACATTGGTTCCGGCTTGAATGTTATTGACGGTCTGGTAGATAGCAGCCGTACAGGTAAAGTAACCGCAGCTTACATTCAACGCACGTGTGCCACCGTGCGGCGAAGGGCCGGGGCCGGGATGTGGTTGAATGCTGGCGCGATCACCTTTGTTGGTGCGGTCACTGGTGGCCGCAGCGAACCAGTAATTCCAACTGCCGGGTACATAGACCGGAAATTCGCCACCCCGCCGACCGAGATAGGGGCCGAACGAATCTTCTTCCAACCCGCCATTAACCAGCTTGTTATCATCTTGAGCGCTGGTCACCATACTACCTGCAATGATTATTACCAGCAGTACCAGCAGTTTTATACGCATTTTACTCATGCCACACACCTTATCATTAACCCACACCTACATACGTAAGTACGGATCATCATTTGAAGTCCAAAAGAGGTAAGCCAAAATCATACACTTAGTGCTTACCTACGGGCGGCATTATAACATGCGGGGAAAGTGAGTCAACCGTACTGAGGGGGTACGTTGGGCAGGCGGTGGGAAGGGTTTAGGGCAAATAACAAGAGGCGAACGCTGTGTCCGCCTCCGGTAATTCATTACTGATGTTGTCAGGAAAAGTGCTTTACAGGCCGAGTTCAGTTCCAGCCATTTCACACAGTTTTGCGCCGCCCGCCGCCAGCCATTCATCGAGCCGACTGCTGTTGGATTGACGTTCAGTGGCATCTTCGTATATGCCCGTCCCCCAGTAATAATAGCGTCGGGTTTGGTCGCTCCAGTTGGCGTAGGATTTCGAGAGTACCGATGGGCCGCCGTTATAGCAAGCCATCGCCATACCATCATCACCATTGGCAAAGCCGATGCACTGTTTCAGCACATTCGCGCCACGTTGGGCATTGGTATCGGGGTCAAGGTAGTTATCTCCTGCCTGAAAGTTAAAGGGCATCACTTGAAACAAGCCCTGCGCACCGGCATAACTATTGATGGTGGGATGCCCACAGGATTCGATCTGCATGACGGTTGCCAGCAGATTGGGGTCAAGCTCATTGACATTCGCCCAACGTTCAATATCCCGCCCCCAATGCTGGACTTCCGGGCTAAAGAAGGGGGCAATGACGCTGGAACCATGCAAAGCGCGGTCAACCATATCAGGAATGGTACTGATGAAGCGACCACCGGTAACAAAGGTAATCATCAAGACACGGGGCATGACGATGATCATAATCACCGCCAACACCAACCAAGCCGGTAAATGGCGCTTGATGGGGTCAGGTAAATTCAGTTTAAAGCGTCGAATCTGCTTTTTGCTCGAGCGCGAGGGACGCGGCATTTTTCGACTGCGCGTTTTAACAGCCATGAAAACTCCATGCTTCAAAGACTAGTATGAATTGTACGGGTGAGATTGAACTTTAGTTGCGAAACAATTTCGTAGAGAACCGAGTTGTAACCTTCTCAATTAGAGACTGTGTGATCCTATTACAGAGGGCAGATGATTTATGCTCCGTCAAGCTATTTACACGCCGGATACCATTTTGCCGATGGCGGCGGCGGCAGCAACCAAAACAGCGGTGACCATAACAGCAGTCAAGACACGGCGTGTCTTGAGGCTGATCGTGTCCAGATTCGCAAAATTCGTCAATTTCGTCAATTTCAAACCTACTTTTTCTGCAGCAGAGCCAATGCTCCGCCGCTGCACTGTTTGCTGCAAAACGAGTTATCCGATACGTGTTTTAGGGATAAGAAGATGTCAAATGAATGTGTACTTGATACACAATCTATTATAGAACATTTGTGTTGAAAGTCAAGTTTGAATCAGGTTTGAAAGATAGAGGTCATTCACTTATTGTACATGGATTTTGTAGGATAACCGTTGGAATTTGCGAGGGTTAAGATCAGCAGAAAAGGAGAGGTAGAGGCACACGGTTATGTGCCCCTACCCTGTGGTCATTATTAGAAGTAGCTGCTGATGATTTCCAGCACGCGGGTGATGTTGTTGGGATCACCGGATTGGACGGTGGTTGAACTGGCACGGGCGATACTACTCAACGTATCAATATCGGCGTTCGAGCCATAAGCCACCATAATCACAATGACTGGATTAAGATCGCTGCGGCTGGCTTCAATGTCGCGCAGTACCTGATTAAGCTGGGTATCGCTAGCGGTATCGGCACCATCGCTGAGGATAATCACAGCACGGATACGATCTGTGGCGGTATCGGCATTGACATCGGCGATAACTGACGACATGGCATCAAAGAGTGCCGTGCCACCATCAGCGCGCAGCCGATTGATGTCATCGGTCAGTTCGGCCTTGTTACTTTCCAGACGACCGAGCTTGACCTGCACAATCGCATTATCACTGAAGGTTACGAGCGAGACTCGATTATTAGGATCCATTTCGGACAAGAATTTGAGGGCAGCTTGCCGCGCCTGACCGATTTTATCCTCATCGTTCATCGAACCAGAGGTATCAATCACCAGCGAAATATCGGCCTGCTTCTTGACGACCGACCAACTTTGCTGGATACCGATAATCACATCGGCGGCAGGTACGTCGAGTACATTCTTCGGCCCTTCGGTGGTCACACCATTTTCAGCGACGAAGGGGAAGGCCAGCTTGACATCCTGATTCACCGGACGGAAGCCTTCCGCCATGATGATTTCTTGCTGGGGCACCGCCAGAACGTACTGGGTGAAAACACCGGCAGCATCTTTTTGTTCCAGCGTCACCCAATCGGCATTGACAATCCCAAAAGGATGCTCGTGCCAGAATGTGCCTTCTTTGGGATAAAGCGCGACCAATTTTTCCGGCGGCTTGTACTGAGTCTTACCTTCGTTGATAAAGATCAGGTCATTTTCTTCGAGGGCCACAAAGTCGAGGAACTGCGGCCCTTGCGCAATATATTCCTTAAATTCGGTGGTGCGGCTGGAATAGTGGCGGATCAGATTTTCGATATTGCGCACGCCTTCCTGCACGTCGGTGTCATTGACCTGCGCATCGGTTAGGACACGTCCGGTAAAACCGTTGACGCGTGCCGAGGCATAAAACTCAGAAATGAGGGTCGAAAGACCAGTCGAGCTAATGCGTGGGTCGGTATGCCCGTAGTAAACGGTACGACGGCAGCCGGGAATGTTGTAATCGCACCAGCCATTGGCGCTGTTCAAGACCTGTAACAGTTCTTCCCAGCCGATGTCCTCGTAGCCGACTTTATCGCGGATGGCCTGCAAGCGGCTTTCCCAGATCGCCATCACAACCGGCGCGTTAGCTGTGGGTTGGCTGTTGGCGAGGTCGAACAATTGGCGACCGCTGCGCTCATTTGCCAGCGCCAGCCAGTGGCTTACCGAGGGTTCAAAGATGACCGGCTTGGCAACATTCTGATTATTGGGGGCGATGATGGCGTTAATGATGCCCTGCATAACGGTACCGGATGATCCGCCCGCGCCATTGGTGGGGTCAACTATCCAGATCGGTTTCGCCCCATTGGCATACCCTTCACCTGTAACCGGATTCTTGCCCTGCGCGGAAACATCATTGAAACTCTGAATGATGCGCGGCATGTAAAGCGCCGACTCCGGGGCGTAGATGATGCTGACTTCAACCGCGTTGGCGGGTTTATTGCTGTTGTTTTGAGCGCCGGGAGTCGTGGGAGTATTGCTGCCCAAATCACAGGCGGCAAGTAAGCCAACAGCGACAACCAGCATGAGCGCAAACAAGCGTTTTGTAAAATGCATAAAAGTTTATTCCTTCTTTACATTGTCCCCTTTAGATGCGGGGTTTAGTGCCGTACCGAACCCATGAGGTGTAGCGGTAAGGTCTACGATATATAACAATCTCTAGCGATTGCTGACGACCCATTGAATCAACCCGCGTGTCTCATTGGCATTGGGCGGGATGACAGCCTGCCCATAATCCGGCGTGAAGCTGATACCATATTGAATTGCCAAACGGAAAAGATCATGCGCTTCGGTGGGTTCGGTGGTGGCGGGGCGCAGACCATAGGCGGGAAGGTTAGCCTGCTCCTGTGCTGTTTGCAGCCACGCGCCCAACATTTTGACCGCTGTTTGGCGGTTAGCATCTTCGGGTGTGCTGTCCTGCCAGCTCACCAGCGGGAAGTCCAACATAAATTGATAAGCCGGATAATTGAGGCGCACATCTTCTTTGTCGTGGATACCTTTAATGTTCAGCAACCATTGGGCTTCGGGAAAGAGCGCCATTTCAATGGTTGACGGTCCGCGCGCCATCGCCAGCGCAGGATCGCCGGAAGTCGAGAAGCTGGGTCTACTTTTGACTATCGGCAGAAGCCAGTTGTGGAAATCCTGCCGGCTTGTTGGTGTTTGGGATAAGTCGGCGGTCTGGCTAAAATCGGCGGCAGCGCTGTAGAGTGCAGCCAGCCCGCCGATTTTGGTACTGGCCTGACCGAATCCTAGTTTTAGGAAGCCCCAACTGCTGTCACCACCCAAAGCCGACCAATCGGTTTGCAGCATCTTCTGAGCTGCACCCTGCACCTGCGGCCAATCCAACGGAATAGCCCCGCCGGAGGTCAACAAATCGGTGCGGCTGACATAACCGCCCCAGACCATCGGTGTCCGTGCCAGCGAGTCAGTTACAGTTGCAAACGTCAGGCTGTTGGTGCGGGCATAATCCACCGAAACCGTCGAGGCCGCCAGCCATGCATCCTGATGGTTCTTGATTGACCATGCGGATGATCCCTGCCAGACATTTAAGTCATCAATGGCCGTCACTTTGAATAGAATACGCTGGGTATTGATGGTGGGCTGGCTGGCATTAAAGGCAGTCACAGCAGCTTCCGCCCAACTTTGCGCCAAAGGATCAACCGCCAATGTATATTCCTGGGGTGGTTGTGCGCCGAGGAAACGACTCAGGCCGATGATGGCTGCCGCAATGAGGATAAACAGTACGATAAAGATAGTTCCGCGTTGTCGCATACTGGGTTACCCTGCTTTGATAATGATGGCTGTTCGGGCGAACAATGACTTTCCCTTTTACCCACTTCCAATATATACGAGTGTAAGGGGATTGTGGGTTGCGAATACCCCGAAAAATTCGGGGGTTTACCTAAGCATAGCACAATCTATCGTTTTTCAAACCATTCTCCTATTTGTGGAACATGAAAAGAATCTTAAAATGAAAAGAGGACTTTATATTATTCTAAAATTGGAGAAGTACTTATGCTTCGTAAAAGACGCTTCATCTCCGCATTGGTCGGTTGTATGCTGGTATTCAGCGGCGCGACGCTCGCTTTCGCTCAGGACGACAGCTACAACGTTAAAACCGGAGACTCGCTGGACAAAATTGGTGCGATTTTCGATGTGCAAGCCGCATGTCTGGCAAAGGTCAATAACATCAGTGTCGGGTCGATGCTGTCGCCGGGACAAATCCTCACCATCAGCTTTGACTGCCCCCTGTATGACGGTGTGGACTTCATCACCACTCCGCGACAGGTGAATACCAACGTGACCGAGTCATTGGGGCAAGGTGGCGGTGGCGGCGCGACATCCGTGCCGTATCAGGTACAGCGTGGTGACTCGCTCGACAGCATCGGGCAGGAATTGAATGTCTCCTCGGTAGCCATTCAGGTGGCGAATGGGCTGCCCAACGGCGCAATCCTACAACCGGGGCAAGAACTCACCATTCCGGCTGACGCTCCGCCGTTCGGTCAATTTCCGGCGCTGACCAAACCGGGCAACCCCGGCAGTGCAGGGAATGAACTGGGGCAAGGTGGCGGTGGCGGTGCGGTAACCACAACCGCGACTGACCTGAGCAAAGGTGATGCGACCTACGTGGTTCAGCTTAACGACACGCTGGATACCATCGGCGCATTATTCGATGTCAAGGTAACGTGTTTAGCAACCGAGAACGAGATTGCAGATCCGGCGAAGATTTATCCCGGACAAGCATTGAGTGTCAAAACAAGCTGCCCACGTTATGACGGCTTTGATTTTGTAATCAACCCGCGCGGCTAATACCCTACGCGAACAAACGCAATGTATATGCACAGCCGCCTACTCATAAGTCTGTGAATAGGCGGCTGTTGTATTTAGTGGCTCAGGATGCAGGCGTGACCGCTTGGGCGGTGGCTTGCTGAATAATGGCGGTGGCAGTCAGGAAGAGTGGGTCAAGATTATCGTTTGCTGCCGCACCGGCCTGCTGGACAATGGCAGTCGCAGTCAGGAACAGCGGATCAAGTTCGACGGGGACAATCGTTATACACCCTGCATAAGTGACCTGCCGAACGATATAAGTAGCTGTTATTTCAAGTGGATCAAGATTTTGGCTCGCACCTGCGACAGCAGTGGCGGTGAGTGGCAGCGGGTCTTGAGCGACAGCTAACATCTCCTCACAAGGCTGGATTGTACCTTGAACTGAAGTGCTGTTGCGTGTCGTAGATTGGAAAAGGATCACGGCGATTATGACCAATCCAAGTGCGATAATAACCACCACCCATGCCGAAAAGGAGGTGGAGCATCATTTTTGCGTTTCTGTTTTGAAAAGAAAGACATCATTATCACCTTTTAAATGACTGGCGTTAATCGCTTATACGCAGCACCCCTTAAAAGGTTTTTAGAAATGAAGATTATTAAGGCAGAAAATTAGTTTTATAGGAAGAAATCACGGAGCGCGTCACGCACTTCGTCTACAATTTCTTCCCACGGCACATCGGGGTCGCGGGTGATGCGCAGTGAACGGTCACTGATGGTCAATGCCCGGATGCCGCGCACACCGTTGAATAACATCTGGGCAATTGGCGTACCCTCATCACCGGCTTCAAAGTCCTCGTAAATTTCATCCCCTTCCAACGCAATACGCTGGTTGGTCAAGAATTCCAATACATCAGGATTTTCAGTGGTTTGGGTTTCAACCGTTACATATTCGGACATGAATAATGGCTTGTCCTATATTTCATATTTATATGGTGCTTTTTACCGGAAATAAGTATCGTTTTAAGGTTACCATTTGGGATTTTCGAAAATCCAAACTCAGTTGTGCTTGAGGTGCCATTATATCAAAACCATGAAATGCTCCCGCAACCACAACTATTTCACAGTCAACACCGCACTCTTTTAATCTTTGGGCATATGCGATGTCTTCATCATGAAACAAATCCAATGACCCTACACCAATCCAAGTGGGGGGTAAACCTGAAAGGTCTTCGCGTCTGGCGGGAACCGCGTAATTGGGTAATTCACTTAATGCAGAATATTTCCGCAGATAAGCCTCCCATCCGAACCGATTACTTGCAAAATCCCATGCCAAATATCGCCTATTCACAATATCAGTACGAATGCATGTCCTATCATCTAACATGGGGTAAACCAACAATTGAAATACAGGTTTGATGTCACTTTGGTCATGCACAAGCTGAACAAGGGCTGCCGCTAATCCAGCTCCTGCACTTTCACCACCAATAGCAATACAATTGGCATCAATACTCAGTTGTTTAGCGTGAGCACATATCCACTTTAAAGCTATGAAACTATCATCCAAACCGCTTGGGAATGGGTCTTTTGGTGCCAGACGATAATCAACCGAAACAATGACAATCCCCACTTCATTCGCATATTGCATACAAAGTGCATCATCCATCTCCGGGTTTCCAATAATATAGCCGCCACCATGCAACCAGAGTAATACAGGTGTCAGGACATTCGGAAAACGGGGTCGATAGATTCGTAACCGAATTTGCGATTTTGGATCTTGACCGGGAATGAAGACGTTTTCGATGATCAGATTATTTGGAATTTTGGGCGCACGCCGCAAATAACGTGTCAAAAATTGTATCAGCCAACGATTCTTTGCGTTAAAAGTGAATTGCGGGATTCTACGGGCCATTGCGCTTAGTTCTGGATTCATTTCTGAAATTTGAGGATTCATCATGTTCCTAGAATTAGACTTTAGAAAGCGCTTTAGTCAGGCCGAATCAGTGCCGCGAGAACCTGTTCGAGTGATGGTAATGGTTCCGCGCCTTTGAAATCCGCCATGCGCTGGTAAATATCCGCCGCCGCCATGTGAAATTCACCGGGTAAGCCAGCATCACTCAGTGTAGCGGCAATCTCATCCATCTCGCCCGAAAATCGCCATGCTTTGGCGGTCACCTGCTGCACATTTTTGGCAGCCTGTTCGGCAAAAGGCGAACCATTGCGCGACCATTGCCGTTCCAAATCCTCGCGCACATTCAGCGCTTCGGCAGCCGCCATCACCGCGCTTAACAAGGCAGTTGTCCCTTTGGAATAAGCGGCAAAGCACATTTTGAGGGCGGATGCTTTGCCTATTTCATCTCCCAAGACGGCGGTTTCCAATGGCCCTGCGGCAAATAAATCGGCAACGGATTGCGCATCCTGCCCGGAAAGGTAAAGCCACGTCGAATTTGGCTCCCACGCTGGCCCACCGATGATCGAGCCGCTGACAAAGCGGGTTCCATGAGCCTGCATCATCGCTGCAATGCGGGCAACGCGCTGGGGAGCAATGGCGTTCATATCCACATAAAGACCGCGAAACCCCTGCGCCAACACATCGGTTGCCAGCGCTTCGGCAGCAGCAGGTGGGCATACACTGAAAATCACGGAACAAGTTTCACATAACACCGCCAGTGTTTGGGCATCCGATAAGCCTAGACGTGCTGCACGCTCGGCAGTTTGTGGGCTGCGGCCTTCAGATGCCCAATAAACAGTGCTGCCGCTGTTTTGGGCGGAACCCGCTATCGACAAGCCCATCGCGCCGGGGTGAAGAATACCGATTGTTTCGGTCATCACCATGCCGGTTACTGGTTTACGGGTGTATTTTTCAACACACGTACAGGATCACCCACGCTGATCTTGCCACCGACGATCACCCGCGCAATTTGTCCCATTTGCCCCTGAACGAGGGTACGTGATTTTTTCTGGACAGTCTCGAACTTATCGCAGCCGGTACGCGGCTTGACGATTTCGACGACAGCATCCGCGCCCAACTGCACCTGAGCACCCGCTTCCAAGGCATCGACATCCAACTGATGAATAACCAACTGCTCGCCCATCTGCCCCGGCTCGGTATAAAAACCCTGCCCGCGCAAAATGGTAAGCGTTTCGTAGGACATGATATTCAATTGACGCTCAGGATGCCCCCCTTTGGCATCACCCTCGATGCCGTAACCCGCAACCAATGTTGCATCGTCCAGATCAAGGCGCAGGTAATCATCTTTTGGGTTGGGTTGTCCCATCGGTCGGTACACAATGCTGGCAATCTGAGTCATGGGAGGTTATCTCCATCTCTAATTTCTTGAAACTAGATTATAAACAGCTATGAAATACTTTTCTAGCACCATCGCGGAAAACATGCTATGCACTATCATTATCAGGCAGGGGCACCGAATAACCAACTTTCTTTACAATTCTCTGCACGACCATTAAAATATCGTTGTTTGCTCCCCGAGTTCAGGAAACAGCATCTATGTTAGATAAAATGTCACCCATAATTGTACAATCCGAATCATCTGTAGCACTTGACCCAAGTGTTCAGGCCGGAAAGCAACGTGTGGGTATCTTGATTGTTGCCTATAACGCGATCAAAACCTTAGTAAGTGTGCTAGAACGCATTCCAACTCAGGTTTGGGATGATGTCGAAGAAGTTGCGATTTTCGACGATGCCAGCAACGACGCGACCCATATTCTGGCAACCGGTTATGGGCTTATCTCTGGCAATGTCAAGATTAAAGCGTTCAAAAATGAAAAGAACCTCGGTTACGGTGGTAACCAAAAGCTGGGTTATCAATACTTCATGGATAAGGGTTTTGATGTTGTGGTGCTGCTGCACGGTGACGGACAGTACGCGCCGGAAATCCTCGACCATCTTTATCAGCCGATCATTCGGGGAGAAGCGGAAGCGGTATTCGGTTCGCGCCTGATGCGAGATTATGGAGGGCCGCTAAAAGGTGGGATGCCTCTTTACAAATATGTTGGCAACCGCATCTTGACCGTCTTTGAAAATATGTCACTCGGCATGAACCTGACCGAGTTCCACAGTGGATACCGTGCCTATAGTTTGCATGCACTGCGCCAAATTGATATGAGCCAGATGACAAATGATTTTCATTTTGATACCGAAATCATTATCAAGCTGCATCATCAGGGGCTTCGCATCAAAGAAGTTCCCATTCCTACCTATTACGGCGATGAGATTAGTTATGTCAATGGACTGCGTTACGCTAAAGATGTGGCACGTGCTGTGTTTCGTTACACGCGCACCGTTCAATCCGTCGCATCTTATCCGGAATACGCGGAATATTTCACGCATTACCCCATAAAAAAGAGTAAGTATTCCAGCCATTATTTGCTTCAGCGGTTGGTTGGTCGCGGGCAAACTGTGCTTGATGTCGGCTGTGGCGAAGGTTTTTTCGCCGAGCAGTTGAAACAAGAAGATAATCAGATTGTTGGTCTTGATGCCTTGCCCGAACCGAAAGTTAAGGTATTTGAGCAGTACTTTCAACAGAATGCCAATGATGGACTGGGGTCAATTCCAACCCGATTGAATGGACAGCAGTTCAGCCGGGTGCTGCTGGCGGATATTCTGGAACACCTGACCACCCCCGAAAAGATATTGACCGATGTACATGCGGTATTGAAACCGACGGGTTTAGTACTAATTTCATTGCCAAATGCAGTCAACATCACTGTACGTTTATCCGTATTATTCGGGCGTTTCAACTATACCGAGCGCGGTATTCTGGATAAAACACATGTCCGCTTTTATACCCGCAAGACAGCGCGGCACATGCTGGAACAAAATGGGTATGAAATCGTGAAGGAGCAGGCAACAATTATGCCGCTGGAGTTGGTGCTAGGGCTTTCTCCTGAAAACATAATCATGAAAACAATCACTTATTTGTTGGCATTTCTGACAACCATTTGGCCCACAATGATGGGCTATCAATACATTTTTGTGGCACGGTCAAAAAAGATGTCTACCCATTAGCAGTCAATTTTTTGTATTACGTTCATAATTTGACCCAAATAATGATTTACAACTAACTGAAAATATAGGTTATCCATGCCCGCTAATTTCATTCAGCGATTAAAACAACTGTGGTTCACGTTAGCCAGTAATGTGTGGTTTGCCTATGCCACCATTATTTTGCTGCAAACGAAGGTGATGTGGAATATCTGGCGCTTCAAGGATCTAACTAACGGGGACACATCGGCTTATTTTGTCGATGCTTTTCATTGGAACAACGTGGGACTGACCCGATTTTCATACACGCCCATTTATACAGCTTATTATGGTACGTTACTCAAATTCTTCCCTGATGCAGTCACTGTTACCTGGATACACAGGGTTATCATTGTGTTTGTGTTGGCTATTTTGGTGCTCATGTTGATGCGGCGCTTGTTGCCGCCGGGTTACGCATGGTTGATTGCAGCGTGGTGGGTGATTTTACCGATCAACTTTGATTCATTATACGAAGTGCATTTATTTGCAGCCATTCCGGCGTTGGTTGCCTGTATTATCGCCTCCAAAAAACCATCGGTTTGGACACGAGGTGTGGCATTAGGCATATTTGCCTTAGGAGCAGTTCTGATACGGAATGAATTAACTATTGCCACAGGTCTATGGCTTTTGATTTGTTTTATAGCGGAGGTAAAGCTGATTCGATCTGGCGCTCGAAAATCAATTAAAACTTATATTGCCGCGTACATACTCCCGCTTGCACTAGGGGCTGTCGTGGTTACTTTTTTTTACATCCACTCGAATGAACAGGGTTCGGTGCTACAAAAAGGATTTGAGGTTAAACACACGCTCAATGTATGTCAAATATATGCGTTTAGCTATTATCAACGCTATACAGATTGGCGTTTAAGCCCGTGGACACAATGCCAAGATTTGATGAAGCGTGACTTTGGAACCGAACAACCCTCAATGACGGAGGCCATTCGGATAAATCCACCCGCTATGCTGAGTTACTTCATGTGGAATGTGCGGCTTATACCATATGGGCTTCAAGTTTTATTGTTCAACGGAACAGCGGGCAATTTGAATCCTGATTACGTATCAGTCAACATGGGATTTGCTCACGCTTTGTGGGGCAGCGTTCTTTTCGTA